>NZ_CP063194.1:962886-1283848 GCF_028609865.1 Corynebacterium jeddahense
CGCTGCAAGGGCAAAGACGTTGAACGGGTTGTCGTAGAACTGGTGGTACACCGCGAAGTAATTGCCGTTCTTCGGGGCGTCCAGCAGGTCGAGGCCGGGGAACTGCAGTGGGCCGTCGCACGTCTCCTCCGCCAGCTCAGGGGAGGACTGGTAGCCCAATTCAACGTGGCGGAACATGTCCGTCTTGTTCGGGTCGCGGGCCCACTCGCCGCCGGTGACAATCAGCTTCTCCGGATTAAGCTCGATGAGCTTTTCCGGGGTGATCTGCTTCGTCTCCGGACCGAGGACCTCGGGGCCGAGGTTGTGGCCGCCGGCCGCCGTGACCAGGGTTCCCAGGTGGACGTCGCCCGCCACAGCGCAGCACTCGTTGTAGCCGGCGGCGGTCCACACCAGCGTGCCCGGACGTTCATCGATGGCTGCAACACGGTCAGTGATGTCCTTCACCTTGGAGGTGTAGAACTCGTTGTAATCCTCCGCGCGTTTGCTTTCCCCCAGCAGGTCGCCGAGGAGCTGCATGGATACGGTGGTGTTCTCCAACGGCTTCTGGCGGAAGTCGATGAACGCGTAGGTGATGCCTGCGGCATCCATATCGGCGATGAAACCGGATTCCTCCACTGCCTTCTTCTGGTCCAGCGTCATGATCACCACGTCCGGGTCCTGGGCGAGGAGATTCTCCACCGTGACATCGCCCTTTTGGATCATCCCGATGATCGGCATGTCCTTCGCCTCCGGCTGCAGTTCGAAAAGTTTGTCGCGGAATGCGCCCGCGTTCTTCTCCAAGTCTTGGCCGTAGGCAACGATGTTGTCGAGGGGATTGTCCTGGAGCAGGGCCGTGGCGTAGGCAGCGCGCCCCTCGGCGAGGACGATGCGATCCGGCAGCTCGTCGAACTTCAGCGAACGGCCAGCGGCGTCGGTCACGGTAATCGCACCTTCTGCGGTACGAGCCTGAGAGCTCACTGCGCTTGACGACGCTTCAGTGACCTCCGTGGATGCCGACTGCGCCGTGGTGCCGGATTCTTCCGCGCACGCGACGAGCCCAAAAGCGGTGGCGAGCGTCACCGCGGCCACTCCAATTCTGTGTGGAAGCCTCAAGACTTTCCCCTTTTCGGTCAAGTTAGCCTAAGCTAATTTTCAAGAACAAGGAGAACAATAAGGTAAGGCTAAGCTGATGTCAAGATGCGCTGGGGAGACGATTGCTAGGCGCTCTTGCCGGACTTTTTGCCCGACTTCCTCTTATCCAGCGAAGCCTTGAGCGCCTCCATGAGGTCGACCACGTTGTCGTCGCCGTCCTCGTCGGAGGGTTTCTCCCCGAAGGTGGCTTCGGTGTCGATGGTGTCGCCCTGCTCAAATTTCGCATCGATGAGCTTACGCAGTTCTGCCTGGTAGTCGTCCTCGAACGCCTTCGGCGTGAAGTCGGAGGCGTAGGACTGCACAAGCTGCTTCGACAGCTCCATCTCCTTGTCCGAGATCTTCGCGCGGGACTTCGTGCCCTTAAACTCGCCGTCGAAGTCCAGCTCGCGCACCTCGTCGGCCCACATCATGCCCTGCAGCACGATCACGTTGCCCACCACCCGCAGCACGCCGAGGCGCGTCTTCTGGCGCAGCGCGAAGCGCACCACGGCGATGAGCTCGGAGTCCTCGAGCGTCTGCCGCAGCAGCAGGTAGGACTTCGGCGTCTTGCCCTCCGGGGCGAGGTAGTAAGACTTCTCCAGCATGAGCGGGTCGATCTGATCCGCAGGCACGAACTGCACGACCTCGATCTCGTCGTTGTCCGCCTCGGGCAGGGAGGCGAAGTCCTCGTCGGTGAGCACGACCGTGTCACCGTCCTCCTCGAAGGCCTTCTCGATGTGCTTGTAGTCCACCTTCTCCCCGCACACCTCGCAGCGCCGCTCGTAGCGGATGCGGCCGCCGTCCTTGTCGTGGACTTGGTGGAAGGAGAGGTCGTGATCCTCGGTCGCCCCATACGCCTTGACGGGGACGTTGACGAGGCCGAACGTGACGGAGCCGGACCAGATCGCGCGCATGGCACCCGAGTGTACGTGGGTGTGAATCCGCGCACACGGCGCCAGGTTCGGTGCGTACGTATGTACCGCCGCGAATTACTGTGAACGGCATAACCGGTTCTCAGGAAGGAATTCGCAGCATGAGCGCCCCAAGCTCCGCGCAGCAGCGTATCGACGAACCAAAGGCCCCCACCCACGTGGACGCGCCGGGCGGTGAGCACTGGAAGAAGATGGCGGTCGGCTTCGGCATTCCCGTCCTGATCACCCTGGCGTTCTGGTTCGGACCGCACCCCGACGCGCTGACAGACCAGGCGTGGCGCATGTTCGGCCTGTTTGCCGCCACGATCGTCGGTATCATCCTCAAACCCATGCCGATGGGCGCGGTAACCATCATCGGCATGGTGGCCGGCGTGCTCACCGGACTCGTGCCGCTCACCGCGCCGAAGAGCGACCCGGGCGCGCCGTACGCCCTCATGGGCTTTTCCAACTCGACGATCTGGCTCATCGTCATGGCGTTCCTCATCTCCCGCGGCTTCATCAAAACCGGCTTCGGCCGCCGCATCGCCCTGTTCTTCGTGTCCAAGGTGGGCGGCACGATGCTCGGCGTCGCCTACGGCCTCGCCGCCGGCGACCTCGTCCTGTCTCCTGCGATCCCCTCGGCGACGGCGCGCGGCGGCGGCATCATGGCCCCGATCATGAAGTCGGTGGCCTCCGAGTACGGCTCCGAGCCCGGTGAGACCCGCCGCAAGGCCGGCGCCTTCCTCTCCATGAGCGTGGTCAACGTCAACGCCATCACCTGCGCGATGTTCCTCACCGCCATGGCGGGCAACCCGCTTATCGCCTCGCTGGCCAGCGACCAGGGCGTGGACATCTCCTGGACGAAGTGGGCGGTCGGCGCCATCGTCCCGGGCCTCGTCGCCCTCGCCGTCGTGCCGTGGGTGCTGTACAAGATCTACCCGCCGGAGCTCACCGACACCCCGCGCGCGAAGGCGATGGCCGCCGAGGAGCTCGAGGAGCTCGGCCCGATGTCCTACGGCGAGAAGGTCCTCGCCGGCACCTTTGTCACCCTGCTGCTCCTGTGGACGGTCGGCGACCTCGCGCTGGACATCAGCGCCACCACGACCGCCTTCATCGGCGGGACACGATGGTGTGGTTCGCGGTGCTCTACATGATGGCGTCCGCACTGTCGTCCTACGGCTTCATCAAGTGGGTCTCGGATTCCATCGCCAACGGTCTCGGCGGCATGAACTGGGTGCTCGCCCTCGCCCTGCTCGTGATCATCTACTTCTTCGTCCACTACATGTTCGCCTCCGCCACGGCGCACATCTCCGCGATGTACGCGGCCTTCCTCGCTGCCGCCATCGCCGTCGGCGCTCCGCCGGTGTTCGCGGCGCTCATCCTGGGCTACGTCTCCAACATCTTCCAGAACCTCACGCAGTACGCCGGCGGACCGGCGCCGACCATCTACGGCCTCGGCTACGTCACCACCTCGGAGTGGTGGCGCACCTCCGCGGTCACCGGCACCGTCTCGCTGGCCATCTGGATGGTCGTCGGCGGCGCGTGGATGAACCTGATCGGCTACTGGTAAATGGCGTCCGGCACGAAGGTCCGCGTCGACGGCCGCCAGCTCACGGTGAGCAGCCTGGACAAGGTGCTTTACCCAGCGACGGGCACCACGAAAGCCGACGTCATGCGCTATTATCTCGCCGTCGCCGACGTGCTCGTCCCGCAGGCGCGCAGGCGGCCGGTGACCAGGAAGCGGTGGCCGGAGGGCGTCGATAAGCAAAGCTTCTTTCGCAAGGACCTCGAGGACTCCGCACCCGAGTGGATCCCCACCGCCACCATTCAGCACGCCACGAGCGTCAACGCATATCCGCTTCTCGACGGCTCCGCCACCCTCGCGTGGTTCGCCCAAGTCGCCGCCCTCGAGCTGCACACGCCGCAGTGGCGCTTCGGCGCGGACGGCACACCGCAACACCCGGACCGGCTCGTGCTCGACCTCGACCCCGGCCCCGGCGTCGGGCTCGCGCAGACGGCCGAGGTGGCGCTCGAATGCCGCGAGATCCTCGAGGACATGGGCCTGCGCTGCGTGCCCGTAACCAGCGGGTCGAAGGGCATCCACCTCTACGCGGGCCTCGACGGAGCGAGCGACGCCGACGCCGTGACCAAGGTGGCCAAGACGCTCGCGCTGGCGCTGGAGAAGGAGCACCCGGACCGGGTCACCGCGACGATGGCGAAGGCCGAGCGCGCCGGCAAGGTGTTCTTGGACTGGAGCCAGAACAACGGCAAAAAGACCACCATCTGCCCGTACTCGCTGCGCGGGCGGGAGCGCCCGACCGTCGCGGCACCCCGGACGTGGGACGAGATCGCGGACCCGCACCTGAAACACCTCGAGTTCGAGGAGGTCATCGCGCGCGTCGAGGACGGCCTCGACCCGATCGCGGAGCTGGCCGAAGACAAGCTGGCCACCTACCGCTCCATGCGCAACAAGTCGAAGACCGGCGAGCCCGTGCCCGACAGCGCGCCCGCGCCCCGCAGCGGCGAGCCGATCTTCGTCATCGGCGAGCACGACGCCTCCCACCTGCACTGGGACTTCCGCCTCGAACACGACGGCGTGCTCGTCTCCTGGGCGGTGCCGAAGGGCCCGCCGCTGGAGACCGGCGTCAACCGCCTCGCCGTGCAGACTGAGGACCACCCGATCGAATACGCGCAGTTCGAGGGCACCATCCCGAAGGGGCAGTACGGGGCGGGGACGGTGAAGATCTGGGACATCGGCACCTGCGAGATTGAGAAGTGGCGCGACCGGGAGATCATCGCCGTGCTGCGCGGCAGGGACGGCGGCGGCCTCGGCGGGGTGCCGCGGCGCTACGCGCTCATCCGGACCGAGGAGCGCAACTGGCTGCTCAAGTTGATGCGGGAGCAGCCGGAGATGGGGCCCATGCTGCCGACCATGGCAACGCGCGCCGACATCGCGCTCGCGGAGCGCGACGGCACCACCTTCGCGTTCGAGATGAAGTGGGACGGCTACCGCATCATCGCCGACGTCGGCGAGACCGTGCACCTGCGCAGCCGCGGGGGCAAGGACTACACCGCGCTGTTCCCGCAGGCCAGCGAGCTGAAGCACATGCTTAGCGACGGCGGCACCGTCGACGGCGAGCTCATCGCCCTCGGGCCCGACGGTAGGCCCAACTTCTCGGCGCTGCGTCACGAGGACCCGGAACTGCGCTACATGGTCTTCGACGTGCTGCGTCTCGGCGGGCGTGACCTCACCGGCGAGCCGTGGGAAGCGCGCCGGGCGCTGCTCGAGGGGCTGACGCCAACCGAGCACGTCGCTGTCCCGCCCGCGACCACCGGCTCCTTCGACCACGCATGGCGCGCAGCGGACGAGCTGGGACTCGAGGGCGTGGTGGCCAAGGACGTGAGCTCACCGTACGAGCCGGGGGAACGCTCTCGTGCGTGGTTGAAGGTCAAGCGCGCGCTGCACCAAGAGGTGGTCGTCGTCGGGGTGCGCACGGGCAAGCGCGGGATCTCCTCGCTGCTCGTGGCGGTGCCGGACGAAAACGGGGAGCTGCGGTACGCCGGGCGCGTGGGCACCGGGTTCTCCAACGCGCAGCTCGCCGAGATCGGCGCGAAGCTGCGGCGGGTTGAGCGCAAGACCCCGCCTATCGAGGTGCCGGACTCCGACGCGAAAGACGCCTGGTGGGTGACACCGAAGTACGTCGCGGAGGTACAGCTCGCCGGCGCCACCGCGGACAAAAAAGTGCGCCAGGCCTCCTGGCGGGGCTGGCGCGACGACAAAGACCCGGCGGAGATCCGCTGGGAGGCGTGACGGCTACTCGGCGTCGTTGGTGGTGTCGTCCACCGTCTCCTCAGCGGTCTCGCCGGTGCCGAGCGCCGAGCCCGTGTCCTGGGCGAGCTGGTCCTCGTCGTGGTCCACCGGCTTGTTTGTGCTGCCGTCGGTGGTGTAGCCGGGCTTCGCGGGATCGTTCTGCATGCGGAGCTTCCTTTCGTCGAGGTTTTCTTGTGCTCGCCCGATAGTAGCGCGGGTGCGCTAGGCGGTGGTTTCGCCGGGGATTTCGATGAAGCCGTATGGGAAGTAGACGCATCCGTGTTGGAGTGCGAAGTCGTAGTTGAGGAGGTATTGGGTGAGGTCTATGTGGTGTAGTTCTTCGGCGGGGTAGGTGTATTCGGGGTCGGGGATGGGTGGTTCGTAGGGTTCTTCGGGTAGTGGTTCTTGGTAGGGCATGTGTGGGGTGAAGGGGAATGTTCTGCCGTATTCCTCTTCGAGGTGTTGGATTGCTGTGGTGGCGCGTGTGAGGTCGAGGTCTGTGTCGAATTGGTCGAGGATGGTGTGGCCTTTGGCGTAGAACTCCGCCAGGCGGGCCCGGTTTGCGCGTACGTTGGCCAGGCTGGAGCGCCACCGGGGTGTCGTCGGTGTGAATCGGCTGTGCAGGAGGCTGTCGGGCGATTCGATCTCGAAGGTGCCGTCGGCGAAGAGCCAGATGATGTCGCCGGTGGTGGGGTCGGGGACGTAGAAGGCCCGGCGGTCTGTCTTCATGTTGTGGTGGTGTTGGCAGAGGGGGAACAGGTTGCCCACCGCGGTTTCGCCGCCTTCTTCGTAGGGGATGCGGTGGTCGAGCTGGCACTGTTCCGCGGGGCGGTTGCAGCCCGGGTAGACGCACGTCCTGTTTCGGGCGCCCACCGCCTGGCGCATCGCCTCGCTCGGGGCGTAGCCCCGGAGCACCTGCTCGGCGGCGGCGTCGAGGTTGCGCTCGACGGGCTCCGACTCGGCCAGCCAATCGTCGAAGGCGGCGGTCGCCTCCGGGTCGGTCCACCCGCTGCCGGGGATGTACACCGGGTCGCCCTCCGCGCGGCCCTTTGGACTGTAGACGTTGATGACGGGTCGTGCTTGCGCGCCTGCGAGTTCGCCGGAGAGAAGTTGTTCGGCGGCTTCTACCGTGCTGATGCCGTGTTCGCGTGCGATGGCGGTGACGTGGACGTGGATGCGTTTGCTGGTCGTGGCGTTGGTGAGCAGTTCGATGCGGCAGCGCTGGGTGCCGTCGATGCTGTAGGTGTCGAAGCGGAGGGTGTCGTCGGTGTTTTGTTCCCGCTTGGTGCGTTTGCGTTTGTCGTAGGCGCGGGTGGGGTCGAGGCGTTTGATGGCGGCGCGGATCCGGTCGGTGACTGTTTTGCGTTGGGGGAGGAGTTGGTTGTGGCGTTTCGGGGTGAAGGTGTCGACGAGGATGTCGTCGATGACTGCGTAGAACTCGTCGTCCGCGTCGGGTCCGAGTTCTTCGAGTGTGGTGTAGACCGCGGTGAGGTGGGCGATGTCCATGACGCGGGTGTCGCGTTGGAGTGCCCGCAGGTTCGGGAGTTCCTGTAGTGCGGCGTGTCCGAGGATGGCGTGTTTGACGAGGGTTTTTGACCACCCGGTGGCGGCTTGCAGTTTTGTGACCGTGACGTCGAAGTCTTCGATGTCGAACCCTGGGTAGGAGTAGTGCCCGAACATTGCCCAGTAGGTGTCGCGGATGAGTTGTGCTGCTTCGCTATCTGGGTCGTGTTCTCGCTGGTTACGGAACGTTTTTGGTGCCGTGGTTGCCGTTGTCATTGCCGCCCCCTTTTTGTTGTTGCGTTCCATTATAACGAACATACAAACGGTACGCAACTCAATATGCGGGAAAAATAAACCACTCACCCAACATCTGTGCGATTACCTACACGCCCGGCTAAACACACCATACAAAACCACCCCGACACGCTCAGTCGCGCAGAGCCGGCGTAGCCCCGGAGAGATCGGCGCCGGGTTTCCACGGCACCTCGCCGGAAAACGCGAGCGGCGCGTCGCTCGCGGCGAGCACGACGTTGCCGTACTCGCGCCCGCCGAGTATGCCCGTCGGCGCGGCGGCCGCCGTGTGCGCGAACACCTCCGCGAGCCCGGCGAGCTGGGCGCGTGCATTCGCCAGGCCGGGGCGGTCGCCGACGTTGGCCACGAACACGCCGCCGGGGGTGAGCGCCCGGTGCGCGGCGTGGAAGAACTCGACCGTGGCGAGCGCCCGCGGCGTGTCCGGGCCGGCGAATACGTCGCGCACGATCACGTCGACGGAGCCGGGGGCGAGCGCGTGCGTGAAGGCGCGCGCCTCCGCGACGGCGATCTCTACCGGTGGGTCGAAGGCGTCGCGCACGAGCGCTGCGAGGCCAGCGTCGAGTTCGACGGCGATGTTGTGGCTGTCCCAGCGGTGCGCGACGTAGCTGGGCAGCGAGCAGCCGGCGGCGCCGAGGTGCACGGCCGTGAACGGGCGGGGCAGCTCGGCGGACTCCATGAAGGCGGCGATCCAGCGCATGTAGTCGTACTCGAGCACCTCCGGGGCACCGGGGACGACGTAGGAGGAGGGGACGTTGTTGACCTCGAGGACATAGCCGCCGTCGCGCAGCGGATCGGCGACGATCGCGGCGTGCCCGGTGTCGATGGCGTAGGTGCCCTCGATCCGGCGCTTCGGCGCGCGCGGTTTGCGTCGACGCTGGCTGGACATGCGACCGTGATACCTGCTGTGTGGCCGATATCGCAACCGAAAGCGCAGTTCGGCGGCGAACGCTGTGGTTACGATGAGTCCATGATTTACCTGTCCCAGGACTATCTCGACGGGCTGAAACGGCCGCACGCGTCCCCGGGCAAGCACGACATGAGCAAGCTTCCCGCCGACCCCAACCAACTCTTCGCGGACTGGTTCGTGGAGGCGGTCGAGAATAACGTCGGCGACGTGAGCGCCGTGACGGTGGCGACGGTGGACGACGACGGCCTGCCGGACGCGCGCATCGTCGACCTGCTGTACCTGGATTCGGACGGGTTTCACTTCGGCACCGCCACGGATACCGCGAAGGTGCGCCAGATGGAGACGAGCTGGGCGGCGGCGCTGAACTTCTGGTGGCAGCCGATGCGCCGCGCGGTCCGCGTCCGAGGCACCGCCTCACGCGCGGTGGACGGGGAGCGGTTCAACGTGTGGCGGGTCGAACCCGAGCACTACGAGTTCTTCCACCTCTGGGACGACCGCATGCACTTCGACCGGATCGCCTACGAGCGCGACGAGCTCGGGGAGTGGGAGCGAATCCGCATCTCGTAGCCCCCTAGTCGTTCCAGGACTTCGTCTTCGCGAAGAAGCAGGCGGCGAGCGCGCCGAGCGCGAGCACGACGCACGGCAGCAGGATCGAGTTGCTCATCGCCTGGGCGAACGGCTCCTGCAGTGGTGCCGGGAGCGGCCCCGTCATCTGGCCCGCGCCGAGGTGCCTCTCCAGCTGGGACGACATCATCGCGGCCATCGCCGCGGAGCCGATCACGGCGCCGATCTGACGCGTGGTGTTGTACACGCTCGAACCCGCGCCCGCGAGCGAGCGGTCCAGGTTGCGGGTGGCGATCATGGATAGCGGACCCCACATCATCGCGTTGGCCACGCCGTAGAACACTGAGACGAGGTACATCCAGCGCGGGTCGATCCCGGGGTCGGTGATCAGGGCGGAGGCGCCTATCGACGCCGAGGCGAGCGCGAGACCGGCGATGGCGAACGGCTTCGGGTCGTGGGAGTTGGTGAGCTTGCCCACGTACGGCGAGAGCACACCGGAGACGATGCCGGACGGGAGGATGAGCAGCGCGGCGCGGGTCGGGGAGTACTCCTCCGCGGTCTGCACGTAGATCATCCACGGGATGGCGAAGGTGGAGACGGCGAAGCCGACGGTGGAGATGGTCAGCCCGGCGAGCGAGAAGTTGCGGTCGCCGAACAGGCCGAGCGGGACGAGCGCGTTGTCACCCTGGCGGGCCTGCCAGCGGAAGAACGCGGCCATCGCGACGAGGCCGGCGGCGATGAACGCCCAGACGTGCCAGTCCCAGCCGAAGTGCTGGCCCTCCTGGATACCGAAGACGAGGAAGAACATGCCGGCCGCGCTGAGCACCACGCCGGGCCAGTCGAAGTGGCGGTTGGTCTGCTCGAGGCGGGGGATGTTGATCCACGCGAGGATCAGGCCGACGATGCCGAGGGGGACGTTGACGTAGAAGATCCAGGGCCAACCGGCGGCGTCGACAAGCAACCCGCCCAACAGTGGCCCGGTGACGGTGGCGAGGCCGGCGGTCGCGCCCCACACGCCCATGGCGCTGCCGCGCTCCTTCGGGGAGAACGTCCGGATCATCACCGACATCGTCTGCGGGGTGACCAGCGCGCCGCCGAGGCCCTGGAACACGCGCGCGGCGATGAGCGCGCCCGAGGTGGTGGCGAGGCCGCACGCGAGCGAAGAGAACGTGAACAGCGCGAGGCCGATGAGGTAGATCGAGCGGGGGCCGAAGCGGTCGCCGAGGCGGCCGGTGATGAGCAGCGGCACTGCGTACGCGAGGAGGTACGCGCTGTTGACCCAGAGCACCTCGTTGTAGGAGGCGTTGAGGCCCTCGGCGATGGCGGGGATGGACACCGAAACGATGGTGGAATCCACCAGGATCATGAAAAAGCCCAGCATCATCGACCAGAGGGCTGGCCACGGCGAGCGGGGAGTAGTCTGCGTCACCGGGGAGATGATACTGGGCAGGCGGCCCGGAGCATCAGCGGGCTACAGCTGGAGCAGGTCGCGCAGCTGCTGCTGGATGAGCGGGAGCGCGACCGCGCCCGCGACGAGGCCGAGCACGATCGCGGCGACGCGCAGCGGGGCGGTGCCGTCATTGTCGTCCGGAGCGAACACCTCGGGGCGGGCCTCGACGGCTGCGTCTTCGGCCTGCATGTCGGGGGTGTCGGTCGCGGCGTGCTCGACGACCTTGAGCACCTCCTGCTTCTCTTCCTTCTTCGTGTTGATGCCGAAGAACTTGTCCAGGCCCTTGACGTTGAACTGCGTCGACATGTAGCGGCTGTTATCGTCCGTCTTCCACTGGGAGACGACGATGTCCATGTTGTCGATGGTGGAGCCGGGGACGATGTAGCCGCCGTACGGTTGGGACCAGTTCTCTGGCGTCTGGCGCGCGGACCACGGGCCGTTCTGGGCGATCACCGCCACCGGCACCGTGGACCAGTCCTGGTCGAGGGTGTCGGAAATGCGAACCTCGATGGAGAGGGTTTTCTGGTTGAACATGACGAGGACCCAGTGGCCGTCGATGTAGCGCAGGTTCATCTCGCCGGCGCGCACGCCGTCGAGAATCGGCTCCGCGCTCGAGCCCCACTTGTCCTTCTTCGGGCTGTAGACCTGCCACTTGCCCATGTTGCCGATGTCCTGCGGCTTGAAGCGCATGAGGTACACCGGGTCCGCGCGCTTGAAGGAGGTGGCGACGGTGTAGATGTAGCCGTCCGGCCCCTTTTCCCAGCTGATGAGCTGGCCCATGCCGCCGAGGAAGTCGGAACCGGTGGAGGCGATGGACGTCCAGGTCGCGCCGTTGTCCGTGGACTTCCAGATCTGCACGCCGGAGACGTTGCCGATGCCCTGGTTCCACATGCCCTGCATGTACAGGGTGCCGTCGATGTTGATCACGTCGGACGGGATGAGCGTGAGGTTGTTCACGTGGTGGTAGCTGATCATGTCGTCCACCCGGTACGAGTTGTCGATCGGGCGGACGATCTCGATGTAGCCGTTCTCGTCCATCTTCGCGATGACGCCCACCGGGCTCATCCAGTCGTCGCCGAAGTTGCCGCGGAACGAGTCGCCGAAGATCATCGCGAACTCGCCGTTCGTGCCCACCGGCGCCATGACGCCGAGGTCGCCGCTGCGGAAGCCCGTGTGCGCCGAGTAGGGGCCGAGCACGTCGCCCATGATCTGCACGGTGGTGCCGTTGGGCATCCGCACCGGGGCCGAGGCGGTCTTCTTCGGCGGTTTCACCTCGACCCACTTCCGCTTTTGAGTGGTGGAGCTTTTCGACTTCGACTTCGACGAGGAGCTCCCGCTTGACGACGACGTCCCGCGCGACGACAAGCCAGCAAAGTCGGACGACCCACTCGCTGCGTGCGCCACGGGCGCCGCAACGGTGCAGGTGAGCGCGGCGACGACGCTGGCGCTGAGAAGGGACTTGGGGAGAGAACGGGAACGCATGCGTCTACCTTCTAAGACAGGTGTTGGTAATACTTCTTAAACCGCAGAAGACTCTAGCAAAGGTATGAGAAAACGGCCCGCGAAACCGTAATGTTTCGTGGGCCGTGGTACACGCGGGGGTTATGCGGCGTCAGTCTCGTTCGGGTCGTTGTCCGCGTCTTCCTTCGTCTCGTGGCGCGTGCCCGGCTTGTGCTCCGCCGGCGCGTAGATGGAGTACAGCTTCGCCGGGGCGTCGGACTCGTTGACGAAGTTGTGCCACTTCCCAGCCGGCACGAACGCCGCCCAGTCTGCGGAGATCACCTGGTCGATCTCCAGGTCGTCCTCGGACGGGCCGATCTTCGCGCGCAGCTCGCCTTCTTCGAGGCGGAGGAACTGGTCGTGGTCGCCGTGGATCTCGGCGCCGATCTCGCCGCCGGCTGGGATGGTCATCACGGTCAGCTGCATGTTCGGCCCGGTCCACAGGGTGTCGCGGAACGCCTCGTTGTCCAGCGTCGCCTGCTCGATGTCCAGCACGTACGGGTTCGGTCCCTTGTCTGCCATGTCAACTCCTTCGTTCGCGGATCGTTGCACCATCCAGCGTAGCTTAGCGGCGGTGGCGCCCACCCCGCTTCCGCCCGCTCTTTTTGCGCCTGAGCTGGACTTTCTCCACCTCGGTGAGATATCTCTCCGGCTCCTGCGGCACGGCGACCGCGGTCGGCTCCTCCCGCGGTTCCTCCGCCTCGTCGACGCGCCCGAACATCTCGGTCGGCGCGCTGAGCTCCGCGGGCCTGGCCTCGCCGCCGAGCGAGACGTAGCGCGCCGTGTGGCGGGGCTTCGCCTCGGTGGCGAAGGAGCGCTCGACCGTTACCGCCCAGCCGCCGTCGGGGAACTCGATGAGCTGCCAGGGGGTCTGCGGGCGCACGGGGGCGGCGGTGAGCATGGGCAGGGAGTCGACGCCCTCGTCCGGCGGTGCCGCGTCGAGCGCCGCCATGCCGTTGAGCACGACGGCGCGGGACCACAGCGCGCCGCGCTCGAACTCGTCAGTCCATACCCCGTCCTCGCCCTCCAGCGAGCCGAGGACCCTGCCGTCGAGGGTGGCCACCGTGGTGTCGTCGATACGCTGCAGCCCCACGAACCACTGGCCGGGGGAGCGCTCCGCGAGCTCGGCGGCGCTGAACTCGCCGACGGAGGTGTCCACGACGAGCATGTCGCCGGGGCGTAGCACCGCGGCGTCCTCCGGCGCGTTGTTGCGCGGCACCGCGAGCTGCGGCTCGGGCAGCACGACGTACACCGCGAACCGGCCGGTGTCCGCGTCGAGCTTGACCTCTGCGACGGTGGCGGGCTGGAAGAAGGAGGCGTGCACCCGTTCGATGTCGGGGAAGTACGCGCGCCACTCGGGGGCGATTTCGCCGAGCACCGGGCCGGGCAGGTCGCCGCCGGAGCGACGGCGCACTCGCCACGATGTGTTCAGCGGGTTCGCCTCGAGCACCACATCTACGTACGTCGTGCCCCGGCGGCCCGCGAAATCCGAGAACAACGCGGCCTGGGAGATGTGCTCGACGGGAACCTCAACGCCCGCGCCCCACGTCGAGGGGGCGAGGAGGTACTGCTTAGCTGCCATAGCTACCGCCCCTTCCTTACGAGTTGCACGGCGCCGTACACGAGGAAGCCGACGATGAGGCCCGCGACGAGCGACACCCCGGTCTCCACGAGCCAGCCGAGCGCGCCGCCGCCGATGGCGTCCTGGCCCCGCTCGATGACGTGGTGCGGCCAGTGCCAGCCGAGCACCTCGTCCAGCCCGCGCAGGACGAGGTGGCCGCCGACCCACAGCATCGCCACCGTGCCCACGACGCCGATGACGTCGAGGACGGCCGGCATGCCCTTGACCAGCGCGCGGCCGAGGCGCGGGGCGTGGCCACGCTCGATCATGCCGCGGCCGATGTCGTCGATCTTCACCAGCAGGCCCACGACGCCGTAGACGCCGAGCGTCATGAGGATGCCCACCGCGACGAGCACCGCCGCCTCGATCCACACCGACTGGTCCTTCACCTCGTCGAGCGAGATGATCATGATCTCCGCGGAAAGGATGAGGTCCGTGCGGATCGCGCTGCTGACCAGCGCGTCCTCATCCTGCGCCGAATTCTCGGCGGGCTGCTCCTCGGAGGGGAAGAACTTGCCGGCGATCCTCTCCGCGCCCTCAAACGAGAGGTAGGCGCCGCCGACCATGAGGATCGGGGTGAGCGCCCACGGGGCGAACGCGTTGAGCAGCAGCGCGACCGGCAGGATGATGAGCAGCTTGTTGCGCAGCGAGCCCTTCGTGATCTTCCAGATCATCGGCAGCTCGCGGGCCGGGGTGACGCCGGAGACGTACTGCGGGGTCACGGCCGTGTCGTCGATGACCACGCCCGCCGCCTTCGCCGAGGTCTTGGCCGCCATCGACGCGACGTCGTCCGTGCTCGCGGCGGCCTGGCGCGCGATGAGCGCAACGTCGTCGAGCAGGGCAAAGAGGCCACCGGCCATACGGGATCCTTTCGCAGATGGGAACCCGCTCAGGATACGGCACCGCGCGACCGATGCTGTAGCATCTCGTGCGTAACTGCATTGAAGACACGGGCGGGGGCTGAGACGCCGGCGGACGGCGAACCGTTGCACCTGATCCGGATAATGCCGGCGATAGGAAGGACTGACCTTGCCCTCGACAACCCCGAAAAACAACTCCTGGCGTGTCATCGACATCGTCACCGCCGCCGTCCTCGGCGTGGCGTGCGGCCTGCTGTTCTGGGTATGGAACAGCGTCGGCTACGCGGGCTTCAAGGCGCTGGACACCCTCACCCCGGGCCTCGGCGGCCTCGTCTCCGGCATCTGGTTCACCGGCGGCGTGCTCGGCGGGCTGATCATCCGCAAGCCGGGTGCGGCCATCTTCGTCGAGGTCATCGCGGCGTCCGTGTCCGCGCTCATCGGCAGCCAGTGGGGCATTGAGACGCTCTACTCCGGCCTTGCCCAGGGCCTCGGCGCGGAGCTGATTTTCCTGCTCTTCGCCTACCGCCGCTTCGACCTGCCGGTGGCCGTGCTCGCCGGCGTCGGCGCCGGCGTCGGCGCGTTCGTGCTCGAGCTGTTCACGTCCGCGAACTTCGCGATGAGCCTCACGTTCAACCTCATCTACCTCACCTGCACCGTGATCTCCGGCGCCGTGCTCGCCGGCGTGCTCAGCCACTACCTGGTCAAGGCCCTGGCGCAGACCGGCGCGCTCGACCGCTTCGGCGCCGGCCGGGAGCGGTTCGGCCGGGCGAAGTAGATGGCCCCCGCCATCCGGGCGCGGGGGCTGGGCTACCAGCACGCGACGCGCCGCGAGCCCGCATTCACGGGCGTTGACCTCGACGTCGCCCCGGGCGAGCGGGTCCTCGTCACCGGCGACTCGGGCTCCGGCAAGTCCACCCTGCTCGCCGTGATCGCGGGTCTTGTCGACGACTCCGAGGACGGCAGCCGCACCGGCACCCTCGACGTCGACGGCACCGTCGGCATGGTGCTGCAGGACCCCGAGGCCCAGACGATCCTCTCCCGCGTGGGCGACGACGTCGCGTTCGGCGCGGAAAACCTCGGCGTCGCGCCGGGGGAGATCTGGCCGCGCGTCGAGGCAGCCCTGGACGCCGTCGGCCTCGACATCCCGCTCGACCACCGCACCGCCCACCTGTCCGGCGGGCAGAAGCAGCGCCTCGCCCTCGCCGGCGTCATCGCGATGGGCGCGGACATCCTCATCCTCGACGAGCCCACGGCGAACCTGGATCCGCGCGGGCGCGACGAGGTCATCGCCGCCGTGGACCGGGTGTGCCGGCGCACCGGCGCCACGCTCATCGTCGTCGAGCACCGGCCGAAGCACTGGGCCGGCGTCGTGGACACGTTCTACCGCCTCGGCCCCGGCGGCCTCGCACGGATCGGCGCCGAGGAACTCCCGGACGCCCCGGCGCTGCCGCCGGCGAGGCAGGTGCCGGCGGGGGCACCTTCGGCCGTCGCTACGCAGGACCTGCTCACCCGCTTCGGGCCGCCGCGCACGGTGCGCGCGCCCGAGGGGTACTCCACCGTGATCACCGGCGAGAACGGCTCCGGCAAGACCACGCTCGTGCAGGTGCTCGCGGGCCTCACCCCGCCCGAGCGGGGCCGCGTCGAGTATTCCGAGCGCATCGCGCAGGGGCTGACAAAACCGTCCATCGAGTGGTCGTCCGCGCACCTGGCCAGCCGCATCGGCTACGTGTTCCAGGAGCCCGAGCACCAGTTCGTCACCGCCACCGTGCGCGAGGAGATGGCGCTGTCCGGCGCGCCGCAGCAGCGTATCGACGACCTCACGGCCCGCCTCCGCCTCGACCACCTCCTCGACGCGAACCCGTTCACGCTCTCCGGCGGGGAGAAGCGCCGCCTCTCGGTGGCGACTGCGCTGGTGAACGCCCCGCAGCTGCTTATCCTCGACGAGCCGACGTTCGGCCAGGACGACCGGACCTTTGTCGAGCTCGTCGGCCTCATCCGCGAGCTCACGGACGAGGGCGTCACGGTCGTCTCCATCACGCACGACGAGGCGTTCATCTCCTCCCTCGGCGACCACGTCGAGCACATCGCCGCGGGAGGGGAGGGGTAGGTGAACCTGCTGCGCAACATCAACCCCGTCACCCGCATCCTCGGGCTGGCGCTTCTGACCACCCCGCTGATGTTCACGGTGGACTGGGTCTCCGCCGCCTTCGTCATCGCGTTTACGCTGCTCATGGTGCCCATGTGCGGGATGGGCTACGGTCGCTTTTTCAAGCGGTCCCTGCCGGTGCTTATCGTCGCCCCGCTCGCCGGCATCCCGATGGCGCTCTACGGCCAATCCGGCGGGGAGACGTACCTGCACTGGGGCCTCATCAACGTCACCGAGCTCTCCGTCTCGCTCGCGGGCGCGATCATCCTGCGCGTCCTCGCCATCGCGCTGCCGGTGGTCGTGCTCTCCGCCGACGTGGACCCGACTGATTTAGGCGACGGCCTCGCGCAGGTGCTGCACCTGCCGGAGCGCTTTGTCATCGGTACCGTCGCGGCGCTGCGCATGCTCACCCTGCTACGCGACGACCTCGACGCGATGCGCCGCTCCCGCCGCGCGCGCGGCATCGCCGACCAGGGCAAGGTCAAGTACTGGTTCTCGCTCGCGTTCGGGCTGCTCGTCATGTCGCTGCGCCGCGCCGGCAAGCTCGCCACCGCGATGGAGGCGCGCGGCTTTGGCGGGCCCGGCAAGCGCACGTGGGCCCGCGAATCCAAGCTCGACGCGCCCGACTGGGCGGTCATGGCGGTGTGCCTCGCCGTGGCGCTCGCGGCGCTCGGGCTGGCCTGGGCAACGGGCGACCTGCGCCCGGTGTGGGCGGCGCGATGACGTACACCCTGCTCATCGACGGCCCCTCCGGCGCCGGCAAGACGTCCCTCGCCGCGCAGATTGGCGAGGCGCTCGGCATCCAGGTGGTGCACCTCGACGACTTCTACCCCGGCTGGGGCGGGCTCGCCGAGGGCGCGCGCATGGTCGCCGAGGACGTGCTCCACCCGGAGCGCCCTGGGTTCTGGCGTTGGGACTGGGAGCGGGATCGGCCGAGCGAATGGGTGCCGCTCGACCCGGCCGCGGACCTCGTCGTGGAGGGCGTGGGGGCGGTCACGGAGGCGTCGATACGTGCCGCGCGACGACGCGGCGAGGTGGACACCGTGCGGGTGACCGCGGACGCCGGCACGCGGAAAGCCCGGGCCCTCAACCGGGACCCGGGCTACGCGCCGTGGTGGGAGATGTGGGCCGCGCAGGAGGCGCTCCTGCCGGCCCTGCCCGTCGACGTCGAGGTCAGGCGGGTGTGACCTCCTCCGGCGCGTAGACGGTGCGCTTGCGGGAGCGCTCCGCGTCCGGATCGGGCACCGGAATGGCCGACAGCAGCGCCTTGGTGTACGGGTGCTGCGGGCGGTCGAAGACATCGTCCGTGTCGCCGAATTCCACGAAGTCGCCCTTGTACATCACGGCCACCCGGTCCGAGAGGTGGCGCACCACCGACAGGTCGTGGGCGACGAAGAGGTAGGACAAGCCCAGCTCGCGCTTGAGCGAATCCAGCAGGTTGATCACGCCGGCCTGGATGGAGACGTCCAGCGCCGAGACGGGCTCGTCCAGCACAATCACCGCGGGGTTGGTGGCGAGCGCGCGGGCGAGGCCGATGCGTTGGCGCTGGCCGCCGGAGAAGTGGCCGGGGAAGCGGTCCAGCTGCTTCTCGTCCAGGCCCACGGTGCGCATCAGCTCCGAGATGCGCGCGTCCTTGTCCCCCTCATAGCCGAGGGCGTCGAGCGGCTCCTGGATGATTTCTTTCACCGTCATGCGAGGGTTGAGCGAGCTCATCGGGTCCTGGAACACCATCTGAATGTTGCGACGCGCCTGCCGGCGCTGCGAGGCTGTCATCGTCGATGCATCCTGGCCGCAGATGACGATACGGGTGTCCTCCGCCGGCTCGAGGTTCATGATCTCCAGCAGGGTCGTCGTCTTGCCGGAGCCAGACTCGCCGACGATAGCCATGCACTCGCCCGCGCGCACGTCGAAGGAGATGTGGTTGACCGCCTGCACCGTGCCGATGCGCCGCTTCACCAGCGCGCCCTTGGTCAGCGGGAACTCGCGGTGCAGGTTCTCCACTTCGAGGGTGACCTCGCGCTCCTCGCGGGGGATGCCTGCGAAAGTGTCCTCCGGCAGCACCGGGGCGGGGAAGAGGGGCTTGCCATCGATGGCGCCGTGCTCGATTTCGTCGTGGCGGACGCACGCGACTAGGTGGTCCTCGTCGCCGTCGTTAGGCACGAGCGGCGGCTCCTGGACCAGGCACGCGTCCACGGCGATGGGGCAGCGGGGTGCGAATTGGCAGCGGTCGGCGACGTCGATCAGCATCGGCGGGTTGCCGTCGATGAAGGTCAGCGGCTCGTTCGACGGCTGATCCACCCGCGGTGTCGACCCCAGCAGGCCAACGGAGTACGGCATCTTCGGGTTGCCGAAAAGCTGGTGTACCTCCGCCCGCTCCACCGGGCGGCCACCGTACATGACCAGCACGTCGTCCGCGGTGCCGGCGACAACGCCCATGTCATGGGTGATCATGATGCAGGCCGCGCCCGTTTCGCGCTGCGCCTTCTTAATCACCTCGAGGATCTGAGCTTGGATGGTGACGTCGAGTGCGGTCGTCGGCTCGTCGGCGATGAGGACGTTGGGGTTATTCGCGATGGCGATAGCGATGACCACGCGCTGGCGCATGCCGCCGGAGAACTCGTGGGGGAAGGAGCGCAGACGCTTCTTCGGCTCCGGGATGCCGACGAGGTCGAGCAGCTCCGCTGCGCGCTCCATGGCCTTGGACTTGGAGATGTTGTTGTGGGCCTGGATGGCCTCCACCAGCTGCGTGCCGATGTCGTAAACGGGGGTGAGCGCCGACAGGGGGTCTTGGAAGATCATGCCGATGCCGTTGCCGCGGATCTTTGACATCTCCGCGTCGGTCTTGCCCAGCAGCTCCGTTCCCTCAAACCGCACCGAGCCCGTGACCTTTGCGTATTCGGGGAGTAGGCCCATGACTGCCAGCGACGTGACGGACTTGCCGGAGCCGGACTCGCCGACGATACCGAGGGTGCGGCCGGGATAGAGGTCGAAGTCGACGCCCCGAACCGCGCGCACGGCGCCCGCCTCTGAGGGGAAGGAGACGTGCAGGTCGCGGACGGAAAGCACCGGGTCGCCAGCGGACGCGGCGTCGAACCGGCCGGTGTCGGAATTATTGATGCTGGTTGTCATACTGCGGAGCCTCCGGAGTTCGAGTTCGGGTCGAGCGCGTCACGCAGCCCGTCGGCGATGAACGCCATGGACACGGTGAGCAGGGTCAGGATCAGGGCGGGGAAGTAGAACTGCCACGGAGCGGTGATGAGGGTTGCCGTGCCGGTCTGCAGGAGCGTGCCCAGCGAGACGTCCGGAAGCTTCACGCCCAAGCCGAGGAAGGACAGGGCCGTCTCCGACATAATGGTGGAGACGATACCCAGCATGAGCTGGATGATCAGCAGCGATGCGACGTTCGGAATGACGTGGCGGACGATGGTTTGCGGCCGGGAGACACCCATAAACTTCGCCGCACGCACGTAGTCGTTCTCCCGGATGGACAGCGACAACGACCAGATCACGCGGGCGGAGTACATCCAGCCGAACGCGATGAGGACGACGGTGAGCACCTTCCAGTCGCCACCGGAGCCGGAGACCAACAGGGCGATGATGAGGAACGTGGGGACGGCCAGGAGGAAGTGGATCACTGCCAGAACGACTTTCTCCACACTGCCGCCGTAGAGCGCGGCGCCCGCGCCCACCACGGCGGAGATCGCGGTGGTGGCCACGGCCGCCGGGATCGCGATGGTCAGCGAGCGACCGAGGCCGTGCACGACTTGGGCGAACAGGTCGTTGCCGGAGTCGGTGGTGCCGAACCAGTGGTCGGAGGACGGACCGACGGAGAGGTTGAGGAAGTCGGGCTCCTGGTAGTTCCAGGGGGTCATGAACTTGCCAAACAGTGCGAGCAGCACGAGCAGGAAGAAGATGACCAGGCCGATCACGGCTGCCTTGTTGCGCATAAAGCGACGCAGGTAGATCTTCGACTTCCGGGTGGCGCGCATCGTGTCGTGGGTGGCGGAACCGCCGTCGCCACGCTTGGGGCGCGCGGCGGCGGTCTTGTCCGCCTCCTTGCTCATCACACCGTCAGCCTGGCGGCCGGTTTCGGAGATCGAGGTGAGATCGTTGACCGGCATGTTGGCGTGCATGCCAAGCTCGGTGGAGCTGTGCGCCCGCGGATCCTTGAGCCGGCGCGCTTCGTTGCGTGGGGTATTCGGTGCCATGGTCGATGCTCCTTAGCTCACGCGCACGCGCGGGTCGAGGGCGACGACGATCAGGTCGGCGAGGATCGCGGAGACCGCGGTCATGGCCGCGCCGAAGGCCGCAACGACGACGACGCCGTTGACGTCGTTGCGCGTGATCGTCTGGATGAAGTACTGGCCCATGCCCTGCCATGCGAAGATGCGCTCGGTCATCACCGCGCCGGTGAAGACGCCGGGCACGGAGAAGGCGACGGAGGTGGCCACGGGGATGAGCGAGGTGCGCAGCGCGTGGCGGCGCACCGCTTGCGACTTGGTCAGGCCCTTCGCGCGAGCCGTGCGCACGTAGTCCGCGTTGAGGTTGTCCAGCAAGAGGGTGCGCTGCATGAAGTGGTAGCCGGCGTAGGAGATGATCAGCAGCGACAGCGTCGGCAGCACGAGGTGCTGAGCGTAATCGACCATCTTGTTGCCAAGGCCCTGCACGCCAGGGGTCGAGGCGCCGGTGACGTAGAAGATGCGCTTCCCAGTCCACTCGTTAACCTTCAGGCCGAGCCAGACCACCGCGATCGAGGCCACGACGACGTGGATGTTCATGGTGATGATCGAGATACCCTGCCACACGCGGTCCGCCCGCTTGTACTGGCGCGACGCGGTGTAGACGCCGAGCGCCACGCCCACGACGATGGAGAGCAGGGTGGCGAGCAGGGTCAGCTGTGCCGAGACCCAGATGCGGTAGGAAACCTGCTCGTTGACGGAGTCCCCGAGCGGGGATTTGCCCCAGTCCCAGTGGAGGAGGATGCCGGTGAGCCAGTTCCACCAGCGCTCCATGATCGGGGTGTTCGGGCTCAGGTTGAGGGGTTCAAGCAGGGCGTCGATTTGGTCGTCGGCAAGTGGAGGGCGGCGTCCGAAGTAGTTGGCGCGGGGGTCGAGGAAAAAGCTGGCGAGGAAGTAGGTGAGGTTTGTGGCCAGAAAGACGATCAGGCCCCAACTCAGCGTTTTCCTAAACAGATAGCGAAACATCTGGTCTCTCAGTTCCGGGGTGAGCGGGTGTGGGGTTCGCGGGCGGGTGCGTGACGCGGGAAGGCGGAGCGAGGGGGGCGGGAAAACGAACTGCGCAAGCCCGCCCAGCGCTCATGCGGGGCGGGCTTGCGCCTACTGCGGCGTTTCCACGCGGTCAACGGCTCCGGCGGTTACTTCGCCCAGCCGATGTTCTCCACCGGCAGCACGGCGAAGGAGTTCGCACCGAAGTTGGCCAAGCCCTTCTTCGTGGCCACGATGGCGGGGCCGTTGGCGTAAGGCATGATGCCGTACTCCTTCAGCGCCTCCTTCTCCAGCTCGTTGGCGCGCTTGATCTGCTCGTCCGCCGTCGGCAGCTTCTGCAGTTCCTCGATCTTCTTGTCCATCTCCGGCGAGCCGGTGCCGGACTTGTTCAGCTCGGAGTCGGAGGCGTAGATCTGGCCGAAGTACGCGACGCCGAACGGGTCGGAGGAGCTGAAGCCGGACATAAACAGGTCGAAGTCGCGCTCAGACGTCACCTTGGAGAAGTCGGAGCTCGGGCGTTCCTCCACCTGCACGTCCACGCCGATGTTGCGCAGCATCGCCTGCAGCGCCGTCGTGGTGGCCTGGACCATCGGCGAGTCGCCCAGGGTGACAAAGCGCACAGACAGCGGCTTCGACTCGTCGTAGCCGGCCTCCTTGAGCAGCTGCTTCGCCTTCTCCGGGTCGTACTTCACGAGCTCGCCAAAGTTGTCCTCGTAGCCTTCCTGCGTCTGGTACAAGTTGAACGAGCCCGGGAGATCCTCCGTGTAGCCGAGGCCCTGGAAGCGGATCGCCGCGAGCTGCTCGCGGTCGATGCCGGTCATGATCGCCTCGCGCACCTTCGGGTCGCCCAGGCCCGGGGCGGTCGAGTTGATCGTGAGCAGGTAGGTCGCCGGGTTGAGTGCTGTGCGGATGTCAATCGCGTCACCCATCTCCTTCGCGGTGGCCAGGCGGTCGCGCGAGCCCACGCCGGTCGCGTCGATCTCGCCGGCGCGGAAGGCGTTGAGGGAGGCCTGATCCTCCATCTGGCGGTAGGTGATCTTGTCCAGCTTCGCCGGCTCGCCCCACCACTTCTCGTTGCGCACGAAGGTGGCGGTACCGGTTTCAAAGTCCACGTTCTCCACCTTGAACGGGCCCGCGCCCCACTCCGGGTGCACCTTCTTCAGGTAACCGTTCATGAACGTGTCGGCGTTCTTGACCTGCGGCGGCACAAGGCTGTCAAACAGGCCTTCCCACCACGGGTAAGCCTGCTTGAACGTGACCACAGCCTGCTTGTCGTCCGCGCCGCGGGTGACAGATTCGATGAGCTCGTAGCCGTCGGTGGAGTTAACCTGCACATCCGGGTTGGTGCCGTTGTTGAACTTCCAGGTGTTCTCGTACGCGGTCCAGTCGATCGGGGTCCCGTCGTTGTACACGGCCTGCGGGTTGATGGTGTAGGTGACCACCGTCTTGCCGTCCTTGGTCTCGTCCTTGACGTCGGTGAGGTAGTCGGGGTTCGGGTGGTAGGTGCCGTCGCCGTCGTAAAGCGAGAGCTGCGGGTTGTATTTCGTCCACAGCGTGCGCGTGTACAGGTTCATGTTCGCGTGGAAGACGTTCTGCTGCTCCGCGATCTCGGTGATGGCCAGTGTCAGCTCGCCGCCGTCCTTGATCTGGTCGCGCTCCATGGGGTTGTAGTCGCCCGCGGGCTTGATGTCGAGCTGGTCACCGGACTTGTTGTCCGACTTGGAGTTCGCGGTCTCCTGGGCGGAGTTGCCTGCGGTCGTGTTCTCGGAGTCTCCGTCCGAGGAGCAGGAGGCGAGGACGAGGGACAGTGAGGAGAGGCCGGCGAGAGCCGCAACGCGGAGGCGCTTGCTCATGGTCTGGTTCCTTTCGATGGTCGTCCGTTCGCAGAAAGCATTGCGACGGTTGCCCAAGGGCGGGCTGGAGGGTGTCAGGAAGTTTGTGTGTGAGGCTCTGATTGAGAAGGAGTTTCACCGATAATGACTACGGTGTCACCGAAGAAGAACCATGACCCGGCGAGGGTCAACGAGATCAGCGAGAAGCTGATGGAAAATCCTGAGCTCGCCAGTTTGATCAGTGAACTGTCGACCTCGGCTGATGATGCAAGCGAGCTGGTCAAAGGCTTGCTGCAGGCATCGATCAACGCTGGTTTGCAGGCGGAGATGGATGCGCATTTGGGTTACGGCCATTCCGACCGCAAGGCGAAAGCCCAGGTGGAAACCGGGCGGGGCAGCAATCACCGCAACGGGTCGTACACCAAGACCGTCGATTCTGGCTACGGCCCGGTGGAAGTGACTGTGCCCAGGGATCGTGCCGGCACGTTTACTCCCCGGATGGTGCCGAAAGGTGCACGCCGACTCACAGAGCTCGACGACATGATCGTCTCGCTGTACGCCGGCGGGATGACCGTGCGCGATATTCAGCACCATTTAGCGACCACCCTTGGGGTGGATATGAGCCCGGATACGATCAGCACCATTACCGATGCGGTCTTGGAAGAGGTCATGATCTGGCAGAACCGTCAGCTCGATGAGTTTTACCCGGTGATCTTCCTCGACGCGCTGCGCGTGAAGATCCGTGATGGCCACCGCGTGGTCAACAAGGCTTGCTACATGGCGGTTGGTGTCGACATGGACGGCATCAAGCACATCCTGGGATTGTGGATCGCGGACAATGAAGGCGCTGCATTCTGGGCATCGGTGTGCGCGGATCTGGCCAACCGCGGTGTCCAGGACGTGTTCATCGTGTGCTGCGACGGACTCAAAGGCTTGCCGGAAGCTGTCGAGGCAACCTGGCCGAATTCGATGGTGCAGACCTGCATTGTGCACCTGATTCGGGCTGCGAACCGGTGGGTGTCGTATCAGGACCGCAAGGGAGTTTCCCGTGCGCTGCGTGAGGTCTACACGGCCGCCAACGAAGACACCGCACGTGCCAGCCTGGATGCGTTCGAGACCAGTGAACTCGGCCGGAAATACCCGCAGTCGGTCAAAGTTTGGCGTGATGCGTGGGAGCGGTTCGTGCCGTTTCTGCAGTTCCCGCCGGCGGCACGACGGGTGCTCTACACCACGAATTCGATCGAGTCGCTCAATGCTGAATTGCGTAAAGCTACCCGTAACCGGGGCCAATTCCCGAACGATACTGCGGCGCTGAAAACGCTGTGGCTGATGATCTGCAACATCGAAGACAAGCGCGCCGCCCAGCGAGCGAGGAAAGCGAAGCGCGAGATTGAATGCAACGGCTATATTGAAGGAGCGAAAGCCACCGGGTGGAAACAAGCCATCAACCAACTAGCCGTGGCTTACCCCGACCGATTCGCGGACTACTTGTAAACCAAACCCCCGCACACAAAGAATCGGACACTCTCGCGGGCTGTGGGTCCGGAGGGAGCCTCCGGCGGCTCCTGCATCACCGACTGGGTCCGCCGAGCATCGGGATGGGTCCCGGCGCTCGGTGAACAGGACGTGAATCAGGTTGTGCACAACGTACACCAGGTGTCATGCAGTTCACATTAATTTTCAAAAGTATTTTGCGGTTTATGCGAGAAAGCTTCCCAAAATTTTTCCGCCATGTTGAGTATCCCCAGTACACGGCGGTTCATAAATGACATGACAAATAGCTGTCGAACGACAGAAAAATTTGAATGATTTTCGGGAAAGCTAAAAACCCACCCGTCGATTCCGGCGGGTGGGTGAACGGAAAGTGAACGGACGGGTTTACGCTGCCGGCGTCAGCTCCACCTCGTCGGCCCACGTGAGCTCGATACCGAGCGCGCGGAGCCACTCCATCGCATCGTCGCCGTGGCGGGTGATGCCCTCGACGGCCGCGAGGGTGACGTCGATAGCCTTCTCCGCCTCCTCCGCGGAGATGAGGCCGGCGGAGGTGGCGGCGGCGAGCTCGTCGATGTCCAGTATGTCGATCGGGTTGCCCGTCTGTGACACGAGGTCCACGTACAGGTCGCGGGTGTGCCACACGCCGTCCTCGACGTCGATGTCCGCCACGTCGAAGTAGAAGTCCTGCTCGCGCTCCTCACCCTCGCGGTAGTGGAAGATGTTCGCGCGCAGCCCGAGCTCGGGCAAGAGCCAGCTTTCGAGGTAGCCGAACTGCGGGTGGTTCGCGCCGCGGGCCATATACAGCCCGAAGTCGGTCACCTTGAAAGTGTCCACTTCGCGCAGGAACCCCTTCGGGTCCGTGTTGATGTTCGCGGTGGTGTCGAAGGTCTCCTGCTTCACCGGGTGGAGATCAGCGGTCATGGTTACCTCACATCGAATGCAGCTGCGGTCGGGGCAAAGGCGCAGGTGTTGTCGACGGTGCGCACACTCCCGTCAACCACTGCCAGGACCCGCCCGGAGCCCGTATCCGCGGTCGCAGACAGGGTGGCCGGTCCTGTTGGGTTTATACGATTGTTATCTAGCGACGTTACACCTGTTCGGAAATTCTTCAGGTTGACCCAGTACACGCGCATGAGGCCCTGCTCCGGCGCGGCGGCCGGCGTGCCCAGTGCGGTGAACACGAACGTGGCCTGCCCGGCCTTCGCTCCGGGGGCGGGGGAGGCGGCGGGGCCGGGCACCGCGATCGCGGACGCGGTGGAGTGCAGGCCGGGGCCGATGCAGTTGCTGGAGACGGTCGGCCAGTAGAACTGCGTGAACGGGGGAGCGTTGTCCGGCAGGGGCGGACCGCCGAGCTCGCCGGTCCCGGCGTAGAACTGCACGCCGGTGCGCAGCGCGTTTGCCACCTGCGGCGGTACGAACGGCTGGTCCGCAAACGCGTTGACGCGCGCGACGGTTTGCGGGGTCGGCCGCCCCAGCGGGTCGAGGGTAGAAGATTGGGCGTGGGCCAGCTGCGTATCGACGCCTCCGGCCACCAGCATTCCGGCAGCGCAAAGCGCCGCGGCTGCGGAGCGGATACACGATCGGGTGGTGGGCACGGCGGTCCTTAGGTACGGGGATGTACGTCGGCAATAACTACAGCAACTACAGTAACCACAACAACATTAGTCACATAAGTAACATGGTCAAGCGGAAACTGGGAATTGATGTGCGGAAACGTTGCGGGAATTGCCAAATTGTGGCGCGAACCGTCGCTACGGTTGGGTGTGTCGGAGACGACACCGACCGAAAGGACTGATCGCAATGGAACCCCAGACGTTCACGACCAACCTCTCGCTCGACGAGATCGAGCAGCGCCTCGCCGGCCTGGAAAACTTCGACCTCAAGGAAAAGTCCGAGGGCGAACTCAAGGCCACCGTCGGCAGCGCGTTCAAGTACCGCTTCCTCGGCGTCTACGTCACGCAGGACTACCAGGCGCCGCTCGCCATCGACGCGCGCGACAACGGCGACGGCACCTCCACGGTCGAGCTCGCAGAGCGGGGCAACGAGGGCACGCTGTTTACAACCGGCAAGGCGGACCGGTTCTTCGAGGACGGCCTCGCTGAGCTCCGGACCGCGCTCGGCGGCTAGCGCCACGCCCCGCGAACATGCGATGAGGCGGGGGCAGGGGTATCGTTTAACCGTTATTTCTGCCTATCCGAAGGATTTTCTCGCGTGTCGCACCCCGAATTTCGCAACGTAGCCATCGTCGCCCACGTCGACCACGGTAAGACCACCCTGGTCAACGGCATGCTGGAGCAGTCCGGCGTGTTCGGCGACCACGGCGAGCACGGCGACCGAGTCATGGATTCCGGCGAGCTCGAATCCGAGCGCGGCATCACGATTCTGGCTAAGAACACCGCGATCCGCCGCGCCGGCAAGGGCAAGGACGGCGCCGACCTGGTCATCAACGTCATCGACACCCCGGGCCACGCCGACTTCGGCGGCGAGGTCGAGCGCGGTCTCTCCATGGTCGACGGCGTCGTCTTGCTTATCGACGCCTCCGAGGGCCCGCTGCCGCAGACCCGCTTCGTCCTGGGCAAGGCGCTCGAGGCGAAGAAGCCGGTCATCATCTGCGTGAACAAGACGGACCGCCCGGACGCCCGCATCGACGAGGTCGTCGAGGAAGCACAGGACCTCCTCCTCGAGCTCGGCGCCGGCCTGGAGGACCCGGAGGCCGCCGAGGCCGCCGAGAACCTCCTCGAGCTGCCGGTGCTCTACGCGTCCGGCCGCGCCGGCCGCGCGTCCTTCAACAACCCGGGCAACGGCAACCTGCCGGACAACGAGGACCTCCAGCCGCTCTTCGACGTCATCTACGACGTCCTGCCGGAGCCGTCCGCGGACATCGACGCGCCGTTCCAGGCGCAGGTGACCAACCTCGACTCGTCGTCCTTCCTCGGCCGCATCGCGCTCATCCGCGTGTACAAGGGCACCGTGAAGAAGGGCCAGAACGTCGCGTGGGTGCACTACGACGCCGAGGGCAACCAGCAGGTGAAGAACGTCAAGATCGCCGAGCTGCTCGTCACCGAGGGCCTCGACCGCGTGCCCGCGACCGGCGAGGTTGTCGCCGGCGATATCGCCGCGATCTCGGGCGTCGAGGACATCATGATTGGCGACACGCTGTGCGACCCGGAGCACGTCGAGCCGCTGCCGCGCATCAAGGTCGACGATCCGGCCATCTCCATGACCATCGGCGTGAACACCTCGCCGATGGCGGGCCGCAACGGCGGCGACAAGCTCACCGCCCGCATGGTCAAGGCGCGCCTCGAGCAGGAGCTCATCGGTAACGTCTCCATCAAGGTGCTGCCCACCGACCGCCCGGACGCGTGGGAGGTGCAGGGCCGCGGCGAGATGGCGCTCACCGTCCTCATCGAGACGATGCGCCGCGAGGGCTTCGAGCTCACCGTGGGCAAGCCGCAGGTGGTGACGAAGGAGATCGACGGCAAGACCTACGAGCCGTACGACCACATGATCATCGACGTGCCGTCCGAGCACCAGGGCGCCGTGACCCAGCTCATGGCCAACCGCAAGGGCCAGATGACCTCCATGTCCAACGCCGGCTCCGGCGACTGGGTGCGCATGGAGTTCGACGTGCCGTCGCGCGGCCTCATCGGTTTCCGCACCACCTTCCTCACCGAGACCCGCGGCGCCGGCATCGCCAACTCGTACTCCATCGAGCACCGCCCGTGGGCCGGCGAGATCAAGGGCCGCCCGACCGGCTCGCTCGTGGCGGACCGCTCCGGCCAGGTCACCGCGTACGCGCTGCAGCAGCTCGCGGACCGCGGCGAGTTCTTCGTCGAGCCTGGCGCGGAGACCTACGAGGGCATGGTCGTCGGCGCGAACTCGCGCGACGAGGACATGGACGTGAACATCACGAAGGAAAAGAAGCTCACCAACATGCGCTCCGCCACCGCGGACGCGACGGTGACGCTGCAGAAGGCGCGCACCCTCTCCCTCGATGAGGCGATCGAGTTCTGCGACGAGGACGAGTGCGTCGAGGTCGCCCCCGAGGCAATGCGCGTGCGCAAGATCATCCTCGACGCTACCGAGCGCGGCCGCGCCCGCTCCCGCGCGAAGCAGAAGAACAACTAACACGGGGTAGTCTGAGCCGCTATGGCCCAGAGACGAGCACCGCGAGCGCGCAGCCGACGCTGCACCGCCGCGGTGCTTTCCGCGTTCGGGCTCGCTCTCGCCAGCGCGTGCGCCGCCGACCCCGGCCCGCCGCCGCTCATCGAGCCGGAGGAGCGCACCGCCGCGCCCGAGTCGACCTCGAACGAGGAGACCACGACGAGCGCGGAGGAGCAGCCGTCCGGGCGCCGGCAGGTGCAGGTCGCGCTCGATCCGGTGCGCGCCGGCTTCAACCCGCACCTCGCCGGCGACGAGTCCGCGGTGGTGCAGGGCATCGCCGACCTCGTCCTGCCCAGTGCCGTGCGCGCCGACGGCACCACGGACCCGACGCTCTTCGAGGGCGTCTCGCAGCTGGCCCTCTCCCCGGCGGCGTTCACGGTGCGCTACGTGATCAAGCCGGAGGCGCAGTGGTCTGACGGCACACCGATCACCGGCGCGGACTTCACGTACCTCTGGCG
Organism: Corynebacterium jeddahense; assembly: GCF_028609865.1. Classification (NCBI taxonomy): domain Bacteria; kingdom Bacillati; phylum Actinomycetota; class Actinomycetes; order Mycobacteriales; family Corynebacteriaceae; genus Corynebacterium; species Corynebacterium jeddahense. The sequence goes on from NZ_CP063194.1 coordinate 992,755, forward strand.
CGGGATGACCACCACCGCCGGGGCGATCGAGCCCGCCGGCTACCGCGCCATCGCGGACATCCGGGTGAGCGGGCAGGGCGGTAAGGTCGTCGACGTCGACTTCGCCCAGCCGTTTCCGCAGTGGCGCCTCCTGTTCCGCCACCTGCTCCCGTCGCACCTCCTCGCCCCCGACGCCGGGGATTTCGCGTACGCGCTGCGCAACACCGTGCCCGCCTCCGCCGGGCGCTACCAGGTACGCAGCGTCGACCGCCCGCACGGCACGGTGACGCTGCACCGCAACGACCGGTACTGGGGCGACGACCCGGCGACGATCGACGTGATCACCCTCGTCACCGCGCGCGAGACGACGCAGATCGCCGACCAGCTCCGCTCGCGCCAGCTCGCCTTCGCCGACCTCGCACCGCAGGATTCCACCACCGACGTGCTCGGCCTCGTCCCCGGCCTGGAAACCCGCACGTACACCGGCCCGCGCACGCTCGGTGCGACGATCTCCGCGACGAGCGGCCTCGACGCCGAGGCGCGCAGCGAGGTGCGTTCGCTTATCGACGTCCCCGCGCTCGCCCACATCGCCGCCCGCCGCTCCGCGGACCTCGACGTCGCGACGCCCGCGCCCACCTCCACCCCAGCGACGACGGCGGCAACGGGCGCGCCCGAGCTAGCCACCCTGCGCGCGCTCGCGGTGAAGGGCAAGACGTTGCGCGTCGCGGCCGACGCCGCAGACCCGGCGGCGTCCGCGGCCGCGAAGTCGCTCGTCGACATGCTCAACCGCAGCGGCGTGGCGGCGCGGGTGCTGTCCAACGACGTCCCCGCCATCGCCGGGCGCGGCCTGCCCGACGGCGACGTGGATGTCCTCGTCGGGTGGCGCCTGGAATCCGGCACGGCGGCGTCGCTTGCGGGGCGCATCGCGTGCCCGCCGGATGCCGCACGCGCCGGCAACCTGTCGGGGTACTGCACCGCCGCCAACGACGCCCTCGCGTCGAGCATCCTCGCCGGCGACATCCCGCAGGCGCAGGCGCAGGCGCTCGTCGACGACGTGGAGCAGCAGCAGGCGCTGTGGGTACCCGTGCTGCACGAGACGCGCGTGGCCGCGTCCACCGGCGTGGTCACGGCGGCGGGCGCCCCGCCGGGTGCGTGGCCGGGCGGGCTGTCCTCGGCTGCCACCTGGCGGATGGGGGATACAGTGGGTCGGCGTACCCTGATCTCCGAGGAGGACCTATGACGGCACGAGACTTGGCCGGCTACCGGGTGGTGGCCGTGCACGCCCACCCCGACGACGAGGCGATCACCACCGGCGGCGCCATCGCGGACCTCACCGAGCGCGGGGCGGACGTGCTCGTGGTCACCTGCACCCTCGGCGAGGAGGGCGAGGTCATCGGCGAGCCGTACCAACACCTCGTCGCCGACGAAGCCGACCAGCTCGGCGGGTTCCGCATCCAGGAGCTTGAACGCTCCCTCGCCGCGATGGGCGCGCGGGGGCAGTTCCTCGGCGGGGCGGGCCGGTTCCGCGACTCCGGTATGGCGGGCTCCCCGGCGAGCCGGCACCCGAGGGCGTTCGTGAACTCGGGCGACGCCGCCGTCGAGACGCTTGCGGCGATCTACGAGGCGGAGCGACCGCACCTCGTGCTCACGTACGGGCCCGACGGCGGCTACGGCCACCCCGACCACGTCCGCGCGCACGAGATCGCGCACCTCGCGGCCGAGCGCGTCGCCGTGCCCCGGATCCTCTGGGCGGTGCGCCTCGCCGCGGAAACGAGCGCCCTGTTGCCCGCCGAGGCGCCCACGGGCTGGCGCCTGCCCGAGCCCGGCGAGCTCGACGGGGTGGAGCGCGCCGACGTCGCCGTGCCCCTGTCCGAGGCCGCGTACAGCGCGAAGGTGGAGGCGATGCGCGCCCACGCCACCCAGCTCTGGATCGCGGACGGCCGCGTGAGCGACGTCAACCCCCACGCCGCGCTCGCCGCCGGCCCCGTCGTCTACTACGCGTTGTCGAACCTCATCGTCCAGCCCATCCAGCGCGTCGAGTACTACAAGCTCGGCGCGGGGCTCCCGCTAGGCGACGGCGCAACGTTGCTCGCCGGGATCGACCGATGAGCGAACCCGTCGTGCGCGACAACTTCTCTCGCGGCGAGGCGGTCGCGGGGCTGACGTGGCTTTCGGTGGGGGCGCTCGTCTCGGTCGTGCTGGAGACCGTCTACCTCGGGTGGTGGTCGTTTCTCGTGGCGCTGCTGTTCAACGTGGTGCTCACGAAGACGGCGCGCCTGTGGTCGCCGCGCCCCGGCGTCGCCCTCATTCCTCTTGTGGCCTGGCTTGCCGGCTTCGCCGTGGCCCTCGCGCTGCTGCCGCCCACCGCGGGGCTGGTTGCGCTGCCGCTCGCGGGAATCGCCGGAGGCGTCTGGCCCCTGCTGCGGGCGAAGTGACATACTGGAACGCATGACTTACGTGATTGCTCAACCGTGTGTCGATGTGATGGACCGCAGCTGCGTCGAAGAGTGCCCCGTCGACTGCATCTACGAGGGTAAGCGCATGCTCTACATCCACCCCGACGAGTGCGTCGACTGCGGCGCCTGCGAGCCGGCCTGCCCGGTCGAGGCCATCTTCTACGAGGACGACACGCCGGACGAGTGGAGCGAGTACTACGACGCGAACGTCGGCTTCTTCGACGAGCTCGGCTCCCCGGGCGGCGCCACGAAGACCGGCAAGCAGGACTACGACCACCCGTTCGTGGCCGCGCTGCCGCCACAGAATCAGGACTAGGCCGGTGACGCGAACCCCCCTCGGCTCCCGCCTGCCGGACTTCCCCTGGGACACTATCGCCGACGTGCGGGCGCGCGCGGCGTCGCACGAGGGCGGCCTCATCGACCTCTCCGTCGGCGGCCCAGTCGACCCCGTCGCCCCGGCGATCCAGCTCGCGCTGTCCGAGCACGCCGCCGCCCCCGGCTACCCGCAGACCGCGGGCACCCCGGAGCTGCGTGCGACCATCGTCGAGTCGCTCGCGCGCCGCTTCGGCATCGCCGGCCTCACGGAGCGCTCGGTGCTGCCGGTCATCGGGTTGAAAGAGGCCGTCGCGTGGCTGCCGACGCTGCTCGGCCTGCGCGGCGAGACCGTCGTCATCCCGGAGGTCGCGTACCCCACCTACGAGGTCGGCGCGCTCATGGCCGATTGCGCAGTCGTGCGTTGCGACGACCCTTCGGCCGCCCCCCGCGACGCTGCCTTGGTCTTCGTGAACTCCCCGTCGAACCCGACCGGGGGAGTGCTCACCACCGAGCAGCTGCGCGCCTGGGTTGAGTTCTCCCGCGAGACCGGCGCGATCATCGCCTCCGACGAGTGCTACCTCTACCTCGGCTGGTCCGCCGAGCCGGTCTCGATCCTGCACCCGGACGTCACCGGAGGCGACAACACGAACCTGCTCGCGCTGCACTCGCTGTCCAAGACCTCGAACATGGCCTCCTACCGCGCGGGCACCATCTCGGGCGACGAGGCGCTCGTGCAGGAACTGCTGCTCGTGCGCAAGCACGCCGGGCTCATCGTGCCGGGGCCGATCCAGGCCGCAATGGTCGTCGCGCTCGCCGACGACACCCACGAGGAACTGCAGCGCGCCACGTACGCCGCGCGCCGCCTCACGCTCATGCGCACGCTCACCGAGGCCGGTCTGAGCGTGGATGGCTCGGAGGCGGGGCTGTACTTGTGGTGCCGTCGAGAAGCGATGAGTTCCCGCGAACTGCTGTCCTGGCTCGCGGAGCGCGGCATCCTCGCCGCCCCCGGCGACTTCTACGGCCCGGCGGGCGCCCAGCACGTCCGCATCGCGCTCACCGCCACCGACGAGCACGTCGCAGAGGCGGCCCGCCGCCTGACCGCGTAACCCGCGGTACTACACTGTGACAAGTTTGTACCTTTTGGGTTTCTCAAGGAGGCGGCCCATGCGGCAGGTGAGCTCCGTCGAAGCGGCCATCGACGCCACCGACGCACAGCTCCACGCCCCGGCCCCCGCGGGCGGAAGTACCGCGGTGCGCCTGGCGCGGGGGCTTCGCGAGTTTGTGAAGTTCGGCATCGTCGGCGGCTCCGGCGTGCTGGTCAATTTCGTCGTGTTTTACCTGGCCAACAAGGCGCTCGAGCACGGGCTCGACCTGCACGCGAACGACGTGGTCGTGCAGCTCGGCTCCACCCGTTGGAACGTGCGCTGGTACCACGTCCTATCCACGCTCGCGTTCCTGCTCGCCAACACGTGGAACTACCAGCTCAACCGCTCGTGGACGTTCAAGGGCGTGCACTCGCGGTCGTGGCTGCGGGGATTCTTCCCGTTTTTGGCCACCGGGCTGCTGGCGTTCGTGGTGTCGCTGACCTTCATGACGCTGCTGATGAACCCGACGACGTTCGTCGGCCTACCGGACTCCGTGTTCGACGACTCGACCGGCCTGCGTACGAAGTCCTACTGGGCGCAGGCGATTTCGACGTTCATCGCGATGCCGGTGAACTTTATCATCAACAAACTCTGGACGTTTGGGAAGCCGAAGTCGGCCCGCTGAGCTGCGGGTTGTGGGATTCTCAGGAAACGTTATCCCCATTTCGGCCAAGGTCTTGCCGTTGCGGATAAGCAGCGTTTAGCGTCGTTGCCATGTTGTTCAACGAATTTTGCGAAGCGGGTGTCGAGGTGCTCGCCGGTTTCTCCCGCGACGCCGCCCTGGCCGCCGGCCTGTCCACGACGCGGGTGCGCGACCTGGGGCGGGTATGGGAGGCCTACTACGGGCCGACGAAGTTCACCCGCAAACAGGCCGACGCGCTCGTGTTTGCGGCGGGCATGCCGCTCGACCAGTTAGTGCTCATCGAGAAGAAACTGCGGGTGGTATCCGATGCTGCTGAACGCTGGCACATCCGGTTAGACCTCGTGCGCCACCGCGGGTCCTACCGGGCCCTGTCCAAGCGCATCACGCGGTTGGTGAAGGTCCCGGTGCGCGCACCGCAACCCGCCTGCCGCTTTACTCAGTCCGTCGCCGGGATGCGCACCATGATCTGGACGTATAACGAGCGCGACATCGCCGACCTCGAACACCTCCTACGTAAGATGGCAGAATCCGACATCCCCGGTGCTGCGGATCTCGCCCACGCCCTGCGCGCGTTGCTCCACGACGGGGCTGCCGTCCCGAACGCCGCACCCCGACCCATCGTGCTCGTGCCCATCCCGGACTACCTGCGCATCACCTCCGGCACCGGGGACGACATCACCCTCACGCTCACGGACGGCACGACGATGAGTGGGGCGGAGTTTCTGCAGCAGGAGTACGGGGCCACACTCGAGGTCGCGGCGTTCCACCCGCAGGCAGGGGCGGTGAACCTCTACCGCACGAGCCGACTCGCGAACACGAAGCAGCGCACCCTGTCGAAGTTGGTCAGCCCCGCGTGCGCGTTCCCGGACTGCCGCCACGCCGCCGAGTCGTGCCAAACCCACCACATGCGGGCGTGGAAACACGGCGGCATGACCAACATGAACAACCTCGTGCAACTGTGCCCCCACCACAACGGGGCCAACGACGACGACCGGGAACGCGCGTGGCGCGGCCACATTGATACCCGCGGCGGGCGCATCCGCTGGATCGCCCCCAACGGGGCCGAAGTACCCATGACCACCCCCGGCGCCATGGAGCTGCTCTTCGACTAACCCCCGCCACACCCACAACCCGCCCCAACAGGGCGGGGGATTTAGCGTGCCGTTTTCACGTATTCGACGTTGTCGCCGCGCTCGCCCGCGTAGGTGAAGCCGTTGGCCTCGGCGACGTGGCGGGAGGCGGCGTTGCCGGGCAGGGCCCGAATGACGAGCCGCGGCGCGCCGTGGGCGAAAGCGTGGGCGGCCACGGCGCGTACCGCGCGCGTCATGAGGCCGCGCCCGCGCGCCCACGGCGCGGTGTTATACCCGAACGAGGCGGCGTCGGTCTCGCGGCGCAGCTCGATGCTGCCCGCGTACCGCCCGCCGACCACGAGCGCCCAGCGCACGCAGTCTGGGCCGGGCTCGGCGAGGTAGGCGTCGAGCATCGCCTCGGTGTAGGGGGAGGGGATCGTCGTGAACTCGACCGCGCGCGGGTCGGTGCTCGCGGCCCAGACGTCCTCGCGAACACCGGGAAGCGAGGCGACGCGCGGCCACGGCAGCAGCGTCAGCGCGCCGTCCGTGAGCTCCGCGCAGGGCAGCGGCCACCAGGGCTTAGTTGGCATGCAACGCTTCGTTGAGCTCGATGCCCTTCGCCGGTACGACCTCGACCGCGCCGGTGAGCGAGTTGCGGCGGAACTGCAGGCCGTTCGCGCCGGAGAGCTCGAGCGCCTTCACCTCCGAGCCCGCCTCGCGGCCCAGCGCGGCGGCGACCGGCTCCGAGAGCACGACCTTGGTGCCCGCGGTGACGTAGAGGCCGGCCTCGACGACGCAGTCGTCGCCAAGCGAGATGCCCACGCCCGCGTTCGCGCCGAGCAGGCAGCGCTCGCCGAGCGAAATGACCTGCTTGCCGCCGCCGGACAGCGTGCCCATGATGGACGCGCCGCCGCCGATGTCGGTGCCGTCGCCGACGACGACGCCCGCGGAGATGCGCCCCTCAACCATCGACGCGCCGAGCGTGCCCGCGTTGAAGTTCACGAAGCCCTCGTGCATGACGGTCGTGCCCTCGGCGAGGTGCGCGCCGAGGCGGATCCGATCCGCGTCGCCGATGCGCACCCCGGACGGCACGACGTAGTCCACCATGCGCGGGAACTTGTCCACCGAGTAGACGATAACCGGACCGTTGGCTGCGAGGCGGCCGCGCGTCATCTGGAAGTCGTCGACGGCGCACGGGCCGTAGTTCGTCCACACGACGTTGGACAGCAGCCCGAACACGCCGTCCATGTTCGCGCCGTGCGGGCGGATGAGGCGGTGCGACAGCAGGTGCAGGCGCAGGTACACGTCGTAGGCGTCGACGGCCGGCTGGGAGAGGTCCGCGATGGCCGTCTCCACCGCCACGCGCGCCACGCCGCGCGCCTCGTCGGGGCCCACGAGCTCGGCGAAGCGGGCGTCGGGCTCAGCTAATCGACGCGTCCCCGTCTCCGCCACGGCCTCGTCGACCTTGGGGGCCGGGTACCAGACGTCGAGGACGGTGCCGTCGTGGGTGATGGTGGCGACGCCACGCGCATGTGCGGAAGTTGGGTGCTGCATGCCCGTTACCTTACGGCACCCCGATTTTTGGTGAGCAACGACAGCGCGACGAGGCCGAGCGAGAGCACGGCGACGGAGATGACCTGGGAGCGCGCTGCGTCGTCGAAAAGCATGAGCACCGTGAGCCCGATGAGCGCGGCGAGCGTCACCCACGGCACCCAGCTCGCGCCGCGCACGCGCACGGCGGAGGCACGGATGCGCGGGTGGAGGCGGATGTAGCTCAGCGTGATCATGATCCAGGTGACGATGAGGCAGCCGCCGGTGGCGGACATGATGAAATCGATCATCCCCGGCGGGTTCCACCACTGCAGCCCGACGGCGACGAAGGCGAAGAACACCGACACGAGCACCGAGTTCACCGGGGTGCCGGCGGCGTTCGTCGCGGCCACCCAGCGCGGCGCGTCGCCCTCGAGCGCCTGCTGGTATGCGAGCCGCGAGGTGCCGTAGATCTGCGCGTTGCACGCGGAGAGCAGCGCGAGGACGATGACGGCCTCCATGAAGCCTGCGGCGCCGGGGAGGTTCGCCATCTCGAGCACGGCGGTGAAAGGGGAGTCGGCGGCGGAGTCGGCGCCGTCGATCGCCGAGTACGGCAGCAGCAGGATGATCACCGTGACGGAGCCGACGTAGAACAGCGCGATGCGCCAGATGATCGAGTTCACCGCGCGCTTGACGTTCTCGGCGGGGTTTTCGGACTCGGCGGCGGCGATGGTGACCACCTCGATGCCGCCGAACGCGAACGCCACCGCGAGCAGACCCGCCGCGATGCCGGCGATCCCGTTCGGCGCGAAGCCGGACTCGCGCACGTTGCCGAACCCGACGAACCCGCTCGCCGGCAGCGCCCCGGCCCACAGCAGCACGCCGACGATGAGGAAGCCGACGATCACCGCGATCTTGATCATCGCGAACCAGTACTCGAACTCGCCGAAGCCCTTCACTTGCGCGAGGTTGACGGCCGTGAGCACCGCCACCGCGGCGAGCGCCGGGATCCACTGCGGCACGCCGAACCAGGACGCCATCATCGCGGAGGCGCCGGTGAGCTCCGCGCCGCACGCCATGATGAGCAGGAACCAGTACAGCCACCCGAGCAGGAACCCGGCCCAGTGGCCGAACGCCATGCGCCCGTACGTGGCGAAGCTGCCGGACGACGGGTATGCCGCCGCCATCTCGCCGAGCATGCGCATCACCGCGATGACGACGGCGCCGGCAACCGCGTACGCGACGAGGATCGCGGGCCCAGCCGCGCGGATACCCACGCCGACGCCGAGGAACAGCCCCGCGCCGACGGCGGTGCCCAGCCCCATGAGCGTGAGGTGGCGTGACTTCAGGCCGGTGCCCAGGTCGCCCTCGCGTATCGACGCACCTTCGGCCATCACTGCGCCACCTTCCGCTTACCGCCGCGCGTCCATAGCACGCCTGCGAGCGCGGCGACGCCGACGACGACGGCGACGGCGAACATCTGGAAGCGCCCGTCGGGGTCCGCGAGCATGAGGACGATAACGCCGCCGGCCAGCGCGACCATGACCCACGGCAGCACGGACGGCGCCCACATGCGCACCTGGGTGATCTCGCCCGTGGCCACGAGTTTCGGGTGGATGCGCAGGAACGACAGCGCGACGACGATCCACAGCACGATGAGGCAGCCGCCGACCGCGTTGAGCAGGAACGCGAGCAGCCCCGGCGGGTTCCAGTACTGCAGCGCGACGGCGACGAAGCCGAAGATGACCGAGACGATCACGGCGCGGACCGGGACGCCGCGGGGGTCGGTGGGGGCGAAGGACGCTGGCGCGTCGCCACGCACGGCGAGGTTCTGGAGGAACCGGGACGAGCCGTAGATCTGGGTGTTGCACGCGGAGAGCAGCGCGATGACGATGACCACCTCCATGATGCCGACGGCGCCGGGGATGTCCGCCATCTCGAGCACCGCGGTGAAGGGGGAGTCCGCCGCGGAGTCGGCGCCGCCGATCTCGTCGAACGGCAGGAGCAGAACGATGAGCAACACGGAGCCAATGTAGAACACGGAGATGCGCCAGATGATCGAGCGGATCGCGGAGTGTACGCCGGCCTCCGGGTTCTCGGATTCGGCGGCGGCGACGGTGACGAGCTCGATGCCGCCGAACGCGAACGCGACGGCGAGCAGGGCGGTGGCGACGCCGGACCAGCCGTTGGGCATGAAGCCGACCTCGCGGATGTTGCTCAAGCCCACGAACCCGCTCGCCGGCAGCAGCCCGAGCCACAGCGCCAGGCCGATGACGAGGAACGCGACGATGACCGCGACCTTGATCAGCGCGAACCAGAACTCGAACTCGCCGAAGTTCTTTACCGCGGCGAAGTTGATCACGGTGAACACCGCGATGGCGATGAGCGCCGGGATCCACGGCGAGATGCCGAACCACGCGGCGACGATGGCGGAGGCTCCGGTGATCTCGACGGCCATGATCATGATCATCATGAACCAGTACAGCCAGCCGATGGCGAAGCCGGCCCAGGGGCCGAACGCCTGCTCCGCGTAGGTGGAGAACGTGCCGGAGGAGGGGCGGGCGGCGACCATCTCCGCGAGCATTTGCATGAAGCACACGGTGATGAAGCCGGCGACGACGTAGGCGAGGATCACGGCGGGCCCGGCGGCGGCGATGCCCACGCCCGTGCCGAGGAACAGCCCCGCGCCGATCGCGGAGCCGAGGCCCATCATGGTGAGGTGGCGCGTCTTCAACCCGCGCGCGAGCGCGGTGGAGTCCGCCACAGGGGAAACAGGTGTCGACATGTCGAACACTGTAAACGGCGGCGTGCCGCGCACGGCATTGGCCGTGGGTTTTTATGCGCGCCGCACCACGGGGGACGTGGAGAACGGCTCGCGCTGGATGCGCAGGTCGCTCTCTCCCGCGATGGCGCTGGCGGGCACCTGGGCGCCGGCCGTGACGTCGAAGACCATGGTCTCCGGCTCGAGCATGACGTTCACGCCGATCTCGCAGCGGTCGCCCAGGTCGACGCCGATGATGCCCGACGAGGGGTGCAGCACGCAGTCGCGCCCCACCCGCATCGGGGCGCGCTCGAACTCGCCGGCGCGCGACGCCATGAGCGCCGACGACAGCGCGAGGTCCGTCCCCGCGCCGAGCACGACCGACGAGGAGACGCGCCCCTCGATCCGCGCCGGGCCGAGCGAGCCCGCGTTGTAGGAGACGTAGCCCTCCCGCATCACCGACGTGCCCGGCGCGAGGTAGGCGCCGAGCCGCACGCGCTCGGCCTCCGCGATGGTCACACCCGACGGCACGACGTAGTCCACCATCCGCGGCAGCCGGTCGATGCCGTAGACGTGGATGAGCCCGCGCGCCCGCAGGTTCGTGCGCACGGTTTCGAAGTTGTCGGCGAGGCACGGGCCCTTGTTCGTCCACACCACCGGCACGAGGTGCTCGAGCGCGCCGGACATGTTGATCGTGAGCGGCTCGACCATGCGGTGCGAGAGCAGGTGCAGGCGCAGGTAGACGTCGTGGGCGTCCACCGGCGGCGCGGCGAGGTCGGCGATGACGGTGCGCACCGGCACGAGCTCGACGAGCCGGTCGTGGTCCGCGCCGACGAGCTTGAGCAGCTTCGGCGAGAGTTCGTGGGCGGAGACGCGGTGGGTGCCGGAGGTGGCGTCGTCAAGCGAAAGCTCCGGGGAGGGGAACCAGGTGTCCAGCACGGTGCCGTCCATGGCGATGTTGGCGATTCCGACGGCGCGCGCTCCCGAAGACATGGCTGAGAGTGTAAACGTAGGATCGGCGTGTGACTTCCTTAGACCTTTTCGCAGACCCCGTCGACCTCACCGCAGCGCTCGTGGACATCGAGTCGCCTTCGCACCACGAGGAGGCGATCGCCGACGCCATCGAGGAGGCGCTGCGCGGGCTCGAGCACGCGCAGGTGCAGCGCTTCGGCAACACCGTCGTCGCGCGCACCGACTTCGGGCTGCCGAGCCGGGTGGTGCTCGCGGGGCACATCGACACCGTGCCGCTCGCGGACAACACCCCGCACCGGCTTACCGACGGCATCCTGCACGGCTGCGGCTCCGTGGACATGAAGTCCGGCATGGCGTGCTACCTCCACGCCTTCGCGCGGCTCGCGCAGCCGGGCAAGGCGGCGCACGACCTCACCGTCATCGCGTACGAGGCGGAGGAGGTCGCCTCGAAGTACAACGGCCTCGCCCGCCTCGAGCGCGAGCACCCGGAGCTGCTCGCGGGCGACATCGCGCTGCTCGGCGAGCCGTCCGGCGGCATTATCGAGGCCGGCTGCCAGGGCTCCATCCGCGTCTTCGTCGACGCGCACGGCACCCGCGCCCACTCCGCGCGCAGCTGGCTCGGCCACAACGCGGCGCACGACCTCGCGCCGGCGCTCACCCGGCTCGCGGCCTACGAGCCGCGCAGCGTGGTCATCGACGGCTGCGAGTACCGCGAGGGCCTCAACGTCGTGGGGCTTGAGGGCTTCGTGGCGACGAACACGATCCCGGACCACGCGCGGCTGGTGGTGAACTTCCGCTACGCCCCGGACCGCTCCGTGGAGGACGCGAAGGCGCACCTCGAGGAGGCGCTCGCGCTCGAGGACGGGCTGGAGCTCATCTACGACGACGTCGCGCCCGCCGCGCTGCCGGGGCTCGGCGACCCCGTCGCCGCCGACCTGGTCAAGGCGGTGGGCGGGAAGTTTCGCGCGAAGTTCGGATGGACGGACGTGGCGCGGTTCTCTAGCCTTGGTGTGCCCGCGGTCAACTTCGGCCCCGGCGACCCAGGCTTCGCCCACAAACCGGATGAGCAGTGCCCGGTCGACGAGATCAGCCAGGTGTCCGCGCAGCTCATCGACTACCTCAGCGCCGCCGACCCCGAAAGCGAGTAAACCCTTGGCCCCGATCATGAACCCCCGCCCCGAGCGGGACCGCAAGCTGCGGGGCCCGCTCGCCCTGCGCGGGCAGGACCAGCAGGCCTCGACGCACGACCAGCGCCTGCTCGAGTCGCTCGGCAGCTCCGACGGGGAGTGGAAGCACGAGGACCCGTGGCGCGTCATGCGCATCCAGTCCGAGTTCGTCGCCGGCTTCGACGCGCTGTCCGACATGCCCAAGGCCGTCACCGTCTTCGGCTCCGCGCGCCTCGCCGAGGGCACCCCGGAGTACGAGCAGTCCTACGAGGTCGGGCGCGCGCTCGCCGAGGCGGGCTACGCCGTGATCACCGGCGGCGGCCCGGGGCTCATGGAGGGCCCGAACCGCGGCGCCCACAACGCCGGCGGCCTTTCTGTGGGCTTGGGCATCGAGCTGCCGCACGAGCAGGGCCTCAACGACTGGGTCGACCTGGGCCTGAACTTCCGCTACTTCTTCGCACGTAAGACGATGTTTTTGAAGTACTCGCAGGCCTTCATCGCGCTGCCGGGCGGCTTCGGCACCATGGACGAGGTCTTCGAGGTGCTCTGCATGGTGCAGACGGGCAAGGTGACCAACTTCCCGATCGTGCTCATCGGCACCGAGTTCTGGTCCGGCCTCGTCGGCTGGATCGAGGACCAGCTCCTCGGCCGCGGCCTCATCTCCCCAGGCGACGAGCGGCTCTTCCTCGTCACCGACAGCGTCGAGGAGGCCGTCGACCACATCGTCCGCGCCCACAAGGTGATCACGGACCAGCGCCTGAAGAATGAGTAGACCGCTGCCCCAGGTCATGGCGATCGTTAACCGCACGCCCGACTCGTTCTACGACAAGGGCGCGACGTTCGCCGTCGACAAGGCACTTTCGCGTATCGACGACGCCTGCGCCGCCGGCGCCTCCATCATCGACATCGGCGGCGTCAAGGCCGGGCCGGGCGACGCCGTCGACGCGGCGGAGGAGATCGACCGCGTCGTGCCCGTCATCGCGCGGGCCCGCGAGCGCCACCCGGACGTGACCATCAGCGTGGACACGTGGCGCGCCCCCGTCGCGGAGGCCGCGATCGCCGCCGGCGCGGACCTCGTCAACGACACGTGGGCGGGCTACGACCCGGAGCTCGTCGAGGTCGCCGGCTCCCACCGCGTCGGCTACGTCTGCTCGCACACCGGCGGGGCGATCCCACGCACCCGCCCGCACCGTGTGCACTACGACGACGTGGTCGCCGACGTCATCGCCGAGACGACCCGGCTCGCCGAGCGCGCGGTGGCCCTCGGCGTGCCCGAGGAGCGCATCTTCATCGACCCGACGCACGACTTCGGCAAGAACACCTATCACAGCCTCGAGCTGCTGCGTCGCGTCGACGAGCTCGTCGCCTCCGGCTGGCCTGTGCTCATGGCGCTGTCGAACAAGGACTTCGTCGGCGAGACCGTCGGCCGCGGCCTCGACGGGCGCGACGTGGCGGAGCGCGTCCCCGGCACCCTCGCCGCCACCGCCTGGGCCGCCGCGCGCGGCGTGGCGGCGTTTCGCGTCCACGAGGTCGCCGCGACGCTCGACGTCATCCGCATGACGGCCGCGATCCAGGGCGAGGCGGCCCCAATTCGCGCGGTGCGGGGGCTCGCGTGAAGGTCTCCGTCGTCATCCCGGCGCTCAACGAGGAGGAAACCGTCGGCAACGTCGTCACGCAGTGCCTGAAATCCTGCGCCGACGAGGTCATCGTCCTCGACTCGGATTCCGCCGACGCGACGGCGGCGCGCGCCGCGGCGGCGGGGGCGCGTGTGGTGCGCTGGCGCGACGTCGATACGCGTGAGCCCTGGCCCGGCAAGGGGGAGGCGCTGTGGCGCGGTGTGAAGGCGGCGCGCGGGGACGTGGTGGTCTTCGTCGACGCCGACGTCACCTCGCTCGAGCCGTGGTGGGTCGACGCGCTCGCCGCGCCGTTCGCCGATGGCGCGGTGCACCTCGTCAAGGCCGCCTACGAGCGCGCCGGCACCGGCGGGCGCGTCACGGAGCTCACCGCGAAGCCGCTGCTGCGCGCGCTGTTCCCCGAGCTCGCGTGGGTGCGCCAGCCGCTCGCCGGCGAGTACGCGATCCGCCGCTCGACCGCGCTGCGCCTCCCGTTCGTCGCCGGCTACGGCGTCGAGGCGGGCCTGCTTATCGACGTCGCCCGCGCCCACACCCCCGCCGCCATCCGCGAGGCCGAACTGAGCCCACGTACGCACCGGAACCGCCCCCTTACCGAGCTCGGCCCCATGGCCGACGTGGTCGCGCGCACCATCCTCGCCCGCGCCGGGGTGGGCGGGGTGGAGGTCCGCGAGCGCCCCGCGTGGGTGGGCCGTTAAACTTATGGCATGCTTTCCTGGATCATCCTCATCCTCGTCCTCGCGCTGCTGAGCATCGTCGGCGTGCGGGTCTTCGCCTCCATCTTCGGCCGCGGCGAGGCGCTGCCGCCCATGCCTCCGACCGCCGAGGTGAAGGAGGCCAACCGCCGGGCCGTCGAGGAGGGCAACTTCGGCGACATCCAGCTCGAGGTCGTGCACCGCGGCTACCGCATGGACCAGGTCGATGCGCTGCTCGAGCAGCTCGCCGGCGGTTCGCTCGGCCGCGGCGAAACGCGGGTAGAATCTGAGGAGACGATTGTCCCCAGTGCCCCGAGCACGATGTAGAAGGAGCGTTGACGAATGGCAGCGATGAAGCCGCGTACCGGTTCTGGCCCGATGGAGGCCGTGGAGGAGTCCCGCAAGATTGTGATGCGCATCCCCTCGGACGGCGGCGGCCGCCTCGTCGTCGAGCTGAGCAAGGAGGAGGCCGGCGAGCTGGGCCGCCTGCTCACGGAGGCCGCCGAGGCCTAACGCGGTAGTATCGCCACATGCTCAACGACATTGTGGACGTGCTGGCCGACCCGGCAGATCTCACCCCGCTCCGGGGCGAGGACGGTTTCACCCGCCTCGTCTCCGGGTCGGGGCATTCTTATGACGTGGCCAAGCAGGGCTACGTCACACTGGCGGCAGGGCAGGGCCTGATCCACGAGGGCGACTCGCTCGAGATGATCAACTCCCGCGAGACGTTCCTGTCCAACGGGCACTTCGCCCCGTTCGTCGAGGCCGTGACGGACGCGGTGTCGGACGTTGTGGAGCGCAGTGCGGGCGACGCGGACCCGGTGATCCTCGAGGCGGGCGCCGGCACGGGGTACTACCTTGCACACACGCTCGATTCGATCGCGGGCGCGCGCGGGGTGGGCCTGGACATCTCGGTCCCGGCGGCGAGGCACCTCGCGAAGGCGCACCCGCGCCTCGGCGCCGTCGTCGCCGACGTGTGGGAGCAGCTGCCGATCCGCACCGGCTCCGTCCACGCGCTCACCGTCGTGTTCGCGCCGCGCAACCCGGCCGAGTTCGCGCGCGTGCTCGTCGACGGCGGTGAGGCCGTGATCCTCGTCGCCGACCACGGCCACCTCGACGAGCTGCGCGAACCGCTCGGGATCCTCGGCGTGGAGGAGCACAAGGTCGAGCGCCTCGTCGAGCAGGCGCGCGGACACCTCGAGCCGGTCGGGGAGCCGGAACTCATCGAGTTCCCGATGCAGCTCGGCCGCGAGGCGATCGCCGCGCAGGTGGGGATGAGCCCCTCGGCGCGCCACCTCGACCCGGAGGTGCTGCGCCAGCGTCTCGACGCCCTCCCGGACCAGATGACCGTTACCGCCCGCGCCCAGCTCATCCGGATGCGCAAGGCGGGGCAGTAGCCGCAGCCGCCTAGCGCCCGGCCGTGTAGCCGCGGCGCCACTCGCTGTGGATGGCGGCGCCGTCGTTCGCCCGCGCGCGGATGCCGTAGCAGTTGCCGTCGGGCCAGATGCGCGAGGACATGACAACGCTGCCGCCGCCCGCGTAGACCTCGAGCGTGGAGCCGTCGACGATGACGGTGATGTTGTCCTCGTCGTCATCGTTGAGCGACGCGGTGGCGGGGGTGCCGTCGAGCCGGTCGAGGGTGAGCGTGTCGCCGTCGTGGGTGATCACCGCGGCCGGCTCGCCTGCGCCGTCGAGCACCTCGACCACGACGGAGGAGCCGGACGGCACCTCGCACAGGCCCGCCCACATGCGCGCGCGGTCGGTCGTGTCCACGGCGTCCGGCAGCCCCGGCGCCGGCACCTGGTAGAGGCGCCCGCCCGCGAGGGTGACGCGCCGCGGCAGGGTGAGCGCGTTGGCCCAGCCCTCGGCGTCCCAGTTCGGCTCGGCGGTGGGGTCGCCGGCGCGGTCGGTGTTCGTCATAAAGCCGTAGAGGTAGGCACGCTCGTACAGGTTGTCGGCGGTCGCCTCCTCGGGGCGGTAGTTCGTGTTGCGCGGGCGGGTGAAGTCGTGCCCGTGGTCGACGACGGTAAACGGCGTGTCCACGCGGAACACCGACCCTTTGAGCTGGCCCACGGCGTAGACGGCGGTGTCCTTGCCGTCGCGCTCGAGGGTGATGAACAAGACATCGTGGATCTCGCCGTCCACTTCGTCGCGCAGCCGCACGAGGCGCGGGGCGACGAGCGAGGCGTCGAGATCGACGCCGGTGTCGCCGTCGAAGGTGAGGGGCCCGACGAGGTGCCAGTCGCGCCCGTCAGTCGACGTGAGCACGACGGGCTTCGGCGCCGTCACCGGCCCGGAGACGGCGAGCATGAGCCAGCCGTCGTGGTCCTGCTCGCGGTCGGCGCTGCCCCAGTCCGGCACGACGCAGGGGGAGCGGAAGTTCGACGCGCCCGCGGAGTCCCCGACCACCGCACCGATGCGCTCGGCCGCGGCGATGTCGTCGTCCTCATCGTCGCCGCACAGCTCGTCGACGTGCGCAACGTGCGCGATCTGCACCGTGTTGCCCGCCGCGGTCTCGGAGCTGAAGTACAGGTCGACGCCGTCGCCGGACGCGGTGACGGACCCGGCGCGCACGTTCGTCTCCCCGCCGGCCGGGGCGATGACGTCACTGCAGTCGAGCCAGCTGAACGGGTCGTCCTCGCTCATCTCGTGTCCCCAGCGGCTCGGCGCGTCCGGGGTGGGGCGGTACTGGTAGAACATGTGCCACACGCGCGAGTCCTCGTCGCCGGAGCGGAAGACGCCGGCGGGGCCCTCGAGGATGCCGCGCTCGGCGGTCACGTGCAGTTCTGGTCGGTACACGGTCATCAGATCAACCCCTTGTAAATGTCGACAGTCTGCTGGGCGATGGTCCGCCACGAGAACTCGCTCTTGGCCCGCTCGAGCCCCGCAGCGCCCATGGCGGCGGCGCGCTCGCGGTCGCCGGCGACGGCGTTGACGGCCTCGGCGAGCCTACGCTCAAAGCCTTCGGCGTCGGCCGCGTCGTAGTCCACGAGGACGCCCGTCTCGCCGTCAACGACGACCTCCGGGATGCCGCCGACGCGCGACGCCACGACGGCGGTGCCGCACGCCATGGCCTCGAGGTTGACGATACCGAGCGGCTCGTAGATCGACGGGCACACGAACACGTCCGCCACCGAGTACACCTGGCGGATCCGCTCCGGGGGCAGCATGTCCTTCACCCAGAACACCCCGTCGCGCTGCGCCTGCAGCTTCTCGACGAGCCCTTCGGTCTCCGCTGCGATCTCCTCGGTGTCCGGGGCCCCGGCGCAGAGAATGAGCTGGATCCCCTCGTCGAAGCGCTGCGCCGCCTTGAGCAGGTGGGGTACGCCCTTCTGGCGGGTGATGCGCCCCACGAACGCGACGACGGGCCGGGATGTATCCACCCCGAGCTCGTCGGCGATGGTGCCGGCGTCCGGGTACCACTTTTCCGGGTCGATGCCGTTGAGGACGGTGTGGACTTTAGCGTCGTCGATACGCGGGTACGCCCGCAGAATCGAGTCCTTCATGCCGGAGGAGACGGCGATGACGGCGTCGGCGTACTCCATGGCGTTCTTCTCGGACCAGGAGGAGACGTTGTAGCCGCCGCCGAGCTGCTCGCGCTTCCACGGGCGATCCGGCTCGAGGGAGTGGGCGGTGACCACGTGGGGGATCTCGTGGAGCAGGCCCGCGAGGTGGCCGCCGAGGCCCGAGTACCAGGTGTGGGAGTGCACGACGTCGAGGCCGGAGGCGGCGTCGGCCATCCGGAGGCCCGTCGATAAGGTCTTGATCGCGCCGTTCGCGTCCGCGAGGGCGGGGTCGACGCCGTGGACGTAGACGCCGGCCTCGTCGCGTGGGGCGCCCATGCAGTGGACGTCGACGTCGACGATCTCCCGCATGAACCGTGTCAGCTCCGTGACGTGGACCCCGGCCCCGCCGTAGACCTCCGGCGGGTACTCGCGCGTGAACATTCCGACTTTCATGCCCGCCGAGCCTACTGACGATGCCGAATCCCTGCACGAGCCTGAAAATCACATTAGCCTTGCGCTTATGAAAAGCCAGCCTCGAGTTCTCGCCATCGTCCTGGCCGGCGGGGAGGGCAAGCGCCTTTACCCCCTCACCGCCGACCGCGCCAAGCCCGCCGTCCCGTTCGCGGGCAACTACCGCCTCATCGACTTCGTGCTGTCCAACCTCGTCAACGCCGGCTACATGCGCATCGCGGTGCTCACGCAGTACAAGTCGCACTCGCTCGACCGCCATGTGGCCACCGCGTGGAACGTCTCCGGCCCGACGCAGCAGTACATCGCCTCGGTGCCCGCGCAGCAGCGCCGCGGCAAGCGCTGGTACTCCGGCTCGGCGGACGCGATCGTGCAGTCGCTCAACCTCATCTACGACGACGCGCCGGACTACGTCCTCGTCTTCGGCGCGGACCACGTCTACCGCATGGACCCGTCGCAGATGGTGGAGGACCACATCGCCTCGGGCAAGGCGGCCACCGTCGCCGGCATCCGCGTGCCGCGTAGCGACGCGCACGCGTTCGGCTGCATCCAGTCCGACGACGACGGCACGATCACCGAGTTCCTAGAAAAACCCGCCGACCCGCCGGGCACCCCGGACGACCCGGACGTCACCTTCGCCTCCATGGGCAACTACTGCTTCTCCACGGAGGCGCTCATCCAGGCGCTGCTCGAGGACGAGCAGAACGAGGACTCCGCGCACGACATGGGCGGCGACATCATCCCGTACTTCGTGGCCGAGGGGGAGGCGAACGTCTACGACTTCTCCCGCAACCAGGTGCCGGGCGCGACGGACCGCGACCGCGGGTACTGGCGCGACGTCGGCACGATCGATTCGTTCTACGAGGCCCACATGGACCTCATCTCCGTGGATCCGGTGTTCAACCTCTACAACAAGGCATGGCCGATCCACGCGACGGAGGACGATAACCTGCCGCCGGCGAAGTTCGTCATGGGTGGCATCGCGCAGGAGTCCATCGTCGCGTCGGGCTCCATCATCTCCGGGGCGACGGTGCGCAACTCCGTGCTTTCCACCGACGTGCGCGTCGAGGAGGGGGCGACGGTGGAGGGCTCCGTGCTCATGCCGGGCGTGCGCGTGGGCAAGGGCGCGGTGGTCCGCCACGCCATCTTGGACAAGAACGTCTACGTCTCCGACGGCGAAATCATCGGCGTCGACGCCGAGCGCGACTGCGCCCGCTTCACCGTCTCGGACCACGGCGTGGTCTGCGTGGGCAAGAACGAGGTGGTCTAGGCCCGCTTCGTCACCAGCGTGAGCCCGCCGTCGAGCGGCAGGCGCGCCAGGGCAGCACCGTCGAGCGACAGCGTATCGACGAACGCGTCCGCCTCCCGCGCCGCCTCCGTCTCCCGGTCGCGGCGGGTGGTGTCCGCCACGGTGCCGTCGAGCAGCGAACCCGCCACGACGAGGGTGCCGCCGGGGGTGAGGAGGGGCCAGGCGGCGTCGATAAGCGGGCGCAGCTCGACGGGGGAGACGTCGGCGTAGACGAGCTGGTACGCGCCGGCGGCGAGGCGGCCCATGACGTCGAGGGGGCGGGAGGTGAGGAAGCGCACGCGCGTCGGCGCGAAGCCCGCGCCGCGGAACGCCTCCTTCGCGCCGGCCTGGAGCGCGGCCTCGGGCTCGATGCACGTCAGGGTGGCCTTCTCCGGCAGCCCGGCGAGCAGGTGCAGGCCGACAACGCCGGCCGCGGGGGTGACGGCGACCGCGCCCTGGGTCCCGCCCGGGGTGGCGGCGGCGAGCACGGTGAGCAGGTCGCCCACGTAGGTGCTCGGCGCGGCGACGCCGTTTTCCGCCGTGTCCTCGCGCGCGAGGCGCAGCGCGTCGGCGACCTCGTCGCTGAGGTGGTCGCCGCGCGCGGCGATGTAGGCGGACAGTTGGCTAAACGCGGTCTCACTCACGCGGGCCATCATAACCCCCGCCGAGGTACCCAGGCAGTTGCCAGCTGGTTGTCTGGAGGAATCCACGCGGGTCTGGGACAATACCCCTCATGACATTCGAGGACGCCCCCGCACCCCGCCTGACCGGCACCGCAGCCTTCGATGCCGGCGAGGGCGAGATGCCGTCGTGGGCGGAGCTCGTCCAGGAGCACGCGGACAGCGTCTACCGCCTCGCCTACCGCCTCACCGGCAACCAGCACGACGCGGAGGACCTCACGCAGGAGACGTTCATGCGCGTCTTCCGCAGCCTGAAGCACTACCAGCCGGGCACGTTCGAGGGCTGGCTGCACCGCATCACCACAAACCTCTTCCTCGACATGGTGCGCCGCCGCGCGAAGATCCGCATGGAGGCGCTGCCGGAGGACTACGAGCGCGTACCCGGCACGGACATGACGCCGGAGGAGGCGTACTCCACCGCGAACCTCGACCCGGCGCTGCAGCACGCGCTCGACGAGCTCAGCCCGGACTTCCGCGTCGCGGTCGTGCTCTGCGACGTGGTCGGCATGAGCTACGAGGAGATCGCGGAGACGCTCGGGGTGAAGATGGGCACGGTGCGCTCGCGCATCCACCGCGGGCGCGCCCAGCTGCGGGAGTCCCTCGAGGCGCAAGCGCGTATCGACGCCTCCGCCAAGGAACTCATCCGCGCCTTCTAGGGGAGCGTGCCGGGATGCACAAGCGCGAGTTCAACTCGACCGACCACCTCAACCCCGAGGCCGTCGCCGCCTACGTGGACGGGGAGCTCACAGCCGGGGCGTACCGGCGCGCCACGAAGCACTTGGACGACTGCGAGGAGTGCCTCGCCGAGGTCGCCGCGCAGCGCCGCGCCGCAGACCGGCTGCGGGTCGCCGACGACTCGCAGGTGCACGCGCCGGCCTCGCTCGTGGAGCGCCTGGCGAGCCTGCACGCTGAGGATGCCCGCGACGACCCAGGCGCAACGGGGGCCAAGGACGGCCGGGGCGGGATCGCCGCGGTGCTGGGCCGGATCGCCCGCCACGGCACGTCGGGCCGCGAGTAAGGTGACGTAGGTGTTTTCCAACATCGGCTGGGGCGAGATCTTCTTCATCCTCATCATCGGCCTCATCGTGATCGGGCCGGAGCGCCTGCCCGGCGTCGTCGAGGACGTGCGCGCGGCGATCTACGCGGCGAAAAAGGCGATCAACAACGCGAAGGCCGAGCTCAACGGGGAGTTCGAGGAATTCGAGGAGTTCAAAAAGCCCATCGACACCGTCACCCAGTACGCGGCGATGGGCCCGAAGCGGGCGATGGCGAAGATGCTGTTCGACGAGGAAACCCCCGCGGAGACCGACAGGCCCAGTAACCAGCCCAAGCAGCAGGCCCCCGCGCCGCGTCAGGCGGAGCGTGAGGTGGCGGACCGGAGGCCGTCGCAAAGCAAGGGCTTCTCCTGGGAGGACATCACTTAACGCGGGGATTGAGGCTCTTGCCCGCGAGCGAATCGCGGCGCACCTTGAGCTGGTCCGCGACGGCGAGGATGGCGCGGGCGGCGGGGGAGTCGGGCTCAGCGATGACGACGGGGGTGCCGTCGTCGCCGTGCTCGCGCAGCTGCGGGTCGAGCGGAATGGAGCCGAGCAGCTTCACGTCGGAGTCGGTGAGCTGCGTGAGGCGCTCGGCCACCTGCTCGCCGCCGCCCTCGCCGAAGATGTTGAGCACGGTGCCGTCGGGAAGCGTCATGCCCGCCATGTTCTCGATGACGCCGGCGATCTTTTGATCCGTCTGCTGGGCGATGGTGCCGGCGCGCTCGGCGACCTCGGCTGCGGCGGCCTGCGGGGTGGTCACGATGATGAGCTCCGCGTTGGGCACGAGCTGCGCCACCGTGATGGCCACGTCGCCGGTCCCGGGCGGCAGGTCCATGAACAGCACGTCGAGGTCGCCCCAGTACACGTCGGCGAGGAACTGCTGGATCGCGCGGGTGAGCATCGGCCCGCGCCATACGATCGGCGCGTTGCCCTCGACGAACTGGCCGACGGAGATGTGGCGCACCCCGTGGGCGATCGGCGGCATGATCATGTCGTCAACGACGGTGGGGCCCTTGTCGTCGGAACCCATGAGCCCCGGCACCGAGTGGCCGTAGATGTCCGCGTCGACGATGCCGACGGTGAGCCCCTGGGCGGCGAGCGCCGTGGCCAGGTTCACCGTCATCGAGGACTTGCCCACGCCGCCCTTGCCGGAGGCGACGGCGTAGATGCGCGTGCGCGTGTCCGGGTCGGCGAAGGGGATGACGGGTCCGGTCTGCTCGCCGCGCAGCTTCTGCGACAGGGCCCGGCGCTGCTCGTCGCTCATCGCGTGCATGGTGACGCTCACCCGCCCCGCGCCGTCGAGCTCCTCGAGCACCGCGCGGGCGTTCGACTCGATGGTCTCGCGCATCGGGCAGCCGGCGATGGTGAGGTAGATACCCACCGCGACGTCGCTGCCGTCGATCGCGACCGATTCAACCATGTCGAGCTCGGTGATCGGCTTGCCAATTTCCGGGTCTTCCACGCGCGCCAGGGCCGCGTAGACGTCCGCTTCGGTGATCTGTTGTTCAGTAGCCATCTCGTCGAGCAGTATAACGGCGTCCGCGCGTTGACCCGATACACTGGGCGGCATGACTCATCCCTTTAACAACCCCGCCGGCCAGGCGCCGGTGGGCCAGGTGCCGACGGGCTGGCCGGTCGGCAGCTTCAAGACGTACGCGGAGGCGCAGCACGCCGTCGACGCGCTTTCGGACCAACAGTTCCCGGTGGAGAAGCTCTCCATCGTCGGCGTGGATCTCATGCAGGTGGAGAACATCACCGGCCGCCTGACGTGGGGCAAGGTCCTGGGCACCGGCGCGCTGTCGGGCCTGTGGATGGGCCTGTTCCTCGGCCTCATCATGGCCATGTTCGCCGAGCCGGGCACCGTGTGGGCGATGTTCTTCTGGACGCTTATCATGGGCGCCCTGTTCGGCCTCATCTTCGCCGCCGTGGCGTACGCGTTCACGGGCGGCAAGCGCGACTTCTCCTCGGCCACCACGATCGTCGCCGGGCGCTACGACGTCCTCTGCGAGCCCGACGCCGCACCGCAGGCGCGCGACCTCATCGCCGCTACCGGCGCGCCGGTGCAGCCGCGTAACGACGCCTAACGGCCCCAATGCGCCAACAAACCACAGTCCGCACACCCCGCCGCGTGGCGGCGCTGCTCGCCGTGCCCGCGGTTCTCGCCGGCGCGGCCGGGCTGACCGGCTGCGCGTCGCAGGACGGCGTCTACGCCCACGCCGCCACCGGCAAGGACGCGGTGGCGATCGGCGTTGATGCCACCTCGCCGGAGCAGGTCGTGCTCGGCGAGATCTACAGCCGCGTGCTTCAACAGTTGGGCCGCCCGACGAGCGTGACGGCGCTGGACAACGGCGTGAACGCCGGCGCCGACGCGCTGCCGGTGCTGCAGGAGACGCAGGTCGACTTCGTCGTCGCATGCACCGGCACGCTCGTCGAGGCGAACGACCCGGCCGCGGCCGCGGCGCTGCGCAAGGAGCACGACGCCGACCCCGACGACGCGGGCTTCAGCGACCGCGTCTACGACGCCGCGGTGGCCACCCTGCCCGGCAACGTGCAGACGGTGGACCCCTCGCCCTCGCAGGGCTGCGGGGCGGGGGATCTGCCGAACAACGTCATCCCGGTCTTCCGCAAGGGCGTGTTCGATCGCACCGAGGTCAACCGCCTCAACTTCATCACCCGCGTGCTGGCCAGCAGCGCGCTGGAGAAGATGACGAAGGAGTACACCGCGGGCGGGGAGCTCACCGACGTGCTCGCCGCATGGATGATCGAGTACGCCCACATCGACGTCCACGCCGGCGAGCTCGCGGACCCCGCGGGCGCGGCGGACCCGGATTCCGCCACGGGCGGCTCCGGTAAGTAGGCAACGCAAAGGGCCCCGGGGAGGAGGTGATCCTCCTTCCCGGGGCCCTCCGCTGTGGCGTTACTTGGCGAAGGCTTCGTCGAGAAGCTGCTGCTCCTCAAGCTGGTGCACCTTGGACACGCCGGTCGCGGTGGTGGACTGCGCGCGGCGGGACACGCGGACCATCTCCGGCATGTCCGGGATCAGGTTGCGCAGGTGCTCGTTGTAGAACGGCCACGCGCCCTGGTTTGCCGGCTCCTCCTGGACCCAGCGGATCTGCTTGGCGTTCGGGTAGTTCTTGAACGCGTCGGCGAGGCGGTTGAACGGGATCGGGTGGAGCATCTCCACGCGGATGATGGCGACGTCGTCGCGGCCGTCCTTCTCGCGCTTCTTGTCCAGCTCCCAGTACACCTTGCCGGAGCACAGCAGGATCGTCTTCACCTTGTCGGTGTCGCCGACCTTCGTGTTGCCGGGCTCGACGAAGTTCGGGTCGTCGATGACGGACTGGAACTTGTCCACCTCGATGAAGTCCGCCGGCTGGGAGACGGCGGCCTTGTTACGCAGCATCGACTTCGGCGTGAACACGACCAGCGGGCGCTTCATCTCGCCGAGCGCCTGGCGGCGCAGCAGGTGGAAGTGGTTTGCCGGGGTGGACGGCTGGGCGATGGTCATCGAACCCTCGGCCACGAGCTGCAGGTAGCGCTCGATGCGGGCGGAGGAGTGGTCCGGGCCCTGGCCCTCGTAGCCGTGCGGCAGCAGGGAGATGAGCGAGGACATCTCGCCCCACTTTGTCTCGGCGGCGGAGAGGTACTCGTCGATGATGGTCTGGGCGCCGTTGGCGAAGTCGCCGAACTGCGCCTCCCACGCGACGATGGCGTCCTTGTTGCCCAGCGTGTAGCCGTACTCGAAGCCCATGCCCGCGTACTCGGTGAGCGCCGAGTTCCACACCTGGAAGCGGCCGTCGCCGTGCTCCTGCGCGTTGTGGTCGAGGGGGTTGTACGCCTCGCCGTTGTCCGGGTTGTAAAGCACCGCGTGGCGCTGCGTGAACGTGCCGCGCTGGGAGTCCTCGCCGGCGAGGCGGACGAACTTGCCCTGCTCCGCCAGGGAGCCAAAGGCGAGCAGCTCGCCCCAGCCCCAGTCGATGTCGCCCTCCTCGAGCGAGCCGCCGCGCTTCTTCAGCACGGACTTCAGGCGCTTGTTCGGCGTGAAGTCGTCCGGCAGGTTCGCGTACGCCTCGGCGAGGCGCTTGAACTGCTTCTCGGAGATGGAGGTGTCCAGCCCGCGGGTGAGCTTCTGGGAGTCGGTGATGCCGGTCTGCTCGCTCGGCTTGCCCTCGCCGGACTTGACGTCGGAGAAGACCGCGTCGAGCTGGTCGTGGAAGTCCTGCGCGGCCTTCTCGGCGTCCTCCTGGGTGATGTCGCCGCGGCCGATGAGGTCCTTCGTGTAGCGGGTGCGCACGGAGGGGTGGGACTCGATGCGCTCGTACATGATCGGCTGGGTCACCGTCGGGTCGTCGGCCTCGTTGTGGCCGCGGAGGCGGTAGCAGATGAGGTCGATGAAGACGTCCTTGCCAAACTCGCGGCGGTACTCCACGGCGAGCTGGGCCACCCACGCGGCGGCCTCCGGGTCGTCGCCGTTGACGTGGAACACCGGGCAGTCGAAGCCCTTGGCCAGGTCGGTGGCGTAGAAGGAGGAGCGGCCGGAGTCCGGGGTGGTGGTGAAGCCGATCTGGTTGTTCACCACGATGTGGACGGTGCCGCCGACGCTGTAGGCCGGCAGCTTCGACAGGTTGAGGGTCTCCTGCACCACGCCGAGGCCGGCGAACGAGGCGTCGCCGTGCAGCATGAGCGGCATGACCGGGTGGTCCTCGCGGCCCTTGGTGGCCTGGACGAGATCCGCCTTCGCGCGCGCCATGCCGACGAGGACCGGGTCGACGGTCTCGAGGTGGGACGGGTTCGCCGCGAGGGAGACCTTGATCTCGCCGTCGCCGAACATCTGGATGTGCTCGCCCTCGAAGCCGAGGTGGTACTTCACGTCGCCGGAGCCGCCTTGCTGCGCGGCGCGCATGTTGCCCTCGAACTCGGAGAAGATCGTGGCCACCGGCTTGCCCACAATGTTGAACAGCACGTTGAGGCGGCCGCGGTGCGGCATGCCTATAACGACCTCTTCGAGGCCCTGGCCGGCCGCGGTGTCGATCGCGGCGTCCATGAGCGGGATGAGCGTCTCGGCGCCCTCGAGGGAGAAGCGCTTCTGGCCGAGGTACTTCGTCTGCAGGAAGTTCTCAAAGGCCTCAGCAGCGTTGAGCTTCTGCAGGATGTACTTCTGCTCCGCGCCCGTCGGCTTCGGCATGCCGGCCTCGACGCGGTCGCGCAGCCACTCGCGCTCGTCGCGGTCCATGATGTGCGCGTACTCGGTGCCCACGTGGAGGGTGTAGGCGGCGCGCAGGCGGGACATGACCTCGCGCAGGGTCATCTGCTCCTTGCCGCCGAAGCCACCGACGTGGAAGGTGCGGTCGAGGTCCCAGAGGGTCAGGCCGTGGGTCTCCATGAGCAGGTCGCGCGAGTCCGGCTTCGGCAGGCCCGGCTGGTGCCAGTGCAGCGGGTTCGTGTCCGCGATGAGGTGGCCGCGGGAGCGGTACGCCTCGATGAGCTGCATGACGCGGGTGTCTTTGTTGATGCCGGTGTTCGGCACGTCCTGGGCCCAGCGCAGCGGGGAGTAGGGGATGGCCAGGGAGGTGAAGATGTCGTCCCAGAACTTGTCGTCGATGAGCAGCTGCGAGATGTCGCGCAGGAACTCGCCGGACTCCGCGCCCTGGATGACGCGGTGGTCGTACGTGGAGGTGAGCGTGACGAGCTTGCCCACGCCCAGCTCGGCGAGGCGGTCCTCGGACGCGCCGGCGAACTCCGCCGGGTAGTCCATGGCGCCGACGCCGACGATGGTGCCCTGGCCCTTCGTCAGGCGCGGGATGGAGTGGCGGGTGCCGATGCCGCCCGGGTTGGTGAGCTGGATGGTCACGCCCGAGAAGTCGTCCATCGTGAGCTTGCCGTCGCGGGCGCGGTTGACGATGTCCTCGTACGCCTCGACGAACTCGGAGAAGCTCTTCGTCTCGCACTCCTTGATGGCGGCGACGACGAGCGAGCGCGAGCCGTCCTTGCCCGGCAGGTCGATGGCCAGGCCGAGGTTGATGTGCTCCGGCTGGACGGCGAAGGACTTGTTGCCGTCCTCCTTGTAGTTCTTGTTCATGTCCGGGTGCAGGCGGGTGGCCTGCACGATCGCGTAACCCAGGATGTGGGTGAACGACACCTTGCCGCCGCGGGTGCGCTTGAGGTGGTCGTTGATCAGCGCGCGGTTTTCGAACATGAGCTTGACCGGCATGTCGCGCACGGTCGTCGCCGTCGGCACCTCGAGCGACTCGTTCATGTTCTTCGCAATGGCCTTAAACGCGCCCTTGAGCTGGTACTCGCCCGGCTCCGCCTCGACGGAGGCGATGTTGTCCAGCGGCGAGGTCTTCGCCGGGGCGGTCGAGCGCGCGGGCTTGGCGGCGGCCTTCGAGGCGGCCTCGTCGACCTTTGTCTCGCGGCCGTCCTGGCTCGGCGCGCCGGTGGTGCGGGCAACCTTCGGGTCGGTCTTGGGCTGGCTCGAGCCCGGCTCGGAAGGGGTGACGGTGGGTGTGCCCTTCGCAGTCTTCGGGGCGCCCTTCTCGTCGAACAGCTTGCGCCACTCGGCATCCACAGAGTCGGGGTCCTCCTTGTACTGCTGGAACATCTCGTCAACCAGCCAGCTGTTCTGGCCGAACGTGTTTTCGCTGCTCACGGCAGGTTCTCGCCTTCCTTCTTCGTTGTTTCGCGGAACGTTTCTTTGACTGTAATCGTCCGCGCTGGTAGTGCGCGAACTTGGGTTGTTCGCGTCCACGCCATCCCCCCGATTCACCCCCGTTAGCGGTTAACGGCCCACATATGGGCGTACCTTCCGCCGGCGGCGAGGAGGGACTCGTGGCAGCCGTCCTCAATGATACGTCCTCGGTCGATGACGAGGATTCGGTCGGCCCGCGCCGCCGTGGCCAGGCGGTGGGCCACCACTATCGACGTCCGCCCGGCCGCCGCCCGCTCTGAGGCGTCGAGCACGGCCCGCTCGGTGGCGGGGTCGAGGGTGGCCGTCGCTTCGTCGAGCAGCAGCACGCTCGGGTTGAGCATCTCCGCGCGGGCGAGCGCGATGATCTGGCGCTGCCCGGAGCTAAGGCCGCGGCCGCGCTCGCCGACGCGGGCGTTGAAGCCGCCGGGGATGGTCGCGATGACGCCGAGGGCCCCGATGCGCGCCACGGCCGTCTCGATCTCCGCGTCGGAGGCGCCGGGCACGCCGTACGCGATGTTGTCGGCGACGGTGCCGGGGAAGAGGTAGGACTCCTGCGGCACCTGCGCGAGCGCGCGGCGCCACGCGGGCAGCGGGAACTCGGCGATGTTCGTGCCCGAGGCGCGCACCGTGCCCGCGGTCGGGTCGTAGAAGCGGGCGAGCAGCTTCACGACGGTCGACTTGCCCGCCCCCGTCGGGCCGACGAGCGCGACGGCCGTGCCCGGCGCGATGGCGAGGTCCATGCCGTCGACGACGGGCTGGTCGGGGGTGTAGCCGAAGGAGACGTCGTCAAGCGAAAGCTCCCCGGCGGCCGCCTCGCGCGCGCCCGGCCGGGTGCCGGTGTCGGGGACGGTGGTGGTCTCGTTGAGCAGCTCGCGGATGCGGTCGAAGCTGACGGTGGCCTGCTGCCAGGAGTCGAAGATCTGGCCGAGCTGCTGGATCGGGCCGTAGAGCTGGCCGAGGTACATCGTGAACGCGACGAGCACGCCGACGGAGAGCGTGCCGTCCGCGACGCGGCCCGCGCCGACGCCGACGATCGCGGCCGTCATCGCCTGGGAGACGAATTGCATGCCGGGGAAGTACAGGCCGACGAGCCGCACGGAGCGCATGCGCAGGCGGCGGTACTCGTCGCTCACGGCGGCGAAGCGGGACTCGAAGTGGCCCTCGGCGCGGTGCGTCTGCGTGATACGGATGCCGCCGATGAGCTCGGCGAACTCCCCGTTGACCGCGGAGATCTGGGCGCGGGCCTGGGCGTAGTAGCGCTTGGAGAAGTGCCGGAACGCCCACGTCGCCGCGACGATGACGGGCACCGCCGCGAGCGCGACGAGGGTGAGCTCGCCGTCGGTAGCCACGAGCATGACCGTCACGCCGGCAAGCGAACCGACGGCGACGATCGCCTGCGCGAGCCCGGTCTGCAGGAAGCTAGAGAGGGTGTCGATGTCGGTGGTCATGCGCGTCATGATCTTGCCGGACAGGCGCGACTCGAAGTAGCTCAGGCCGAGCTGCTGCAGGTGCGCGTAGCTGCGCAGCCGCAGGCCGTAGAGGAGGCGCTCGCCGGAGCGCGAGGACAGGACGGTCATCGCGGCCGACGACGCCCACGCGACGAGGACCACGCCGAGCGCGATGAGCCCGGTGCGCACGAGGCTCGCGCGGTCGGCGGGCGCGATGCCGCGGTCGACGGCGGCGCGCACGAGCGTGGGGAAGGCGAGGTCCGCGACGACGCCGACGATGAGCAGCGCGACCGTGCCGGCGATGAGCCAGCGCACCGCCCGGAACAAATCGCGCACGCGGAACTCGCTCGAGGGGGTGCGAAGCCGCGCGAGCGTGGCCGCGTCGAGCCCCGGTTCCTCGCGCGCTTCTGGCAGCCGCTCCACCCGCGCGAGGAGCTCGGGGGTGGCGTTGACGGTGGAGGCGCGGCCCGAGGTGGGCACGATGACGCGCTCGCGCTCCGGCTCGGCGACGCTCGGCCACAGCTCGCCGGCCGCCGGCGCGGGCAGCGCCGCGGGCTCGTCGGGCGACATGAGCGCGCGGTACTCGGCGCGCTCCACGACCTCGGCGGTGGGCCCTTGCGTGACGACGCGACCTCCGGCCACCACCGCGACCCGGTCCGCGTGGTCGACCGTGGACTGCCGGTGCGCGACGGTGAGCACCGCCACGTCGCCGAGGGCGTCGCGCAGGTTGGCCAGGATGCGGGCCTCGGTGACGGCGTCGATGGCGCTGGTCGCGTCGTCAAGCACGAGCACCTCGGGCGAGGCCATGAGCGCGCGGGCGAGCGCGATGCGCTGTCGCTGCCCGCCGGAGAGCGTGAGCCCGCGCTCGCCGACCTGGGTGTCGTAGCCGTCGGGGAGGCGCTCGATGAACTCGTCCGCGCAGGCGAGGCGCGCCGCCTCACGCACCGCGGCGTCGAGCTCGGCGGGCGGCAGGGCGGCGCCCATCGCGATGTTGTCGCGCACGGAGGAGGAGAAGAGGAACGCGTCGTCGAAGACGCACACGACGTGCGGGCGGAGGGCGTGGGGGTCGCTGGCGCCGTCGAGAAGCGAGACGCTCCCGGAATCCGGCTGGTAGAAGCCCCCAGCGAGCTGGACAGCCATGGTCTTGCCCGCGCCGGGCGCCCCGACGAGCGCGACCGTCTCGCCGGGGCGGACGTTGAGCGTGAAGCCGTCGAGGACCTGGTGGCCGCCGGTGGCGAAGCGGACGTCGTCGAAGCGCAGGCCGGCGGGGTTGGCGGGCTCGGGTTCGCGGGCCGGCTCTCGGTCTGGCGCTCGGTCTGGCGCTCGGTCTGGCTCTGGGGCGAGCGCGAGCACCTCGTCGAGCCGGTCGAACGAGCTCATGCCCATCTGCAGCCGCACGTACTGGTTGGTGAGCATCGCCATCGTCGACGTCATCGAGGTGAGGTACGCCGTGAACGCGACGAACTGGCCTATGGAGATGCGCCCGTCGATGGCGAGGATGCCGCCGGCGACGATGGTGACCACGAGCGCGACCTTCGGCAGCTGCGAGAGCACCGGCTGGAAGCGGGCGGTGAGCTTCGCGGCGCGCATCTTCACCGCGTAGAGGCGGCGCCCGAGCTCGTCGAGGCGGTCGATCTCGCGAGCCTCCTGGCCGAACGCCTTGACCACCCGGACGCCGGAGACGGTCTGCTCGACGTGCTCGGCGAGCTCCGCGGTGGCGTGCTGGTTCACCCATGTGGCGGCGTAGAGCGTCTTTCGCGAGCGGTTCGCCTCGATGAGGATGAGCGGCAGCAGCGCGAGCGACATGGCGGTGAGCGAGACGTCCATGCGCAGCATGACCACGAGCGTCGCCGCGAGCTGCACGACGCGGGTGCACAGCATGGGCAAATTCGCCAGTACCATGTGGTACTGGTTCAGGTCCGAGATCGAGCGCGAGACGATCTGGCCGGTGACGATCGTGTCCTGCCCAGGCCCGTCGAGCCGGTGCAGCGTGCGCAGGATCTCGGTGCGAAGCCAGTGCTGCGAGGTGGTGGCCAGGCGGCCCGAGGTGGTGCGGCGGACGAAGCTGAGCAGGTAGGTGGCTCCCGCAGCGGCGACCATCGCCCACGCCACCTTGGCGACGGATCCTTCGGCCTGCCCCGTCGCAATGTCGATCGCGCGGCCGGTGAGCGCCGGCACCGCGACCTGGAACAACGCCGCGAGCGCCGCGGCCGCAAACGCGGCGGCCGCGGGGCCGCGGTTGGCGGCGAGCGAGCGTGTGAGGAGGTTGTTAATCGCGCTGGCCGTCCTTGAACAGGTGCAGGATCCACGCCGCGAACTCCTTCGGGTTCAGGCTCAGGCCCTTGGCGTCGTCGTCAATGTCCTGCTCCTCCTTTTCCGGGAGGGGCGTGGCGAACCCGGCCGGCACCGCGCCGAGCGCGTCGTGCTCGTTCTCGATGACGCCGTCGGCGAGCTTGCGGTTCGCCGTCGTGCCCGCGATCGCGCCGATGCCCAGCGGCATGAGCTTGCCCAGCCACGCGCGGCGCATCTGCTTGTTCAGCGAGCGCATCGCCATGCGCTCGAGCACGTTGTTCGTCTGGGTGAGCGTCGGCCCGGAGAACTTCGCCAGGGTGGACTTGCCGGGGATGGTGGTGGCGTCGTCGCCCAGGATGGCGTCGACAATCGCGATGCCCTTCGACCCCATGAGCAGCGTGAGCACGATCGCGCGGCGGCGCTCCGGGTCGTCGATGTCCACGCCGCGCAGGTACGCGGAGGCGACGGCGTAGAACGCGGCGAGGTCGAGGAAGAGCACCGACTCGCCGGCGACCGCGGCCGCGCCGGTGACCAGGCCGATGCCGGGTACCGCCGCCGTCGCGCCCACACCCGCGCCGGTGCCGCTGACCGTGTTCTTCAGGTGCTTGTCCATCGTCTTTTGGATCTCGGCCGGGCTCGCGTCCGGGTTCTGGCGGCGCAGCCAGTCCACGTACGCGCGGATCGAGGAGGTCTGCAGGTGCACCGCCTTGTCCACGGCGTTGATAAACGCGCGCCCGAGCGGGCCGGCGTCCTTCTCCAGCTGGGCGGGGTCGGCCTTGGTGGCGTCGTCAATCTCGCGGCGGATGTCCACCTCGGTGGAGGGCTTCTTGTGTCCGAACATGGTGGGAAGCTTAGTTCGACACCGCGCGAAAGCGTCTACCCTGGGTCCCATGACTGCTGCCCAGCGTCCGGTCGCCGCCACCGCGGCGGGTGCGGTGTGCGGG
This sequence comes from Corynebacterium jeddahense, assembly GCF_028609865.1. Taxonomy (NCBI): domain Bacteria; kingdom Bacillati; phylum Actinomycetota; class Actinomycetes; order Mycobacteriales; family Corynebacteriaceae; genus Corynebacterium; species Corynebacterium jeddahense. The sequence continues at coordinate 1,025,469 of NZ_CP063194.1, forward strand.
GTGGTCGACGAGCGCACCGGCATGCGCACTTTCCGCGGCGTGCCCTACGGCGCCTCCACCGCCGGGCCGCGCCGCTTCCGCGCGCCCCAGCCTGTGGAGCGGTGGCGCGGGCTTTACGACGCCTCCGTGTTCGCCGCCCCCGCCATGCAAGGCACATTCGGCTGGCGCGACACCGTGCTGGGCACCGAGGACTGCCTCACCCTCGACATCGTGCGCCCGGACACCGACGAGGAACTGCCCGTGGTGGTGTACTTCCACGGCGGCACCTTCGTCACCGGCGCCAGCCACGAGCAGGTGCTCCAGGGCCACTACCTCGCCGCGGCGACGGACGTCGTCTACGTCTCCGTGAACTTCCGCCTCGGCGTGCTGGGCTACCTCGACTTCCGCTCGGTGGGCGGCGACTGCGTGGCCACACCCGCGCTGCTCGACCAGATCCTCGCGCTTGAGTGGGTGCGCGACAACATCGCCGGCTTCGGCGGCGACCCGGACGCGGTGACCATCATGGGCGAATCCGCGGGCGGCGCCGCCGTGATCCACCTCATGTGCGCCCCCGGCGCGCGCGGGCTGTTCCACCGCGCCATCGCCCAGTCCCCGCCGCCGGCGAGCGTGCACTCGCGCCTCCAGGCGACCATGTGGGTGCGCGAGCTGCTGAACAAGATGGGCCTGCCCCGCACCACCACTATCGACGAGCTCCGCGACACCGACGCCGAAGAGCTCGTGCGCGCCGGGCAGTCGATGCTGCTCAACGGCAAGCAGCTCGTCCAGCTCAACTCGAGCTTCATGCCGACAGTCGACGGCACCACGCTCACCGAGCACCCCATCGACACGTTCCAGTCGGGCGAGGAGGCCGCCGTGCCGCTCATCGTGGGCACGAACTCCGACGAGGCGAGCTTTGCCAAGGCGATGTACCAGACCGCGAAGTCCCGCCGCCGCGCCGCGCTGCGCGCCCTCGAGGCGTTCGACCCGAACCACGCCCAGGCGGTACTGCGCGCGTACGGCGACGTCGGCGAGCGCGCCGACTACGCCGACCTCATCGCCGACGCGGTGTTCTGGGCACCCACCGTCATGGTGGCCACGGCGCACCGGCAGAAGGCGAGCACCTGGATGTACCGCTTCGAGTACGCGTCCGCCGCGATGCGCATGATCGGCCTCGGCGCGATGCACACCGCGGACCTGCCGGCCGTCTTCGGCGAGCCCAATTCCACGAAGGCGTCGAAGTTCGATCGCTTCGGTCCGAGGGCCCCGCTCGAGGACGTCAGCCGCGTCATGCAGTACCACTGGGGGCGGTTCTTCCACACGGGTGCGCCGGGGGAGGAGTGGCCGATCTACGGGTTCCGCAGCGACGACGCCCCGGGCCGCGCTACCGCGGTCTTCGACGACGGAATGCGCGTCGAGTACGACCCGAAGGCGCCGCAGCGCCGCGCCTGGGAGTCCTTCGACATGCGCGAGTGGGGCAATCACCGGCAGGACATGCTGGGCTGAAGCGTGCTGGGCATCGTCGTGGCATCGTCGTGGGCATCGTCGTGGGCATCGTGCTGGGCCAAATCCTGCGCGCCGGGCAGGGTTCGTCGCTAGGCTTGGCCCGGGCCCTCCGAATGGCCTGAACCTGCCCCCAACCTGTCCCAGACGGTGCAACGCGGAAGGAACACCTGACATGAGCTTTTTCGAGGACATTGCGGCTTCCCTCGACCGCGATGGCATTGAGTCCCGCGTCGGCGGCGACACCCTGTTCGTGCCCATGACCGCCGCGCTGGAGCTCCAGTTGGTGGAGATCGACCCGCACCTGCCGGCCGCCAACGTCTACATCGCCGCCGCAGATGTGGCGGAGGACGACGACGACTTCGAGGCCGTACTGGTCGCCGTGGTGTTCTCCGTGGAGGACGCCGTGGCCGCCGTCGCCGAGCACATGGCCACCGACCAGGTGATCACCGTCCTCCGTGACCTGCTCGAAGGCACCGACGAGCGCATCGGCGACCTGGAGTTCTTCCACGACCACCTCAACCCGAACCAGGTGCGCGCGGAGGTCGGCGACAATGCGGAGCTGCAGGTTGTCGTGGAGGCCGTCGACGGCGTGCCACGGGCCAAGGTGACGTTCGTGGCGCTGCCCGAGGACTACGACGACGTTCTCGACGACGCCGAGGGCGAGCTCTGGGAGTCCGACGGGGACGCCGAGCTCTCCGAGGAGGATCGCGCCCGCCTCTTCGACGTCATCCACGACGAGGCCGTCGCCGACGCTGAGCGCCTCGAGCTGGGCAGCTTCACCGACTTCGACCGCCTCTTCGACGTGCTCTCGCTCGCCGCGGACCAGGCCGAGGACTGGGAGGCGCAGCTCGTGCCCGTCGACGACGACTTCGACGAGCCGGATGTCTACGACCTTTTCGGCCAGGACGATGCTGGGGATGTGGACCTCGACGACGAAGAGCTCGACGACGAAGAGCTCGACGATGCCGCGGATGTGGACCTCGACGACGACGCGCTCTTCGACGACGACGACCTCGACGACCTCGACAGCCTCGACGATGAAGACGCGGACGAGGATGACGCAGACGAGGACAACGAGTCCAACGAGAACTCGGCCGAGCACGACCGCCACTAGGGGGAGGTGTCGAAAGGGATTGAGGACAATATTGTCCTCAATCCCTCGAGAGCACCCCGTCAACTGGCTCGTCTTCCGGGGTCCGGAGAGCTCCGAGGCCCGGAAGCGAGAGAATCCAGCTACAAAGACCCAGCTAATCGCGATTTGGGACCGCGGACAAAAGTTTGGAGTGTTGGGGGCGGGAAGGTATTCCGATGCCCGCAGGGTTTCCAGTTGATGTCCGCAAGGGTGCGGTTGAGAGGTTTTTAGGTGGTATGCCTGCCCGGGAGGTGTGTGATTGGGCGTTGGGTCAGTGTGGCCGCCGCCCGTCGGAGCACACGATTTCGAAGTGGGTTGCTGCCACCAGGCGGGGTTGTAGTTTGGATGGGCGCCGTGGTGGTCACAGTGCTGACACGATCGCTGGTGTGGTGGCGCGCAGGTTGACCTCGTCGATGCCGTTGCTTGAGATCGCTGCGGAGTTCGGGGTCAGTGAAACAGTGCCGATTGTGTGGGTGCGGCGGTATTTCCCCGATAAGGATGAGCAAGACCATGTGGCGTCGTTGGGCTTTGATGCGGTCTATGAGGCGACAATGAAGCGTGTGAGTAAAGACCGCAAAGCAAAACGCGCCACAGAGCAGCAACGTATCGATACCAACCGTGATCAGCCCCGCCCGCCTCGTCCAGTGGATTCGTGGCTTCCTGGGCCGGGGCCGGTGAAAGATATTGATGCGCTGCCTGATGATGTTGCAGCGCTCAAGCAGCTGCTGGTGCAGCAGCGTGAGCGTGATGCGGTCAAAGACGCCATCATCGAAGTGCTCATGGGTGGCGGTGACACGCCGGGAAAAGACGACGTCCGTGATGGTGTGTTGACGACTGCGGCGAAGGCCGCTGTTGTTGGTGCCCTCACGGAGGTCCACGGTTTTTCCATTGCCCGGGCGTGCGCGTTGATCGGGATTGCCACGTCGACGTTTTACTATCATCGCGGCAAGCACGCGGTCACGGTGCAGGACCGTGCACGCCGCCGCGACGAGCTGAAGGTGCTGATCTTGCAGGCGGTCGAGCAATCCCGGCGAAGTTACGGCTACCGGCGCATCCACGCCTGGTTACAGGCGATGGGTCATACGGTGTCGGAAAAGATCGTGCGCAACTTGATGGCAGAGCTTGGGTGCCGCCCACCGGCGAAGCAATCGACGAAGTACTCCTCATACACCGGGGAAACCGACCACACACCACAAAACTTGCTGCTTATCACCCCTACACGCAACAGCAACAGCAACGGTAATGGCGCCGAGGGTGATGCCGAGGGTGGTGTTGATGGTGGCGGGATGCCTCAGGTGGCGTTGTCGCAGTACTTCACCGAGCACGCCGCGGCACAGGGGCTCACCCACGACTTCCACGCGGATGCGCCGTGGGAGAAAATCGGCACGGATGTGACCGAAATTCACTGCGCGGACGGGAAGTTGTTTCTTTCAGCAGCGATCGACTTCTACGACGGGATGCCCATCGCGGTGACGATGTCGACCTCGCCAGATCACGACCTTGTTGCCGAGATGATCGCACGCATCGACGAGTGCAAACCCGAAGGGGTAACACCAATCATCCACTCCGATCGGGGTGGGCTCTACCGCAGTCCACGCTGGGTGAGCATGATCACCCACCACGCCCACGACAACCTGGCATGTTCTGTGTGCCAGCAGGAACTGTTCTGCCCCAGCCGGTGGCGCTACATCCCGTCGCTTTCACGCAAAGGCAACAGTGGTGACAACGCCCGGGTGGAAGGGTTTTTCGGGACGATGAAGCAAGAAATACTCCACGGCCGACCCGAGGTGAAAACCATGACCGTGGCGCAGATGCGCGACTATATTGATTCCTACATCGACTTCTACATCAACACACGATTGAAGTCGACACTCGGCGAGGGCTACACCACCATCGCCGAGCACCGCAAGGCACTGAGTGCATAACAACGAGACAAAGTCCCCCAAAACGCACTCCAACAAAAAGACCGCATCCCCTTTATCGGCGAAAAGCTAGAACTTAGTAGCTGGATTTGGCCCGGAGGAGGCTCGAGGTGGCCCAGCGCCGGCGCGCCGAGTTAATGCCCCGAGAGCACCCCATCAACTGGCTCGTCTTCCGGGGCCCGGAGAGCACCGAGGCCCGAAAATGAGAGAATCCAGCTACAAAGACCCAGCTAATCGCGATTTTTCGGCGAAAAGCTGGATCTAGGTAGCTGGATTTAGCTGTGTGGCGGCGCGGAACCGGCCCGAGGCGGGCTGAGGCGGCGCGGAACCGGCCCGCGGCGGGCTGTGGAGGCGCGGGCACTACGCCGCGCTGAGCCCTTCGAACATCGAGGACGGCGAGGCGATGGGGGAGAACGCCCCGTCCACGAGCCAGACGTACGTCACGGCGCGGGCGGCGGGGAGCTCGTGGACGGCGTGCGCTCCGTCTTCGGGGACGAGGGCGCGCACCCAGGCTTCGGAGAGTGCAGTGTCCACGGGCACCCCGGCGGTGTCCGCGACGCGCAGCTCGATGAGGTAGGCGGGCACCTGGGTCTCGCCGAACCCCTGGATGCGCGCGCGGGCGCGTGGGCCGACGCGCCGGCGCGTCACGGCGAGGGAGAGCTGGGGGCCGTTGCCCATCCGGGGCAGGGTGATCACGGGTGGTCGCCACGCCGCCGTCGGGCGAGACAGTGAGCGCGGGTGGTGTATGACGGCGTGAACGGTGTCGATCGTTTCCGGGTGCGCGGCGCGGATCTCGGCGGCAAGGGAGGCGGGGGAGATGTCGGCAAAAGAGTCGGGGGCGACGGCATCGGCGAACGAATCGGAGCGGAACATGGACTTGGTGTGCTTCGGAGTGAACTTCATGGCGCACACACTACGAACGGCGCCCGACACCACCTACGCGCCGAACGAACGGACGTTCGATAAATGGAGAGGAAAAGCCACTGTGTACCCTGGCCCCCGATGGAAAACGCAGCACAACAACGCACAGCACCGGAACCAACCCCCACGATCCCCCGCACGATCTGGGTGCTCGTCGGCGCCGCGTTCCTCATCGCCCTGGGCTACGGGCTCATCGCCCCGGTGCTGCCGCAGTTCGCGGGCAGTTTCGGCGTCTCCATGGCCGCCGCGGGCGCCGTGGTCTCCGTGTTCGCGCTCGCGCGGTTGTTGGGCGCGCCGGGCGCTGGCGTGCTCGTCGATAAGCTTGGGTCCCGTCCGATCTACCTCACCGGCCTGAGTGTCGTGGCGGCCTCGACGTTCGTCGTCGCGTTCGCCCAGGCTTACTGGCAAATCCTCGCGCTGCGCTTCCTCGCGGGCTTCGGCTCGACGATGTTCACGCTCTCCGCGCAGGCGCTCATCGTGCGGGTGACGCACCCGAGCATCCGCGGCCGCGCGAACGCGCTGTACGCCTCGGCCTTCCTGGTGGGCAACGTCGTCGGACCCATCGTCGGCGCGGCGCTGTCGTTTCTCGGGTTCCGCGCCCCGTTCGCCATCTACGGCGCGGTGGTGGCGCTGGCGGCGCTGGCCGTCGCGAGGCTGACGCACCCGAAGCCCGGCGCGCACCCTGTGCCCACGCGAAAGCCACCGATGCCCCTGCGCCAGGCGTGGAGTGTGCCCACATACAAGGGCCTGCTCGCCGCGGCGTTCACCAACGGCTTCGTCAACATGGGCGCGCGGGTGGCGGTGCTGCCGCTGTTCGCGGCGTCCGTCTTCGAGCGCGGCGGGGCGGCGGCTGGGCTCGCGCTCACCGCGTTCGCGTTCGGCATGGCCGTCACGCTGCAGTTTTCCGGCCGCCTCGCCGACCGGATCGGGCGCCGCCCGCTCATCGCCGCTGGCCTCGCCGCCGCGGGCGTGTTCACGGGGCTGCTCGGCACCGCCACGAGCTTCTGGCCGCTCATCGCGCTCTCCGCGTGTGCGGGCGTCGGCGGCGGGTTGATGAGTCCGGCGGTGCAGGCGAGCCTCGCGGACATCATCGGCAACGACCGCTCGGGCGGTAAGGTGCTCTCCACGTTCCAAATGACGCAGGACGCCGGCCAGATCCTCGCGCCGATCGTCCTCGGCGCCGTCGCCGAGGCCGCGGGCTTCCGGGCTGCGTTCGGCGTCTGCGGGGGCCTGTGCGCCGCCGCCCTCATCGTCTGGCTCGTCGCCGGAAAGGAAACCAAACAGTGAGAGTCATCCTGGACTGCGACCCCGGCATCGACGACACCTACGCCATCATCTGGCTCACCGCCGCGGCCCATGCGGGCCTGCTCGAGCTCGATTGCTTGACGACGACCTCCGGCAACACCCACGCCGAACAATGCGCACGCAACGCCGCGTGGGTGCTGTCCCTGTGCGGCCTACCGATCGTGCCTGTGGCCGCAGGCTGCCCCGAGCCGCTGGTGTGCGAGCTGACCACCACACCGGAAACGCACGGCGAAACCGGCCTCGGCTACGCCACCGCTCCCGAGCGGGAGGTGGCGCGCGACTGGGACACGCTGTGGTGTGACGCCATCGAACGCGGCACCGACGACCTGTACTTGGTGGTCACGGGGCCGATGACCAACCTCGCAGCCTTCGCCGAGGCGCACCCGGAGCACTACGCGGAGTTGAAGCACATCACCGTGATGGGTGGGGCGGTGAACTACCCCGGGAACACGACGCCGAGCGCCGAGTGGAATTTCTGGGTGGACCCGCACGCCGCCGCCGAGGTGTTCGCCACGACACCGGTGCCGATCACGCTGTGTTCCCTGGGAGTGACGGAGCGGATGCTGCTCACGCCGGAGCGGCTGGAGCGATGTGTCGGGGCGTTGGGGCCCTTGGGCGTCGCTAAGCAATTGCCCGAAATCACGCGCTTCTACTTCGAGTTCCACGAGGAGGTGGGGGAGGGCTACCGCGCGCAAATCCATGACCTGCTCGCGGTGCTCATTGGGCTCGGGTTTGTGGAGCACTCGGGGCGCGTGACCACGGTGGACGTGGAGGCGGACTCGCCGCTGATGCGGGGCACCTCGGTGGCGGACCTGCGCGGGATATGGGGGCGTGAACCCAACGCGCGCCTGGTCACCGAGGCGGACGTGGAGGCGGCGTGGGGCTGGTTCGACTGGGCCTGCGAGGTGCACGCGAAGGTGGCCGCGGGCGACGCTGAGCTCACCCAGCTGCGGCACCGGCGCGCGGAGGACTAGCTGCTAGAATGCCCAACCGTTAGCCCCGGGCCGAGGTGACATAGGCGCGCGGGCGCGGTTGTCTTCCCCTTGAAAACGCTTGGAGCAAAACATGTCACACACCCCGAACCCACCCCAGGGCGGCCTCGACGCCCGCCCCGGTGCGGGCCGTACCGTCGCGCAGTGGACCCCGGCACGCCGCGCCCTCGTGGCCGCCGGCGCCGCCATCATCGCCCTGACCTGGCTCTACCTCGTGCTGGCGCGCCCGACCGACTGGGAGAACGTCACGGGATCCACCTCGGGCGTGATAACGCTGGTCGGCTACGGCCTGGGCACGATCCTGCTTCTGGTGGCCACGGTGCCGGTGCTGCCGGCGCGCACGCTGGGGTTGATACCGATCGCGATGATCATCAACTCTGTGGTGGGCGAGATCGTCGGCTCGATCGGCATCCCCCTGTACTTGGACTCGATCGGCACCGTGCTGGTGGCGGCGCTGGCGGGCCCGGTCGCCGGCATGACCACGGGCGCGCTGAACAACGTGGTGTGGGGCCTGCTCAACCCGGCGGCGTTGCCGTTCGCGGCTGGTGCTGCGCTGATCGGGTACCTCTCCGGCGAGTTCATCCACCGCTTCAAGGCCTTCAAGAACATCGGCCTGGTCGTGCTGTACGGCATCATCTTGGGGCTCTTGGGCGGCGCGGTGGCGGCGCCGGTGGCCGCATTCGTCTACGGCGGCACGGCGGGCGTGGGCACTGGTGCGCTGGTGTCGCTGTTCCGCGAGATGGGCAACTCCCTGCTGCAGGCGGTGACCTTCCAGGCGTTCATCTCGGACCCGTTGGACAAGGTCATCGTGATGCTGATCGCGTACGCGGTGGTCAAGGCGCTGCCGCGGCGCACGGTGGACGCGTTCGCCCCCGCGGCGGGCCCGGGTGCTGATGGCGCCTCGGTGGCTGCCAACAAGTAGGTGCATCCGTTCACAGCGCTCGCCGTCGGGTTCTCCGGCTGGATCCTTGTCATGGGGATCAACCGGCCGTGGGTCTCGGCGGCGGTTATCGCCCTGGCGCTTGCGGCGGGTACGGCGAGGGTGCGAAACGCCTCGCTCGTGGCCGCGGTGGGGGCGCTCGCCCTGCCCGTGGCGCTGTCGATGCTGCTCATCCACGCCCCGTACGGTGCCGCTCGCATCGCGCCGCTGCTGACTGCCGACGGCCTCGCGGTCGCCGGCATGCTCACGCTGCGCTTCGTGGCGCTGATCTCGTCCCTGCTGGCGGCGGGCACCTTCTTCACGGTCGCCGACCTTGCCAAGGCTCTGCAGGCGGTGCCGGGCGGCAACCGCATGTCCTACCTCGCGGGTTCCACGCTGCAGCTATTCCCGCAGGGCGGCCAGCGGGTGCGGGTGGTGCGCGACGCGAACGCGCTGCTGGGGCGCGCGGTGACGGTGAAAACGATCGCGCCGCACCTGATCATGCCGGTGCTCACGGAGCTGCTCACCACCGGTGCGGCCCGCGGCCAGGCGCTCGAGACCGCGGGCTACGACCTCGAAGGCCCCCGCACCGTGCTGCGGCCTGTTCCTGATTCCCCCTGGCAGAGGGCGGTTCGTTGGGGATTCCCATTGTTGTGCCTGGGGGTGGCGGTATGGATCTGAGCGTGCTTTCCGGGGCCCTCGAGCGGCACCGGATGGTGCAGGTGGTGGCCGATTCCGGTGCCGGGCTGACGACCATCGCCCGGCAGGTGCACGCCGACTGGCCGGGCGCCGCGGTGGTGCAGCAGGACCCCGTCGCGCACATCACGTACTTGCGCGAGACGGTTGTGGAGGAGGTCGCCATAGGCCTGGAGCAGCGTGGTGTCCCGCGGCCGGAGATGGAGCAACGCTGCGCCCGCGTGTTGGCGGCGGCCGGCTTGTCCGATCTTGCGGAGCGCCACCCCGCGCGACTCTCGGGCGGGCAGACGCGGCGCCTGGCCATCGCCTGCGTCGCAGTGCTCGAGCCGCGCATCCTGCTTCTCGACGACCCCCTCGCCGGCCTCGACCCCCACTCCGCCACCCAGGTGGTAAGCCTCCTGGCGGGGCTGCCCTCGCGAGTGGTGCTGTTGGGCAACCGGCCGCGCGAGCTCGATTCGGCCTTTCTCACGATCCGCGGTGGGGTGCTCGTGGACGGTCTTCCGGAGCCGCACGCCCCAAGCTTGCCACCGCGCCTAGCGCTGGATGGGCCGCCTTTGGGCCCGCCGCTTCAGCTGGGGGAGGTATGTGCTACCCGCGGGGGACGCACGCGCAGGTGGTGGCAGTTCCGGGCACGCACCGAACCGGAGTTCACGGCGGGACCGGTCCGCCTGGAGCCGCGGCCGGGCGGTGTGCTGTGGCTGCGTGGCGCGAACGGTGCCGGGAAGACGACCCTGCTGCGTGCGATGGCGGGTCTGGACGGCAACGCCGGACTCGAGAGCTCCCGCGGCGTCGCGGTTTCGTTGGCGCTGCAGCGCGCCGCAGACCAGGTCGCCGAATCCACGGTGGGGGACTTCGTTGCGGAACCGGAGGCTGTGGAGGCGCTGGGCCTCGACCCGGAGATGCACCCGTTCGACCTGCCGGCGGCTGGGTTGCGGCTTGCCCAGCTTGCTCAGGTCTTCGGGCAGGGCAGGCCGCTCGTGCTTCTCGATGAGCCCGACGTCGGCCTCGACGCACCTGCCCGCGATCGGGCGCACGCGATCATCGCATCCGGTGTGTCGCGCGGTCAAGCGGTGGTGCTGACCTGCCACGACGAGACGTTCGCGTCGGAGGTGGGGGAGTACGCCCCGGTCAGTGAGGTATGGCTGAAGGGTTAGGGCCGCATGGGGGTGCGGTGGTTGGGCCTGGTGGGTGGGCGGTGTGGTGGCGGACTGGTGGGCCTGGCGGGGTGCATCTGTGGCGGCGCCGCGTTTTGGGCACGCTTCGCCCTGAGACGGTTGACGGCGGAGTGCATGGCGGGGTCTGTGGTGTTGATGTGACGGGTGCCGTCGGCTTTGACCAAGGTGGCGGTGCCAGTATCCGGGTCATAGTCCATGTAACCCTTGTTAAAGGACCCGTCGCGGTGGTCGTTGTTACACCTGTGGTGCGTGGGACACAGACCGGTGAGGTTGGTGATGTCGGTGGTGCCGTAGCGCAGCCAGGAGATGATGTGGTGGGCTTCGCACTCGCTCATCGCGGTGGTGCATCCGGCCCAGGAACACACGCCCTGGATGGCGAACATCGCGATGCGCTGACCCACCGACGCGAGGCGCTTCGACCGGCCCAGGTGCAGCGGCACCCCGGTAAGCCCGTCGACGGTGAGCAGGAAATCGCTCGTGCCGTCCATACCTAGGCGCACCAGGTCGAAGGGGTTGAGGTCGACTCCGACGTTGGTGTGGAACAAGGTGCTGGCATCAGCCTGCGCGAGATCATCCAAGGTGATTGCGACCACGACTGATGCGGCACCACCGTTACGCGACTGCTCGGTGTGCTCGTACTGGCGCAGGATGGATGCGAACTGGTCGTAGCGGCGCTGGCCTTTGCTGCGCGTATCCCGGTCGCTTTGATGCTCGGGTGGGATGTTGGAGTTCGGGACGAGACCCTTATCGGTGTGCGCCTTGAACAGGGCGTAGTCGCCGGGAGTCAAAGTCAGCCGCACGTCGTATGTGCCGTCGGCGTTCTCCTTGCCTTGCGAGACGTCGCGCTTTTCAAATCCGGCGTTGGGGTCCTTTTTGGCGTGGGGCTTGTTGGCGGCATCGACAAGCCGCTTGACGTACGCGCGCAAATCTTTCTCCCCGCGGTACTTCGCCTCCTCCATCGCGCGGGAGTAGATGCGCATGCGCTCGCCTTCGGCCGCCTTCAGCAGCTTGTCCAGTTCGCGACGGATGATGTCCTGTTTGGCGGCCGGGATGTCGTCGGCACGCTTGCGTGCGTCCTCCTGGTCGCGGCGGCGCTGCTCCGCTTCCTCTTCGGCGGCGCGGCGAGCGGCGTCCTCGGCGGCGGCGCGGTCCTCGTCGGTGGTGTCGGACGAGTCGCTTCCGAAGAGGTCCAAAAACTCCTCGACGTCCGGCTCGGGCGGTGGGGGCGGGGTGAACATCGCCTTCGCGCGAGCGAGACGGTTGTACGCCTCACCTTTAGAAAGCCCGAGTTTTTCCATCAGGTACGCGTCCGGGTAGTTTGCACCGACGAGTCGGCCCGCGTCCGCGAGCACACACGCTTGCGCGAACGACGCGTCGATATACGCCTTTTTGTCCATAGCCCGTTCAAGGCGAGCAACATCACCGGCGATCGATGAGAAGGGGAGGGCCGAGGGGTCGTCGAAAAGCGAACGCAGCTTTGTGAAACCCTCAACGATTTGGTCCACGACCTGGGCGATCTCGCTCACGGCACCCTCCCTTCCATCCGATTAACGGGGTGTTGAAAAGCAATCTATCAACACCCTCCGACACGACTTGGAAGAGATCGAACAAACGAGCGAATTAGGGGCGAGTATATCGCTTCTCGACGGCCTACGGTGCCCAATTCGAAGGGATAATTGGGCCTACTTCGGGCGCTTTTCGCAGCCTACACCGTCTCCATCCCGGTCGAGGTGGGAACCGTAACCCGGCTCGCCACGGCGAATCGGGCGACCGAGGTCATTCCAAACCGCACGGCAGTTCGGGTAGGATTTCGCCGGAGTGGGCGCGGGGGCTGGCTGCGGGGCGGGAGCCGGTTTGGGGGCCGGGGCAGGAGCCGGCGCTGGAGCAGGGGCCGGGGCAGGGGCCGGGGCAAGTTCGGGCGCGGGGGCGGGTGCTGGTGCCGGAGCGGGGTGGCACGGAATCAATTGGGGGGCTGGGTTGGGGATGATGCCTTGCTGCATCGCCCAGCATGCTGCGCCTGCGCCTGCGGCGAGAACTGCAAGGGTGCCGACTATTCCTCCAATAATGGGCCCAGCCTTAGACTCAGTGGTGGTTGGGGCGGCGGGGGCAGCGACGGCTGTGCTCGGTGCGACCGCCGGGCTGACAGCGATTGACAATGCGACTACCAGTGAAACAACAGGTTTTCTCATAGCGGGATTATCGCACTTTCTGGGGAGGCGAGTTCCCGATTCGGAGAAATTCCCAGCGTCCTGCCGATCCGCATCCGCACGGCCCAAATCCGATAGACAACTCCGGGTCTTTATATTCTTTATACTCTTTATATTTGCCCTCTAAGCTGCATATTTAAGGAATGTATCCTTCCCTCACCCTCCAGCGTCGAGAGCAGCTCCGCCACATCAGAGTCTCGTTTCGCAAGTTCCCGTTTCAAATGGGGGAGGCAGAGGTGAAGTATCTGGATGTTGGGGTTCTCGTACGCAAGCAGCGCGAGGCGGGCAACGGAAGGTTCCTCCGTCACTACCCATGAGCGAATACTCGGATCCGAGCCTTCGAGGAGATTCAGGAAGCCGCTCGGAGCGTTTCCGTCGCAATCAATGCGCGGCAAACACGAGGCAACAGCTACCTGGCGGTGGGAGCTTCGATCGATAGCCACCAAGTCAGGTGACAACACGATCCTCTGAGGGAGGGACCCATTCCCTTTGACTGCCCCGCCTATGCGCAATCTCGCGGAGTACGTTTCGTCGCCGTCGTCCACTTCTTCAATACGAATAACTGGCAGCATCGCCTCAATTTTGGCCTTGACGTGGGCGCGAAAATCAAGGTGCAAGTGGCAGTCATAATCCCTGCTCATTTCGACCTCCTCAAACGTTCGAGGACCGAAGTTAGCCGGCTGAAACCTACACTGCAGCGCTCCCGAACAACCGGTCGTGGACCGCATCTGACACCGCCTTGATTTGGCCCGCGTAATTGTCGCGTTGCGTGCCCTGGGACCCCTTAATCCCATCGCCGTACGCGAGCTCCGCGATGGGCGCGTGCACGTCCTGGGCGGTGGCGGGCATCGAGTACATGTGGGGCTCGTGCCCGAGCAGGTACTCATCTTCGCGTTGGCTCAGGGCGCGCCCGATGCGCCGGGCTTCGTCGGCAAACTTGCCTCGGAAGCGCTCGAACGCGCCGACGAGCTGGTCTTGGCCGTTCGCCTTCTTTTTCACGTACTCGAGCGTGGTGTAGCCGAGGTACTGCACCTGGCCGCCGCCGTGGCCGGGGATGCGCAGGTTGCGGGCCTTCTTTTCAAAACTTGAGGAGAAGGATTTCCACGCTTCCACGTTGGCTTCCGCCATCTCGGAATATTCGGTGACCCACATGTCGAACCAACGGGCGAGGTTGCCAAACGCGTGGTAGCTGAACAGGTCGGTGGCGGTCGGGGTGACAAAGGCGTCGCAACCCAGCAGTACGGTTCGGTTGAACGGGCCGAGGCTGGGCCCGACGTCGAACATGATGATGTCGTAGCGGTCTGCGTCCTCCATCGCCGTGATCAGCTGGCCCGCCCAATGCACGCGCCGAAAGGACGCGGTTTCGCGGCTCAGCGCCGTCTGCCAGGCAGACGACATCACATCCTCAATTTGGCTTAACGACGGATGCCCTGCCATCACATCCACCTGAAAACGCTCCGACCTAAACACCGGGATGTCGGCATCGATCTCCGGTTCGCCCTCCCGAAGCGGGATGAAGAGGCCGTAGACCGTCTTGGACAACGACTGGCGGAGGGCAACCTCTGGGTCGGGCACGCCGTCGTAAATCTCTTTCGTCTGCATCTCGTTGAGCAGCAGCTGGGTGGCGTTGCACTGTGGGTCGCAGTCCACGTACAGCACGCGGTACCCCTTAAGCGCCAGGTTGTACGCCACGTTGGTGGAAAGGGTCGTCTTACCGACACCGCCCTTGTTGTTGAAGAAGCTCAGGGTCTTGATGCCGGTCACGTTTCCTCCGTTGGTTGTGGGACCTGAAAATCGTAACCCACTGCCTACACCACCGCGCGGCCCTGCTCATACAGATGCGCGGGCATGGGGCGGGTGAGACGCCACTCGAAGCGGATGGGCTTTTCGCCCTTGTGGCTGACGTGGGTGACGTCTCCAAGCAGCGTAAAGGCATTTGCTACCCCGATCGAGTTCTGCCGGGTGTTGCGCACGCACAGGTAAATGGAATGGCCCGTTTCGCTGTGGTGGATGTAGCGCTGTCCGTCCTTAGATGACAACGTCGTAGTGGATTGCGACTCCCACTGGAACAGGTCGCGAGAGATCGGGTAGTCGGCGTACCTCGTGGTCTCCGAGAAGTCGTCCTCGTTTTTCACCAGCGTCACAAAGAACAGATCGACGCCGGCTTCTTTGGCGTGGTACACCCCTTCTCGTGGAAGGTGAAGCAGCTTCGGCAGAGGTGCCTCTCGTAGCGCCGCGGTGAGCTCTGCCGTGGAGTAATCGGCGTGCGTGAACAGCACGCCAGCGCCCGGTCCAGCGATCGGCTGTGGGGCAATTCGTGCCTGGTCCAGCCGGTATCTGATCACCTGCTCAAGCTCGGACACAAAGGCTGGGGCACTGCGAAGGATGCCCAGCGCCTCTTCGAACGATTTCGGTGCGGCGACTCCGGGCTGGTTCGCCCAAACGGAAGTCACCAGCATCCGGGTAAACACCTGGTCTAACTCGGGCATCGCATCGTATGAAGCGCCCTCTGGGGACAAAATTCGCAGGTAAGCCTCCGCGCGCATCGGATCGTTGATGTGGAGCATGGATCGCACCCGGCCCAGAAGGAAGTCCTCATTGGGATCCGAAGACTGCGGCAACAGACTTTGGCTCCGGAGTAGACGGGTCCATCCACCATCCTTCTTGTTCCGGTAGAGATCTTCGAGCGCCAGCCCGGTATTCGACAGGAACGCAGAAAGGTCGGTGGTGGATTCTTGCTGCACAAGTGCGCGGATCTTCACAATCGAATTGCCTGCGACCCGCTTCACATTCCTCAGCACCCTTTCCTGGGTAACTCGGTCGAGTTGAATGTGGGTACCGCCGGGCAGCGTCGGAAAGCCTCGCTCAATTTCCTTCTCTAGCTTTTTGCCGCGCTTGCCCGTTAAGGCGGCGTAGCGGCGCTCAAAGTCGAACTCGGCACGCTGCTCACCGATGAAGTCCAGCACGGTACACACCTTGCCCGGGATCTTGCGCAGGCCCCGGCCCAATTGCTGCAGGAAGATGATCGGGCTTTCCGTCGGGCGCAGCAGCAGGAGCGTGTTCAGGTCAGGGATGTCCACGCCCTCGTTGAACAGGTCGACAGTGAACAGCACCTTGAGCTCGCCAGCCCGCAAACGTTGAATCGCAGCATCGCGTTCGAAAGGAACGGTCCGCGAAGTGATCGCTGCGGCGGGTACGCCAAAGTAGGAAAACCGGTCTGCCATGTACTGCGCGTGTTGGATACTCACGCAAAAGCCCAACGCCTTAAGGCCATCAAGGTCGAACACGCGCTTTTGCAGCTCGTTGAGAATCAGCTTCACCCGCGAATCGCCGAGTCGGGCGTAGAAGTCACTGAGTGCCTCGATGTCGTAGGCCCGACTCGTCCGCGACCATTTCACGCTGCGCAGGTCCGTCTCGTCATTGAGCCCGTAGTAATGCATCGGGGCGACGAGACCTAGCTGCAGTGCATCCCATAGTCGCAGTTCGTACGCCACGCGGTAGTCGAAGAAGCGCTGCACGTTGACCCCGTCGCTGCGCTCCGGCGTAGCTGTGAGCCCAAGCAGTTCCTTGGGTCGGAGGTAATCCAGCACCTTCTTATACGTCGATGCCTCAGCGTGGTGAAACTCATCGATGACGACGAACTCAAAGCGGTCGGGCGCGAAGTCGTCGAGACGCTTGTGCAGCGTCTGAATCGTGGCAAAAACGTGTGTTCCCTCGCGGGGCGTATGCGTACCGTCGAGCAGTTCCCCGAAGTTCGGGTCCCGCAGCACCTCGCGGTACGTCCGCATCGCCTGTCGGAGCAGCTCCCGCTGATGTGCAACGAAGAGCAGGGGCATTTTGCTTGCCGACGACTCCGTCACCGCCGCATAGTCCAGCGCGGCCACCACGGTTTTTCCTGTGCCGGTCGCGGCGACGAGGAGGTTTCGGTGGCGGTCGTGAACCTCGCGCTCCACGCGAAGTGCTTCGAGCATCGCCTCCTGGTAGGGGAAGGGGCGGACTTCCAGTCCAGATAATTCGATCTGACCAGTGCCGTCTCCGAATTTCTCTCGGCGCAGCGCGTCCGCCAGTCGCGAGTGGTCGTCGCGTGGAATGTAGTTGACGTAGTGGGCGTCGTTCCAATACGTCTCAAAAACGGCCTCAAACTTGTCCAGGATGTCTGGTGTAGAGGTGCGGGAGGCTCGTACGTTCCACTCGACGCCGTCGATAAGTGCAGAGTTCGAGAGGTTTGAGCTACCGATGTAGGCGGTGTCAAACCCCGAGTTGCGGCGGAAGAGCCACGCCTTGGCGTGAAGCCGGGTGTCGCGCGATTCGAAGCCGATCTTGACCTGGGCACCAAACTCATCGACCAACCTATTGATGGCGTGGATGTCCGACGCCCCGCAGTATGTCGAGGTGATCACGCGCAACGGAATCTGGTGATCGCGGAGAAACTCCAGCTGGTCGCGGATGACGGCGATGCCGGAGTTTTTGATGAATGCGCATAGTAAATCAACGCTGTCCGCCGTCTGAATCTCGCGCTTGATCTCGGCCGCCATACTGAGGTCACTGCTCGCGTTGGTCAGTAGCGATGCACCCGTTGGGGGAGTTGGGGAGAGAGCGGGGGCGGCGCCAAGCGTCTCCTCGTAAACGGCATGAAGCAGCGCCTCTGAATCGATCGCATCGTCCGGGTCGATGAGCACTGCCAGCGAGTTAATCAACTCCACCCGCTCGGCCGGATCTGAGGTCCGGATGAGCTTTTGAGCGAGGTGTCCACCAATGGTTCTGGTGATGGCGTCGGTGTAGCGAGCCACGTGGTCGGAGGAAACGCTGGTGATCGCACTGCGTGCAAAGGGATTGGCACCCTCGGTGGCAACGACGCGTTCGGCGACCCGTTTCGTCACCGGGGTTTCGTAGACGCCGAATGGAAGTGCAGCGTCTTCTCTGGACACGACTACCCGAACCTTTCTTGCAGCAGTTCGACCGCAGGCACATCGGCCGGCGCCCAATCCAACTCAGTCAGCCGCGCCACTGGAACCCATCGTGCCTCGCTGTGCTCGGTGAGTTCAGGCTCCCTGACCTCGATTTCGCAGATGTACGTCGCCAAAATCACCACACCGAAGTCGTATTGGTGGCGGGTGGTGACAAGATGGTCGCCCACCTGGGCTTCGATACGCAGCTCCTCGCGCAGCTCTCGCTCAAGTGCCTCCTGCGGGGTCTCGCCCGGCTCGATTTTTCCGCCGGGAAACTCCCACATCCCAGCCATCGCTTTGCCGGGGCCGCGCCGGGCGGCGAAGACGTTGCCGTCACGGAGAAACACGGCTCCCACCACATCGATCTGCTTGAGCATGCGGCTTATCGTATCCGCCTACCCCAGCTCCAACTGCCCGATCACCTTGTGCAGCGTCTCCGCCGACGCGTCGAACTTGGCGTATTCGTCCTCGTCCAGGCGCAGCTCCACCACGTTGCGCACGCCGTCGCGGTTGAGCACCGTGGGCGTGCCGATGTAGAGGTCGCGGTGGGCGTACTCGCCCTCCAAAAGCGCGGAGACGGGCAGGACCACGTCCTCGTTGCGCAGGATCGCGCGGGTGATGCGGGCGAGCGCGTTACCCACGCCGAACGACGTGTTGCCCTTGCGTTTGATGATCTCGTAGGCGGCGTCGCGGGTGCGCACGAACATCTCATCGATGTCGTCGTAAATCTTGGGGTTCGTCTCAGCCTCGGTTTCCAGCAGCGCTCGCAGTGGCACGCCGCCGACGGAGCCAGAGGAGAGCACCGGCAGTTCGCTGTCGCCGTGCTCGCCAATGATGTAGGTGTGCACCGCGGACGGGGAAATGTCGAAGTACTTGCCCAGGTTGTGGCGCCAGCGCGCGGTGTCAAGCACGGTGCCCGAGCCGATGACCTGGTTGGACGGCAGGCCGGTCTGCTTCCAGGTGACGTAGGAGAGCACGTCCACCGGGTTAGTGGCCACCACGTAGATGCCGTTGAAGCCGTTGGCCATGACCTCGCGGTTGATGCTCTCGAAGATCTTCACGTTGCGGGCAACCAGGTCCATGCGGCTCTCGCCCTCGCGCTGGGCCACGCCCGCGCAGTTGACCACCATTGCGGCGTCGCGGCAGTCCTCGTAGGTGCCGGGGCAGACCTCCATGTGGTAGCCGGAGAACGGGATGGCGTGGCTTAAGTCCTCCGTCTGGGCCCACACCTTCTCTTCGTCGAGGTCGATGATGGCCAGCTCGTCCGACAAGCCCTGGTTAAGAAGTGCGTACGCGTACGCCAAACCGACGTAGCCGGCACCGATGAGCACTACTTTGTTGCCCTGCGTGACAGTCATGCGCCTAAGCATTCCAAACTTCGGGGTGTTGTGCGCGCCGGGGACGTAGCCTGGGTGCAGCAATGCATTCCCGACGGCGGAGGAGGGCCAACGTGCTGAAGGTGACGGATTTGAGGGGCAAGGAGACGTCGATAAGCCAGCTGCGCCGCGTGCTTCCGCGAGCCGGCGTCGACGTGACCTCGGTGCTGCCGAAAGTTTCGCCGATCGTGGAGGCGGTGCGCGAACGCGGCGCGGAGGCGGCACTCGAGCATGGCATGCTTTTCGACGGCATCCGGCCCACCTCAATCCGCGTCCCCGGTGAGGTAGTGGCGGCGGCGCTAGAGGCGTTGGACCCGCAGGTGCGCGACGCGCTCGAGCAGGCGGCCGCGCGCATCCGCACCGTCCATGCGGCGCAGAAACCGGAAGAGCGCGTGACCCAGGTGGCCGACGGCGCCACTGTGACCGAGCGCTTCATCCCCGTGCGCCGCGTGGGCCTCTACGTGCCGGGCGGCAAGGCGGTGTACCCATCGAGCGTGCTCATGAACGTCATCCCCGCTCAGGAAGCCGGAGTGGAGTCGATGGTCGTGTGCTCCCCGCCGCAGGCCGAGCAAGGCGGGTGGCCGCACCCGACGATCCTCGCGGCGTGCGCGCTACTTGGCGTGGACGAGGTGTGGGCCGTCGGCGGTGCGCAGGCGGTGGCGTTGATGGCGTTCGGGTCCGAGGGGTTGGAACCGGTGGACATGGTCACAGGCCCCGGTAACGTGTTTGTCGCGGCGGCGAAGCGCCTGGTCAACGGGGTGGTGGGGATCGACGCGGAGGCCGGCCCCAGTGAGATCGCGATCATTGCCGACGACACCGCGGACCCCGTCTACCTCGCCTACGACCTCATCAGCCAGGCCGAGCACGACGAGCAGGCCGCCAGCGTGCTCATCACGGACTCCGAGGAGCTGGCCGCAGCCGTCGACCGCGAGATCGAGGCCCGCTACCGCGTCACGCTGAACTCCGAGCGTGTCGCCGTCGCGCTCACTGGCCCGCAATCGGGCATCGTGCTTGTCGACGACCTCCGGTCCGCCACCCGCATCTCCAACGCCTACGCCCCGGAGCACCTTGAAATCCACACCCGTGACGCGCGTGCCGTGGCGGATGGGGTGGTGAACGCGGGCGCGGTGTTCGTCGGCAAGCACACGCCCGTGCCTCTCGGCGATTACGCCGCTGGATCCAACCACGTGCTCCCCACCTCAGGCACGGCGCGGTTCGCGGCGGGGCTGTCCACGCACACGTTCCTGCGCCCGGTGAACGTGGTGGAGTACTCGGAAGAGGCACTGCGCCAAATCGCCCCCGCCGTGGTGCGGCTGGCTGACGCGGAGCAGCTGCCGGCCCACGGGGAGGCGATCAAGGTGCGGCTGGGGGAGTAGCTACCAGGCTTCGTACCCCTTCTGGCGACCGGGAAGCGATTTGGTGAATATGGCTTCGTCGCCCCGCGCCTGTCCGAGGATGAGGAAGAAAAGCTGGGACGCATCCAGGTTCGGAAGCTCGTGGACGACCGAGTCCATGAGGTCAGCGACTTCGCCCCACGGATCGCGTCGAATCTCGTTTGCGAAGATCCGCCAGTCGAAGATGTTGCCGTACTGCAAGGTGGCGGCGTAGACCTCGTATGGCCACGTTGAAATCGGGTCATCGGGGCTAGCCGACACGTTGCGGAACATGAGGGGGCTGATTACGTGAGACATGCAGCCAACTCCTTACAGGTCGCCTCCACTCGGTCCCATGAATCCCAGCCTGCGACTGCCCCCTTGTATTGGGAGAGGGCATCCTTGTTTCTGCTATCCGCCGGGTCGGGTTCAGCGAGCATGCACACCAGCTCCGAGAGTACGGAACCGTTGGTACCGGTGAATTCGGAATAAAAGCTATCGATTTGCAGCAGTGTATGACACGCAGATGAGATCCCCATTTGGGTGCTCAAAGCGGCCACGTCGAGGAAATCGCGAACCTGGTTGCGCTGCACAATGAGAAAGGCCTTGGTGCGCAGGACTTCCTCGATCGTTGGAATGCGCAATTTATCGCCGTTAGGAAGCTGCAGTTCTTGCACCTCTAGTGGAGTTTTCCGCCGAAGATTCCGCAACCCGGCTTGATACCCATCCAGAGAGCCCATAATGGTCATCGGTGGTTTTGACGCCCGAGGGTTGGTGGACCACCCGTCGAGGCCCATAACTGCCTCCAGCACGGCGTCGTACCGGCTCTGGAGGTTTTCGATGACGTGGTCGTGGTCGAACGACATGCGGTGTCCAGCGTAAAAAACAGCAGCGCTGCCTCCGACCAACACAGCATCGGGGGCAACCTGCTGAAGTTTTGCTGCTGATTGGTACAGCCTCTGCATGTCGTCCATAGGGACAGGGTAATGTCCGCTACTTCGCGGCGTACTCCACTTCGGTGTTCGCGACTGCCTGCGGGCGGCCGGTGACGAAGTAGAGGATGCTCATCAGCACCAGGAACCCGACTCCTACCGCGAGCGCGACGTGGTACTCCGGGAGCCACACCATCGTGCCGAAGGCGAAGAGGATGAAGAAGATGGAGAACCACTGACCAATCGGCCACAGCGGCACCGGGAACTTCAACGTTTGCTGCTCCTCGCGCGTCATCTGCCTGCGCGAGGCCATGTGCGCGAACAGGATCATCAGCCAGACGAAGATGGTGGCGAAGGTGGCAAGTGCGGCGATGGTCTCGAAGATGTCGGGGAACTTGGTGTTCAGGTACACGCCGACGACGAGGGCGAGCAGCAGCATGACCACGGTCATGACGGGCACGTCGCGGTAGGTGCGGCCCATCACCTTCGGCGCAAGGCCTTCCTTGGACAGGCCGGCAAGGACGCGGCCGGTGGAGAACAGATCCGCGTTGATGGCGGATAGCGACGCCGACAGCACCACCACGTTGAGTAGGCCGGCGGCCCAGGTGACGCCGAGGGTGTCGAAGATCTGGACGAAGGGGGAGTCCTCGCCGGTGATGGAGCGCCACGGGTTGATCAACAGGATGATCAGGATGCTGAGCACGTAGAAAATGAGGATGCGCGCCGGGACGGTGTTCACGGCCTTCGGGATGGAACGGTCCGGGTCCTCGGCCTCCGCACCCGCCACACCGATGATCTCGGTGCCGCCGAAGGCGAAAAGCACGAGGATGAAGGACGCCGCCATGCCGCTGACGCCGTTAGGGAAGAAGCCGCCGTCAGCCCACAGGTTTGCCACACCCATCTGCTCCGGGTTCGGGCCCAGGTTGAAGGCGAGGATGGCGGCGCCGCCGACGATCATCGCCACCACGGCACCGACCTTGATCAGGGTCAGCCCGAACTCGAGCTCGCCGAACATGCGCACATTCGCCAGGTTGGCGGCACCGATGATGAGCAGGGTAGTGGTGATCCAGACCCACGCCGGTGTGCCGGGGAACCAGAACTTCATGTAGATGGTGATGGCGGTGAGGTCCGCGAGACAGACGATCATCATCTCGAAAGCGAAGGCCCAGCCGGTGATGAATCCGCCGAAGCCGCCCAGGTACTCGCGGCAGTAGACGGCAAACGAGCCGCGGACGGGGTGGCGCACGCTCATCTCGCCGAGGGCGCGGAGGATGAAGTACATCACCGCGCCGCCGATCAGGTAGACCAGCAGGACCGACGGGCCCGCGGCCTGGATTGCGCCCGCCGAGCCGTAGAACAGGCCGGTGCCGACGGCGGAGCCGAGCGCGATGAAGTGGATGTGGCGGTGGTTCAAACCGCGAGGTGTGGTCCGGGCAGGTGCCGTTTGTGGGGCTGGGGCTGTTGTCGTTGCCATGACAAATGCGCTTTCTGGGATGAGGAAGGGGCTTTGAAATGGGGCCGCCCCGGGGTGTCCGGGGCGGGGTTGAGGGGATCGTCGTTAAGCGAGCTGCTCTTCTTGCTCGATCGCCTGCGGGCGGCCGGTGACGAAGTACATCGCGGTGGCCAGCGCCAGGAACGCCACGCCGATGCCGAGCGCGAGGCGGAAGTCCGGCAGCCAGGCCATGATGCCGAACGTGCAGAGGATGAACGCAATGGCGAACCACTGCCCGTACGGCCAGAGGGGGACGGGGAAGGTGAGGGCGCGTTGCTCGTCGATAGGCATCTGCTTGCGCATGGCCACCTGTGCGAGCAGGATCATCAGCCACACGAAGACGGTGGCGAAGGTGGCCAGCGCGGCGATGGTCTCAAAGACGTTCGGGAACGCGGCGTTGAGCACCACGCCGACGACGAGGACGCCGAGGAGCGTGGCGATCGTCATCACCGGCACGTCGCGGTACGTCTGCGCCATCCGCCGCGGCGCGAGGCCCTCCTTGGCCAGGCCCGTGAGCACACGGCCGGTGCCGAAGAGGTCCGCGTTGATAGCGGAGAGCGCGGCGGTGATGACCACGAAGTTGAGCAGGCCCGCCGCCCAGTTCACGCCGAGGGTGCTGAAGATCTGGACGAAGGGGGATTCTTCGCCCGTGATCGTGCGCCACGGGTTGAGCATGAGGATGATCGAGATGGCCAGCACGTAGAAGATGAGGATGCGCGCCGGGACGGTGTTCACCGCCTTGGGGATGGAGCGCTCCGGGTCCTCGGCCTCCGTGCCGGCGACGCCGATGATCTCGGTGCCGCCGAACGCGAAGAGCACGAGGATAAAGGACGCGATCATGCCCTCGATGCCGTTGGGGAAGAACCCGCCGTCGTTCCACAGGTTGGACACGCTGGCCACGTCCGACTGCGAGCCGAGGTTGAACACGAGGATCGCCGCGCCGCCGAGGATCATGGCCACCACCGCGGTGACCTTAATGATGGTGAACGCGAATTCGAGCTCGCCGAACCATCGGACCGTCGCTAAGTTAGCGGCCCCGATGATGAGCAGCGTCACCGCGATCCACACCCACGCCGGCGTGTCGGGGAACCAGAACTTCATGTAGAGGCCAATGGCGGTGAGGTCCGCCAGGCACACGATCATCATCTCGAACGCGAACATCCAGCCCGTGATGTAGCCGCCCAGCCCGCCGAGGTACTTCCGGCAGTAGACGGCAAACGAGCCGGTCATCGGAGTGCGCACGCTCATCTCGCCGAGCGCGCGGAGCATGAAGTACACCACCGCGCCGCCGAGCAGGTACACAAGCAGCACGGACGGGCCGGCCGCCTGGATCGCTCCTGCCGAGCCGTAAAACAGGCCGGTGCCGATGGCGGAGCCGAGCGCGATGAAGTGGATGTGACGGTGGGTCAAGCCGTTGCGTTTCGGCTGCGTGGACGGGTTTCGGGTGGGGGCAGTCATGGTAGACATCAACTGTGCCTTTTCGTTTGGGTTTACGCGAATGGGGGAGGTTGCGTCTTCTCGCTTTCCGCGGCCCACAGGCCCGCGGTGCGGGTGCGCGGGCGGAATCTGGGTGGGCGTCGTGCGCCGGTTGCGCATCGACTTGCGTATCGACGCCCTCCGGCACCTAACGCAGCAACAGCAGATGGCCGACACCGCGCAGCAGATGCTGATGACGGTGGGCCAGATGGGTCCCGGGTTGCACAGCGAACGACCCGGTCGGTGCCGGGTTCGCGAACGCTGCGGTTTCTATCACGCGGTTGAATGTAGCACGGCCCGGCGCTTTGGTGGGCCGTTTTGGCGGCGAGCCTCGTGCGATGTTGTGAACGAGGTTTGTAAAAATCCGCACCCCGGCCGGTTCCCCCGACGCCGACCTGGGCAAACGCAGCGCCTTTTGTCGTCCCGCTTTGTGTCAAGTGGTTGTGAACGGGTTTGGGTGTTAGATCGTGATGGGTTGTGGGGTTGGGGCGGTTTGGGTGGTGGTGCGGATGATGCTGACTTCTGCCGGGAGGCCTGTGCCAGCTTTGGTGTCCGGTAGTTGTGTGATGGTGCCTTTGCTTAGCGCGTTTCGCATCCCTTCTTCTCGTTTGCGTTGCAGTTCGCTCCAGGTGCCGTCGAGGACTGCTTGTGGTGGGTAGTAGTTGATCCCGCTGTGTGGGGTGGCGTTGTAGACCGGCACCCAAGCGCTGACCCAGGTGTTTGCTTCGCCCAGCGTGGTGAAGGTTTTCGGGTAGTAGGTCCTAGTCTTTAGGGTGTGGAACACCGACTCGGTGTGCGGGTTGTCGTTGCTGGTGTGCGGCCGGTTCAATGAGCGGGCCACACCATGTTCGGCAAACAGTTTGCCGAGTCGTTTGCTGGTCATGGCAGCGCCGTTGTCGGAGTGGACAGTGTGCACATTTGGAAAACGGGTGAAGATGTCGGCGAACATCGCTGCTGCAAGCTGGCTGTTTTCTCGTTCTGCGACGACGAACCCGACGATGGCGCGCGAGTACAGATCGATCACCATGTGCAACGCGAAGGTCTGTCCGTAGTATTGGCCAGGCAAAAACGTGATATCCCAGCACAGTACCTGCCCGGGGGCGGTGGCGTGCACATGCGGCGGTGTGGCGTCGCGGCGGCGTTTGGCTTGTCTGGCTTTGGTGTTGTGGCGTTGGTGCAGCAGTTTGCCGTGGGCTTTAGCCACCCGGTAGAAGCTGCGCAGGCTCGCCAGGTAGGTCCCGTTGTTCAACGCGGCGTAAAACACCTGGTCCACCCCGCAATGCGGATTGTCGTCCAGCAGCTCCACTATGTCTGTGACTGTGGCATCAGACAGCCGGTTGATCCGGCGTTGGTGATGCGGGATCGGGTTGTCGGTGCGTGGGCGCGGATTGGTTTCGTAGAAGACCCGGCTGCGCGAGGCACCGATGATGCCCATCGCCTTCGTTTTGGAGTAGCCGACGGAAACGAGCTGGTTGATCAGCGTTTCTTCTGCTTGCCGGCCTTGCTCGTAGAGGCGTTGTTGGGCGTCGGTGAGGACTTTTCCTCCGCGTTTGAGTCCACGCCAGGTGCTCCTGGCATGGTCGCTAAAGCTTTTCCCAACACATCAGTGGCCAGCTCAGCCCGCTCTGCCCTTTCCGTCGCCTTATCTAAGGCACGCTGCATTGCTTCTTCACGGCGTTTGGCATCGAGTTCGATCTTGCGTTTGTCCTGCGTCAGCGCGGAAATTTCCTTGCGCAGCTGCTGAATTTCGGCGCATTCATCCATCGTCAACGTTCCAATCCTCCTTGGTCTTGTGCGTGTTGGCAGGTCACCGTCAGCCACCATTGCTGTCCAGCGTCGCACGGTGTGACCAGCAAGTCCATGCGCCACCAACCAGGCTTCTTTCTGGCCATGCGGCACTAACCCGTACTCGACGACCACCTCACGGATGTACTCCGCACTCGGTCTGCCCAGGTAGGCAGCATCAACCATGTGTTTGGCGCGCTCGACGCCGTCAACGCCGTCGTCAATAGTTTTCGACTTCTGCAATGCGCGGGCCCACCGCCCGATATGGGGATACTCGATTCCCTGCCGGGCGCACCACGGGCCTTTCGTGCCATGCGGCAACAGGTTGTAAATCGTGATCATCTGCCGCTGCTGCGCTGGATGAAACCACTTTCCAAGGCCAGTCACGCGGTACGGGGAGAACACGAACGCCACAGCCTCAAGCGACGCCAACGTCTCCTCATCGAGTACTTCCCCCGCCGCCAGCACACGCGGCGGCTGCGACAAGATCTCCTCGACCTCCTCGCGCGACGTCTTAGGCTTGACCTTTCGGGCAACCACCGGGGCTTCAGCAACCGGTGGCGACGTCAACGTCGACGGCACCAACTGAGGCAACTGCGAATCGGTCATGAACAAAACCTCCTACGGTTCGTCGTTCACAACCACCCTGACACTAAGGGTCCGATGTGGATTTATACAACGGGGCTTGGCGCAGCGCCTACAACCGGGTGCGGTCCTCCGCCGTCAGCGCGACCACCTCGCCGGAACCGTGGCCCTCCACCGGCGCGCCCTGCAGGCTCTTCGCCGCGCAGGCCATCTTCCCGTTCGCGCCGACGTTCTCTTCGCCGGTGAAGAACCAGCGGCCCGTGCAGCTCCAGCCGTTCGGGGCGGTCCAGAGCGCGGCCTGCCCCTCGGTCTGGCCGTCGATGAGCGCGTGCACGTAATCGCGCATCACCCGCGCAGCAGTGCCGCAGGTGGTGCCGTCCTCGGACGCGACGATGGCGACGTCCTGGAGGGACGGGGTGAACGTGCTGCCGCACTGGGTGCCGCGCGAGACCGGTTTTGCGGCGACGGCGAGGGCCTGGTCCACCTCGCCGTCGCGGGCGTAGACGCCGTCGTGCACCTCGAAGGCGTCGCCGTTGTACTCGACGCGGAAACCCCCGTCAACGAGGTGGGTAAGCGTTGCGCCGTCGATAGTGACGCGCTGGCCCTGCTCAAGCGGGCGCGGCGGCGTCATGTACCCCTGCGAACCGGGGGAGAACGCGGTGATGAAGCGACCGTCCTTCCAGCTCGCGACGTTCGGCGCGATCGCTGTGCCCGCCCCACCCAGGTCTTCAACTGGCGGCACGGGGTAGGTGAAGCTGATCTGGCAGTTGAACGGGTAATTGGTGCCCGGTTTCGCCATGCAGCCCGCCACGCCGGTGTCAGCGCCGCCGACGACGTACGCGCCGCCGAGGTTGAACAGCTCGGGGTCGAGGTCCTCGTATGTCTCAGCTTGCGTGGACGCGGTTGTCGCCTCTGCGGTGGTCTCGGACTGCGAGGCGGTCGATTGTGCTTCCGTCGCCCCGTCATCCTCCGCAGGGGTTTCGGTGACCGTGGAGGTCACTTCGATCGTCTCGGGTGCGTCGCCCGCGGAGCAGGCGGTGAGCGCGATGGGCAGTGCGAGAGCCAGGGCAGCGGCGGCACGTCGGTTCATGGTGACCAACTTATCCGGCGGTGCCTGATCTGGCGCGGGAAAGCGCGAAGATGGTCAGGCGAACACGCCAAATGTCCACGCACCGAGGACGAGCACGACGGAAAACGCCCAGCAGATGGGGAACGCGATGCGGATGTATTTCCCCATCTCGCCGTGCGCGAGACCGAGCGCGAGCCAGAGGGCCGGGGAGAAGGGGCTGACGAAGGTGCCGATGACGTTGCCGACAATCATGGCCGAGGCCGCGCCCATCGCGGAGACGCCGAACGCGTCGGCCGTCTGCTGCACGATGGGCAGGACGGAGAAGTAGTAGGCGTCGGTGGAGGTGGCGAGGTCGAGCGGCACGCCGAGCAGGCCGACGATGATGTGCAAATACGGACCGACGGAGTCCGGCAGGATCTTGATCAGGGAGAGTGCGATCTGCTCGAGCATGCCCGTGCCGTCGAGGATGCCCAGGAACATTGCCGCGGCGAGGATGACGCCCGCCATCGACAGTGCGGTCGGCGCGTGGCGGCGCAGGACGTCGCCTTGGTCGTCGAGGGTAGAAAAGTTCACCACCAGGAGCAGAGCGGTGCCGACCAAAAACGCCGGGGCAGGCGCTGACAGGCCCGAGACGAGCACCCCGATGAGCGCGACGGTGAGCAGCGCATTGGCCCACGTCACCCACGTTCCGGTGCGCTGGGTGAAGTCGAGCTTCGCGCGTTCGTCGCGCTGCGTGCGGGCGAAGTCCTCGGCGACCGCGTTGACGTCGACACTCGTCCCACTGGCATGCTGCTTGGCGACGCGCTTCCGCTCCACCACGCCGAACACCGCGGCGACTGCGAAGACCAGGACGATGGCGACGCCTTGCACCGGCAGCAGGTGGGTCCAGATCTCGTTCGGCGTCGGGCCGATGACGGAACTGGCGCGGCCGACCGGGCCGCCCCACGGCAGCATGTTCATCACCGACGCGGACAGGGCGACGATGGTCAGCAGCACGTAGCGCGACATCCCCATCGCCTCGTAGAGCGGCAGCAGCGCGGGGATGGTGAGCAGGAAGGTGGTAGACCCCGACCCGTCGAGGTGGGCGACGATGGCGATCGCCGCCGTGCCGAGCGTGACCAGCACGATGTTGCCGCGAGTCGCCTTGATGAGCCCCTTGATCACGGGCTCGAACAACCCCACGTCGGAGAGGATGCCGAAGTAGATGATCGCGAAGATGAACATCACCACGACGCTCATCACCCGGTCGAGGCCGTCGCCGTAGTAGTCGGAAATCTGCGAGATCCCGGCGCCGGTGAGCAGCGCGCCGACAATGGGCACGAGCGTCATAGCGACGATTGGGTGGGTCTTTCCCTTGAGCAGGAGTCCGACGGTAACGGCGATGATGGCCAACCCAAGCAGGGTCAGCGCGAGAGGCGAAGTCATGAGTGCATCCTAGGACGCAGTCACACCGAGACCGTGATCTAGGTCATGGCCGCCTCGCGCTGTCGCGGAATCGTTGCCGGGGCACTTCGTGGCGTACGCTGGGCAAGCGATGAGTATTTCCGAAAACGCCACCGGCGGCGAGAACGAGCCGGACATGAATGTGTCGGAAAATCAGGAAAACCCGCAGGATGTCGCGGCCGAGATCGTTGAGGCCGTCATCGAGGACACCAGGGATGCGGGGGTTGCTGAGGAGACCGGCGCCGCGGAGGACTCCGTGGCCATTGAAACTGAGGGCGAGGTTCTGAAGCTTCACGACGAGCCTTCGGCCGACGCCGAGCAAACCGAAGAGCCCGGGAACGGCTTCGACACCCTCGGCCTGCCGCGCGAGGTTGTCGAGGCCGTCAAGCGTGTCGGCTTCGAGCAGCCCTCGCCGATCCAGGCGCAGACGATCCCGCTGCTCATGCAGGGCCGCGACGTCGTCGGACTCGCGCAGACCGGCACCGGCAAAACCGCGGCGTTCGCGCTGCCGGTGCTGTCCAAGATCGACCCGGGGAAGCGCTACCCGCAGGCGCTCATCCTCGCCCCGACGCGCGAGCTGGCGCTGCAGGTTTCGGACTCGTTCCAGTCGTTCGCGGACCACCTCGGCGGGGTGCACATCCTGCCGATCTATGGCGGCCAGGCCTACGGCATCCAGCTTTCGGGGCTGCGGCGGGGTGCGCAAGTGATCGTCGGTACGCCTGGGCGCGTGATCGACCACCTGGAAAAGGGTTCGCTCGACATCTCGAACCTGGAGTTCCTTGTCCTCGACGAGGCGGACGAAATGCTCAACATGGGCTTCCAGGAGGACGTGGAGCGCATCCTCGAGGACACGCCCGACGACAAGCAGGTCGCCCTGTTCTCGGCCACGATGCCGAACGCGATCCGCCGCATCTCGCGCGACTACCTCAACGACCCGGAAGAGGTCACCGTCAAGAGCGAGACGCGCACCAACACCAACATCACGCAGCGCTACCTGTTCACGGCGCACCGCAACAAGCTCGACGCGATCACCCGCATCCTCGAGGTGACCGAGTTCGAGGCGATGATCGTGTTCGTGCGCACGAAGAACGAGACGGAGGAGATCGCCGAGAAGCTGCGCGCCCGCGGGTTCTCCGCCGCCGCGATCAACGGCGACATCGCCCAGCAGCAGCGCGAGCGCACCGTCGATCAGCTTCGCGACGGCCGCCTGGACATCCTTGTGGCCACCGACGTCGCCGCCCGCGGCCTGGATGTCGAGCGCATCTCCCACGTGCTCAACTACGACATCCCGAACGACACGGAGAGCTACGTCCACCGCATCGGCCGCACCGGCCGCGCGGGGCGCACCGGCGAGGCGATCCTGTTTGTCACCCCGCGCGAGCGCCGCATGCTCCGCTCCATCGAGCGCGTGACCAACGCGAAGATCGAGGAGATGGACCTGCCCACCGTCGACGAGGTCAACGAGTCGCGCAAGGAAAAGTTCATGGACTCCATCACCGAGTCCCTCGAGGCCAGCGACCTGCAAGTGTTCAAGACCATGGTCCGCGAGTACTCCGCGAACAACAACGTGCCCATGGACGACATCGCCGCCGCCCTGGCCACCCAGGCGCTCGCCGGCGACGAGTTCCTCATGAAGGAGCCGCCCCGCGACAAGCGCGACCGCCGCGACCGGGACCGCTTCGACCGCGAGGATCGCCGGGATCGGGGCCGCGGGCGTTACGACGACCGTGACCGTGGCGACCGCGGCGACCGCGGCGACCGTGGCTCGCGCGGCCGCCGTCACGACGACTCGGAGAGCTTCGACACCTACCGCCTCGACGTGGGCAAGCGCCAGCACGTCCGCCCCGGGGCGATCGTCGGCGCTCTGGCCAACGAGGGCGGCCTGAACTCCAAGGACTTCGGCCGCATCACCATCGGCGGCGACTTCACGCTCGTGGAGCTGCCGAAGAACCTGGACCCCGCAGTCCTGGACAGGCTCGAGGACACGCGCATCTCCGGCCAACTGATCAACATCCAGCGCGACCACGGCGCCCCGCGTCGCGGCGACCGTGACGACCGCGGCGGGCGCGGAGGCCACGGCGGCTACCGCGGCGGGCGTGACCGGGACCGCGACCGGGATCGAGACCGAGACCGTGGCGGGCGCGGCGGACGCGACCGCGATCGCGGCGGCTACCGCGGCGGGCGCGGCAGGTACGACGACTAGCCTGCGCTGACGGCGCTTTCAGTGCTGACTGCGCTATCGGCGAGGTTGGCGGGCGGCCGCCGGATCCGGGAGTAGTGTGATCCTCACACGCGCCCGCTTCCGGCGGCCGCCTTTTGTTTGCCGTGAGAAAGATCCAGCCATGCCCCGTTGCCGCCTGCGCCACACCACGAAAACCCTGCTCGCGGCGGTGTTCGCAGTCGCCGCTCCGCTCGGGGCGCAGGCCACGCCGGCGCAGGCGCAGACCCGCGTCGTGGAGCAGGGGACCCCGGTCTACGTGCAGGGCACCGGTATCTGCACGATCGGCTACAACGACCCCGCCCGCCACCGCAGCTTCACCGCCGCACACTGCGGCACCGAGGGCGCGCGCGTCGAGCTCATCAACCCCGTCACGGGCGCGCGCACCGGCGCTGCCGGCACGTTCTACCGGTCGAAGGCGTACGACGGGCGCCTCGGCAACGACTGGGGCGCGATCAAGTGGGACGGCGGCGTCGGCGTCGGCGGCAATGGGTTCAGCGGCGATGCGTGGGTTCACCCGCGGGACATCCGGCTGGGGGAGACGGTCTGTTATTACGGGTACGCGTCGAGACGCACGAACTGCGGCCCGTTCTCCGGCTCCGCCGACAACACCTTCTTCGCCGCGGCGCCGCTGTCGCACCCGGGTGATTCGGGCGGGCCGATGTGGGTGCCGGGCCGCGGTTTCGTCGGCGTGACGTCCAGCATGTGGTCGTCGAACCCGCTGCCACTGCTGCGCACCGCCAACTTCGTTATCGGCGTCGTTCCTGACGACGGCCCCGCGGTGCCCGAGGCGCGCCTCGTGGGCGTGTGGGCGCAAAACGCGTTCTTCCCGGGGCTGACCGGGCCGGTCGGCGAGGCGCTGCGGCGCGTGAACGACGCCGTATTCCGGGCCGTGGCGGGTATGGGCCTCGGCGTGCCGTCGGCGCTGCAGTACAGCTAGGGTTCCGCCTCCGCCGGGCCCGCCGCCGGGCCTCGGATCCGGGCCTCCAACCGCGGATCCAGCTACAAAGACCCAGCTAATCGCGATTTGAAGGCGATTAGCTGGGTCTTACTAGCTGGATTTGGTGCCGGGCCGGGGGCCAAGCGCCGGGGGCCGGGCCAGCCCCGAGAACCGAGCGCCCCAGCGAACCTACGACGGGTCCGGCAAGAACATGAGGATGAGAACGAGCATCCACAGCAGGTTGAAGATGCCGGCGCCGGCGGTGGCCTTCGCCTTGGACTTCTCGAACTTGCCGGTCACGTCGGACGGGTCGGCCTCCGCGGGCGGCAGGGCGCCGATGGTGCCCATCATCTTGCGCTGCTGCGGGATGACCATGGCCAGCAGGATCGCCCACCCGATCACGGAGAGCACGATCGCGGTGTGGAACCAGTAGTTGGACTTGTAGGTGTCCCAGTCGAAGGCGAGCACGGCGCCGCCGAGCAGCGGCACGAGCAGGGAGAGCATGCCGTACGTCTTCGTGATGCGGTGCAGCACGGACGCGCGGCCGGTGGCCTCTTCGCCGCCGGCCTGGGCCTCGGCGACCTGGCGCGGGAACATGGAGGTTGCCACGACGACGGGGCCGAGCAGCAGAATCGCGGCCGCGACGTGCAAGAAGATGAGGAAGGTGTTCATGTCCCATTACATTACGGGAACGTGGGAGATTCCTCCCAGTTCGCGGCGCGACACCAGCCCGGCGACGCCGGAACACGCGCGCTTGATCGCCCGCACGTCCGCGGCGGGGAGCGGGAGGGCGTATTGCGTTGCGACGTCCACCATCCGGCGTCCATACGCACACCGCGCGCTGCGCGCCTCTGGCATCCATTCCGACGGCAACTTGTCCGACTTCGCCTGGTTCGCGTCGGCGGAGACGGCGACGAGGTTGCCCGGGTCGTTGTAGAAGCGGGCGCGGGTGGCGTCGTCCCAGCGGTGGGCGCCGAGGTCCCACGCGGCGGAGACGGGGAGGATGTGGTCGATCTGCACGTCGGCGGGCAGGATCGGCCGGCCGGTGTAGGGGTCGGGGATCGGCTCGACCTGCCAGCTGGGCCAGGGGGCGGCGCAGTCGGCGCCGAACGCGTCGGCCATGACGCGGGTGCGGGTGTCGCACTGCGCCCGGGGAGCTAGAGCACTGCCAGCTAGAGCACTGCCAGCAGGAGCCCCGGCGAGCACGGGCGCCCAGCCTGGGCCGAACGCGGTCCGGTCGTAGCCGATGATGGTGGTGCGTTGGGGGACCTGTGGGACGTCGATACGCGAGAGCGCGGTGGGGAACGGGAGGATGAGCAGGGTGAGTGTGGTGAGGGCGGCGAGGTAGTGGCGCATACCTCCTTAGACGGCGGTGGTGCCCCCGCGGTTCCCTTCGATGGCGGTAAGCGCGTCGTCGAAGGTGGAGTCCGGGTGGGCGAGCGCGTAATCCGTGGCTGCGGCGGCGGTGTCGAACTCCGCGTCGGTGCCAGGCTTCGGGCGCGTGGCCAGCGAGACGGCGACCATCGCGGCGGTGGCGAGGATGACGCCGGGGACGATCTCGTAGATGACGTCGGAG
Source organism: Corynebacterium jeddahense (assembly GCF_028609865.1). Classification (NCBI taxonomy): domain Bacteria; kingdom Bacillati; phylum Actinomycetota; class Actinomycetes; order Mycobacteriales; family Corynebacteriaceae; genus Corynebacterium; species Corynebacterium jeddahense. The sequence continues at coordinate 1,059,434 of NZ_CP063194.1, forward strand.
AGATAGGTGCCCCAGATGAACACGGTCACCGCGCCCACGATCATGCCCGCGATCGCGCCCGGGGCGGTGAGGCGCTTCCAGTACAGCGACGCGATGACGACGGGGCCGAACGCGGCGCCGAAGCCGGCCCACGCGAAGCCGACGAGGCCGAGGATGGTGTCGGAGGGGTGGATGGCAAGCAGTATGGCCACCACGGCGACGGCGACGACCATCGTGCGCGAGAGCACGAGCAGGGTGGTGTGGTTGGGGTTCTTTTTGAAGATGCGGTAGAGGTCCTCGATGAGCGCGGACGAGGTGATGAGCAGCTGCGAGGACATGGTGGACATGATCGCGGCGAGCACGGCGGTGAGCACGATGCCGGCGATGAGCGGGTGGAACATGATGCGGGCGAGGTCGAGGAAGACCGTCTCGTAGCCCGTCTGGTCCGTCACGCTCTCGGACTTCTGGCCGAAGTAGACGGTGGACACGAGCGCGGTGAACACGGCGCCGGCGTAGCAGATGAACACCCAGATCGTGCCGGTGCGGCGGGCGGACGCGGCCTGGGCGGGCGAGCGCAGCGCCATGAAGCGGGTGACAATGTGGGGCTGGCCGAAGTAACCCAGGCCCCACGCGAGGTTGCCGATGATCGTGGCGGCCGAGACGCCCGCGACCATGTTGAAGTAAGACGGGTTGCCGTGCTCCCACGGGCCGTACGGGTTCGAGGTGGCGTAGGAGAAGATGTCGCCCGGGTGGTCGAGCGAGAGCAGCGCCATGACCGGCACGGTGATGAGCGCGAGGAACATGAGCGTGCCCTGCACCACGTCGGTGTAGCTCACGGCGAGGAAGCCGCCGATGAAGGTGTAGAGCACCGTGATGGAGCCGACGATGAGCACGCCGGTGAGGTAATCGCCGCCGAACGTGGACTCGTAGTAGCGCCCGCCGGAAACCATGCCGGAGGAGACGTAGAAGGTGAAGAAGAAGATGATGATCACGGCGGCGGTAAAGCGCAGCACGCGGGAGGTGTCGTGCGTGCGGTTCTCAAAGAAGCTGGGCAGCGTGATCGAGTTGTTGGCCACCTCCGTGTAGGCGCGCAGCCGCGGCGCGATCCACTTCCAGTTCGCCCACGTGCCGATGAACAGGCCGATGACGATCCACAGCTCGCTCATGCCGGAGACGAACAGCGCGCCGGGCAGGCCCATGAGCAGCCAGCCCGACATGTCGGACGCGCCCGCGGACAGGCCGGCGACGAGGGGATTGAGCCCGCGGTCGCCGAGCACGTAGTCGTCGTACTTGCTCGTCTGCAGCCACGAGTAGAAGCCGATGGCCACCATAAGTCCGAAGTAGAGGACGATGGCCAGCACGAGCCAGAAGTTCTCCGACATGGGCGCTCCTTGCATCTGTGAATTCACTGGAAATGAAATGTGCGCCACACTGTAGTCGACAGGTGTGACGCGGGCGGGCAACTTCCGGAATTTTCCCGCGCGGGCAGTGTCGGGGGCGGGTGGTATAAGGGAGGTTATGCCTAAATTCCTCCTCCACGGCCTGTGGCTCCACGAGTCCGGGCTCGCGATTTGGGCTGAGCGCGTGGAGGGCCACCGCATTATCACCATGGACCAGGTGCCGGCCGGCACGTTCCCGCCGATCGTGCACTCGCTTCTCGACGGCCAACGGTTCCGCCACCGCGAAGAGATCACCCTGCAAACCCCGAAGGGGCGCCCGGTGCAGCTGCGCGCGCCCATGGCGGTGTTCGCGCCGGACGAGGCGGTGCAGTTCCTGGACAACCTCGCGTTCCTCGACGGGGATTCGCCGGCCGCCACGCCCGCGCAGCGCGACGCGATCGCGCAGGACCTGTACTGGCTGCTGCGCATGTACAACGGGCTGACCGCCTTCATCCGCGCCGGGCGGGTGTCTATCCACGTGCCGTACCGTGACGGCAGCTGGTACGCGCAGTGGCAGCTCGGCACCGGCGTGGGGGAGCGCTCGTGGCTCGCGGAGATGGTGGCGGCCGCGCCGGGCGTGCTCACGGTGAACAACCCGAACCTGAGCGAGGACTGCGCGCAGACGTTCACGCACTGGATCGCCTCGGCGCGCCTGCGCCGCGTCGCCGCGGAGGGCAGCGCCCGGCCGTACCCGTGGCACGACTTCGTGCACTCGCTGCTCTTCGGCGCGCCGCTGCGGCGCGGTGGCGCGACGCTCGCGCGGCGGGTGGGGGACTGGAACGGCACGATCACGGCCGCCAACCTGCAGCTCGTGTTCATCGCGGAGGCGCCGGACGACAACAACGGCAACGCCGCCAACAACGACAACGCCGCCAACGCGTCGGACGCGACCGCGGCGCAGTGGCCGGTGCGCGTGCAGGTGCGCTCCGGGATGGACTCGCCGCGGCCCGTGCGCCTATCGGAGTACGACGGCACGAGCGCCGAGGCGCTGCGCGAGCAGCTCAGCCGCGCCTGCCAGGTGACGGACTACGTCAACCCCAACCTGCACGGGCGCACACCGGGCACGCTCGGCAACGGGTTCTCGCCGGACGAGGGCGACTGGGACGTCTTTCTCACCGGCGACGAGATGGTGGTCTTCGTCCGCGACGTCGCACCCCGGCTGCGGGTCGCGGGCTTTACCGTCATGCTCCCGCGCGCCTGGGCGGCGGCGGAGACGAGCTCGCAGCTGAAGATCACCAAGCACGAGAACCCGTACGACTCCTCGACGGTGACCATGATGGGCTTTGACACCCTGGTTAACTACGATTGGCGCCTTTCCGTCGGCGGGGTGGAGCTCACGGACGAGGAGATGAGCCAGCTCGTGCGCTCGAAGTCGGGGCTGGTGAAGCTGCGAGGGCAGTGGGTGCTCGCGGACACGCGCCAGATTGCGAAGACGGCGAAGTACCTCGAGTCCCTGAAAGCCTCGTCCGTAGACAACGCCAGGCTCGAGGCGGAAGCCGCCGCGACGCGCGCCCGGCTCGCGGAGGCCGCCGGTTCCGCGGACGCCGCCGAGCTCGCCGCGCGCGCTCGGGCCGCCCAGGAGGAGTACGAGCGGCTGCGCGACGCCGAGGGCGAGGGCGTGGTCTCCGCCGCGGAACTGCGCCAGCTCGCGCTCGAGGCGGGGCCGGACAGTCCCATCGAGTTCACCGGCTCGCCCTGGTTCACCTCGCTCGTCGGGGGCACGGACCGTCCGGCCCCGGAGCGGGTGGGCATCCCCGACACAGTCGACGCGGAGCTGCGCGAGTACCAGCGCCGGGGCGTGGACTGGCTCTACTTCATGTCCCGCAACAACCTCGGGGCAGTGCTCGCGGACGACATGGGCCTGGGCAAGACGCTGCAGCTGCTCACCCTGCTCGCGGTGGAGAGGGAGGCGGGCACGGCCGGTGGGCCGTCGATAGTGATCGCGCCGACGTCGGTGGTGGGCAACTGGGCGCGCGAGGCCGCCCGCTTCGTGCCGGGAATGAAGGTGCAGGTGCACCACGGCAGCGACCGGCTCAAGGGCGACGAGTTCTTCGAGGCCGCCGACGGCGCCGACCTCGTGCTCACCTCGTACGGCACGGCCGCGCGCGACGCGAAGGACCTGGCGAAGGTGAAGTGGGACCATGTGGTGCTCGACGAGGCGCAGGCGATTAAGAACGCGGGCACGCAGGCGTCGAAAAGCGTGCGAGCCCTCCCCGCGCGACACCGCATCGCGCTCACCGGCACCCCGATCGAAAACAAGCTGTCGGAGCTGCGCAGCATCCTCGACTTTGTCAACCCCGGGATGCTCGGCTCGCAGGCGTTTTTCCGCAACCACTTCGCCAAAGCGATCGAGTCGCGCCGGGATCCGGAGCTCGCCGAGGAGATGGGTCGGCAGCTGCAGCGCCTCACGGCGCCGTTCATCCTGCGCAGGTTGAAGACAGACTCGGCGATTATCGACGACCTCCCGGAGAAGGCCGAGCACGTCGTCGCCGTGGACATGACCCCGGAACAGGCGGCGCTGTACACGGCGCTGGTCAACGAGATGAAAGCCGAGCTGGAAAAGCGCAAGGGCATCGCGCGCAAGGGGCTCGTGCTGGCGACGATCACCCGCATCAAGCAGATCTGCAACCACCCGGCGCACTACCTCGGCGACGGCTCGCCAGTGACCTTCAAGGGCAAACACCGCTCGGGAAAGGTGGCCAAGCTCATGGAGCTGCTCGAGCACGCGGCGGAGACGGACCAGCGCGTGCTCATCTTCACGCAGTACCGCGCGTTCGGCGACATCTTGCAGCCGTACCTCTCGGAGCGCCTCGGCGAGAAGGTGCCGTTCCTCCACGGCGGGGTGGGCAAGTCCGCGCGCGACGCGATGGTGGAGCGGTTCCAGCGCCCGGACGGGCCGCGCGCGATGATCTTGAGCCTCAAGGCCGGCGGCACCGGGCTCAACCTCACCGCCGCCTCCATGGTCGTCCACCTCGACCGGTGGTGGAACCCAGCGGTGGAAAACCAGGCGACGGACCGCGCCTTCCGCATCGGGCAGGACAAGGACGTCACCGTCTACAAGATCATCACCCGCGGCACGATGGAGGAGAAGATCCAAGACATCCTCGACGGCAAGACGCAGCTCGCGGGCGCCGTCGTGGGCCAGGGCGAGGGCTGGATCACGGAGCTGGATTCCGAGGACCTCGCGCAGTTGATCAGCTACAGGGGGCAGCAATGAGCCAGACGCCCAAGGACGGCAACGTCATCTTCCTCAACTTCGGCGTGAAGCGGCGCGTCGACTCGGCCGAAGAGACCGGCGGCCCGGCGGTCGAGGCCACTGCGCCGCCGACGTACTCCCCGGCGGCGATGCGCGTGTTCAATGCCGCGGTGCGCCAGACCGACGTCGCCCGGGCGAAGCGGGGCCACGAGTACGCGACGCAGGGGCGCGTGCTCGACCTCACCCCCGTCCCTATGGGCATGCGGGCGGACGTGGCCGGCAGCCAGAACGAGCCGTTCCGCGTGAACCTGCACTTGCCGCGGCGCTCGACGCGGGACATCGAACAGGCGCTGCACTCGCTCGTGGGCACCGCGGGCTCCGTCGAGGCGATGCGCAAGGGCGACATCGAGGATGACGTGCTCGACGTCCTGGTGTGCAGCGAGCCCGGAGAGATCCGCTTCACCTGCGACTGCCCGGACGGCGTGCGGGTGTGCAAGCACGCCGTCGCGCTGGCGGAGCGGGCGGCGGCGCTCATCGACGCAGACCCGACGATCGTGCTCACGATGCGCGGGGTGACGTTGAGCTCGCTCGAGGATCGCAAGCGGCGCGCCGCCCAGGACCTCGCCCGCGAAAACGCGGAGCCGGGCTCGCGGTACTTCTGGGCGGGCCGGAAGCTGCCGGAGCTGCCGCGCCCGAAGGTGGCGCCGATGATCGAGGATTCCGACATCGACCTGCTCCACAGCGCGATGCAGACAGTGTCGTTTACCAACATCGACCAGCTGCGGGCGGTCTCCGACATCGAGGACCTCTACGACGCGCTCACCCGCCGCTAGCACACGCGTTCGATGCTCCGGGTGCCGGTGTCGGGGCGGGGTGGTAGGAGTTGTAGCTATGACCCACACCACCTTCATCCACACCTCCGACCTGCAGCTGGGCATGACTAGAAAGTTCCTGCCGCCCGAGGCGCAGTCGCGTTTCGACGACGCACGGTTGCGTGCCGTCACCCGCATCGGCGAGCTCGCGGTCGAGCGAGGCGCGGAATTCATCGTCGTGGCCGGCGACGTGTTCGAGCACAACTCGCTCGAGCCGAAGACGCTCGGGCGCGCGCTTGAGGTGCTGCGCAAGCTGCCCGTGCCGGTCTACCTCCTGCCCGGCAACCACGACCCGCTCGTGGCGGATTCCATCTTTAGCCGCACCGAGGGCATCGAGGGCGTGCACGTGCTCGGCGACTCGGTGCCGGTGACGGTGCGCGAGGGCGTGGAGCTCGTCGGCGCCCCGCTGCTGACGAAGCACGCCTCGGAGGACCTGTGCGCGAAGGCCATCCACGACCTGGAGCCGACGGAGGCCGTGCGCGTGCTCGTGGGGCACGGCCAGGCGGAGGGCTTCGGCACCGAGGACACGGACGCGCTCATCGACATCGCCTGCTTGGACGCGGCCGCCTCCCGGGGCGTCATCGACTACGTCGCCCTCGGCGATACGCACTCGACCGCGCCGCTGTCGAGCTCCGGCCGCGTGTGGTTCTCCGGCTCGCCGGAGACGACGGACTACTTCGACCGCACCCCGGGTGTGGCCGGCGGCGAGGTTGACTCCGGCAACGCGCTCGTGGTCACCGTGGACAAGGAGGGCTTCGACGCGACGGTGGAGGTGGAGAAGGTCCCCGTGGGCACGTGGACGTTCGAGGCGCGCGCCTGGGAGGTGGCTGACGCCGACGACGTCGCGACGGTGATCGAGGACCTCAAGGCGTACCCGGAGAAGGACCGCACCGTGATCAAGTACTCGCTCACGGGCACGCTCGGCCTCGAGGCGACGCGCGAGCTCGAGCGCGAGCTGGGCGAGCTCGAAGACATCTTCGCCGCGCTCTACCCGCGCGAGCGCCTCATGAGCCTGCACCTCGAGCCCGACGAGGAGGAGCTGGAAAACCTGCCGCTGACCGGGTACGCGAAGGAAGCGATGCGCGAGCTCATCGGCCAGGCCTCCCCGGAGGCCGCGTCTGGCCCGGGTGGCGAGGAGCGCGCCGCGGCCGCCAGGGACGCCATCAACCTGCTGTTCCGCCTGTCCAAGGAGACGAACTAACCATGCGCATCCACTCGCTGACCATCGACAACGTCCGCGCCGTCGAGCACCTCGAGCTGCGCGACCTGCCGGACACCGGCGTCATCGTGGTGCACGGCCACAACGAGGCGGGCAAGTCCACCATCCTCGACGCCATCGACGCCGTGCTCAACGAGCGCCACTCCGGCGCCAGCAAGAAGATCAAGGTGCTCGCGCCGGTGGGGCGCGACGCCTCGCCGGAGGTGACGCTCACGGCGACGGTGGGCGAGACCACGTTCACCATCCACAAGCGCTGGCTCAAGGGCAAGCTCTCGGAGCTGGAGATCCACGCCCCGCAGCACCGCAACCTCACCGGCCGCGCCGCGGACGACGAGCTGGAGCGCATCCTCAGCGAGCAGATGGACACCCAGCTCGCCCGCACGCTGTTCTTGCGCCAGGGCGAGCTTGAGCCGGGCATCGCCGCCGCCGGCATCCCGTCGATTACGAAAGCCCTCGAGGCGGAGTCCGGCGACGAGCACGCCGGCGACGAGGACACCGGGCTCATGCAGGCCATCGAGGCCGAGTACGGGAAGTACTGGACGACGGCCACCCCGCCGAAGAAGAAGGGAACGTACGCGGCGAAGTTTGACGCCGTCAAGCAGGCGGAGAAGGAGCTGCGCGAGCAGGAGGACGCGGTGCAGCGCCTCGTCGGCTTCGTCGACGAGGTCGCGCGACGCGAGGAGGAGATCCGCGCGGTGGACGCGGAGCTGCCCCAGGCCAAAGAGGAGTTGGCGACGCGCGAGGCCGAGTTCGCCGCCGCGAACAAGGTGAAGCAGCAGGCGCAGGCCGCCGAGGAGCGCCTCGCCCGCGCCGCCGCTACCCGCGAGCGGGCCACCCAGGATGTCGCGGACCGCAAGGCGCTCGCCGCCCGCGTGGATGCCCTGCGCGAGGAGGAGGCGGGGCTGCGCGACTCCCTCGGCCCAGCACAGGAGGCCAGCGAGACGGAGCAGGGCAAGATCGCGGAGCACACCGGCGCGCTCGAGGCGGCGAAGGCCCGCGTGAAGGTGGTGCGCGCGGAGGTGAAGTCTGCAGAAGCCGCCCGCGAGTACGCACGTGCGTTGCGACGCCTCACGGTCGTGCGCGAACAACTCGAGCGCATCGGCACAGCCGAGCAGGCGTACGAGGCGCTGCTGCAATCCGCGCCGCAGCGCACCGTGACCGACAAGCAGGTCCGCGCCCTCGAGCAGGCGCACAGCGAGCTGACGCTGCAGCGGCGCCTGCGCGACGCGGCGTCCGCGAAGTTGGAGATCACCGCGGCGCACGCGACCCTCACCGTGGACGGCGACGCGCGTGAGATCGACGGCACCGAGACCGTCGCCGTGCGCGAAGGCACGCGGCTCGGGCTGGGGGAGTTCGCCGTGGTCTTCCGCGCCGCCCAGGGCGCGAGCGACCCGGATGCCGCGGTCGAGCAGGCCGAGCGCGCGTACGCCGACGCGCTCGCCGCCACCGGCTGCGCCTCGGTGGAGGAGGCGCGGGACTCGCGCGACGCGTGCAAGGCCCACGAGGCGGATCTCAAAGGGGCCCGCCAGCGTCTCGACGACGCCCTCGCCGGCGCCGGCGCCGACGAGCTGCGCGCGGAGCGCACCCGCCTGACGCAGCAAGTCGACGAGCTGCGCGAGACAGCCGGAGGGGACGGTGCCGACGCACCCGCGGAGGAACCGGCCGATACCGCCGCGGCGGAGCAGGCGGCGGAGGAGGAGCTCAAGGCCGCGCAGGCCGCGCTGGCGGCGGCGGAGCGCGACGTCGAATCCGCCGAGGCGGCGCTGAAGCCGTACGCCGACAAGACCGCGGCGAACGCGCTGACCGTGCTGCAGACCAGGCTCGAGGCGAAGGAATCCGAGACGGCGCTGGCGGCGCAGGAACTGGACAAGGCCGAGGCCGCCGCGCCGGCGTCCGCGCTCGCCGAGACACTCGAAGCCGCGACGGCCGAGGAGGGGGCTGCGAAGGCCGCCGCGACCGAGCTCAACAGCCAGCTCGCCGAGGCGGACCCGGAGTTCGCAGCGCAGCTCCTCGAGGGCGCGCAGGCACGCCTGGCGAACCTCGACGCCCGCGGCGCGGAGGCCCGCAACCGCATTACGGAGCTGACGGGCCGCATCGAGATCGCCGCGGGCGCGGCGGAGAAGGCGGACCGCGCCGCTGCGGAGCTCGAGGCGGCGCAGACCGACCTGGACCGGGCGACGCGGCGCGCGGAGGCCGTGAAGCTGCTGCGCGAGACGATGCTCGCGCACCGCGACGCGGCGCGAGCACGCTACGTCGCGCCGTTCACGGACGCGATCCGCAACCGCGCCCGCGTCCTGTTCGGCCCCACGGTCGACTTCAACCTTGGCGAGGACCTCGCCATCAGCGAGCGCACCGTCGATGGCGTGACCGTCCCGCTCAAGGAGCTCTCCGGCGGCACGAAGGAGCAGCTGGCCATCCTCACCCGCTTCGCCATCGCCGACCTCGTTTCCGCCGGCGAGGCAGCCACGCCCGTGCCGGTCATCGTGGACGACGCGCTCGGCGCGACGGATCCGGAGCGCCTGGCGCGGATGAACTCGCTGTTCAGTCAGGTAGGTAAGACGTCCCAGGTGCTCGTACTCACGTGTTTCCCACAGCGTTTCGACCGCGTCGCGGCGGCACGAACCGTATCTATCGACGAGTTGAAAAATATAGGTGGCACCATAGACTAAAGTTTTTGTCATGACTTTCCAGCCGCATTGGCTCGACGACGAGGAACAGCACCTCTGGCGTTTGATGCTCGCCGCGTCCACCAAGATCTCCCGGACGATCGACGATCGCCTGCAAGCCGGTTCCGGGCTTTCTTCGCCCGAGTTCTCCGTGCTTGTCTCGCTGTCCGAAGCAGACGGGAGGGTGCTTCGCCTGCGCGAGCTGTGTGAAAACCTCGGGTGGGACCGCTCCCGGGCCTCGCACCAGGTCACCCGCATGGAAAAGCGCGGGCTGGTGACCAAGGAGAAGTGCCCCGGCGACGCGCGTGGCGTCCTCGTCACCATCACCGACGAGGGGATGTCGCGCCTCGAGGCTGCGGCGCCGGACCACGTGGAGACGGTGCGCCGGCTCGTGTTCGACCACCTCAACGAAAAGCGCCGGGCGCAGCTGCTCGAGGTGCTCACCGAGGTGGTTGAGGCGGACAACTTCCCCGCGTCGCAGAGCTAAGACCTTGCAGGCGGCGCGGCGCGCGGGTTGGATTGGTGGTGGCAGTGACGCCCAACGAAAGGATCACCATGTCGAGCCACTACGACCCGCAGAACCCCTACAACCAGGGCCCGCAGAACCCGAACCCCTTTCCGGGGGGCAACCCCGTGCCGGGGTACCCGGGCAACGCCCCGAAGCGCCTCGAGCGCTCGATGACGGACAAGCACATCGCGGGCGTGTGCGGCGGCATCGCGAAGTACTTCGGCATCGACTCCACCGTCGTCCGCGTGGTGTTCGTGCTGCTCATGTTCGCTGGCGTGCTCCCGGGGGTGCTCGCTTACGCGGTCGCCTGGATTATCATGCCGGCCGAGTTCTAGGCGCCGATTTTTAGACCGAGCTGCCGTCGAGGAACGCGAAGCGCACGTCGGAGCCGCGCAGCGCCTCGAGGGCCTGGCGCACCCCGGGGCCAGTGCCGCCCTGGGGGTGGTTCATGTGCGAGAGCACGATCGCGCCGTCGGGCGCGCCCTCGATGTTCGCGGCCACCTGGCCCGGGCTCGCGGTGGCGCCGTAGTCGCCGTTGACGGAGAACCCGGCGATCTGCACGCCGCGGTCCCTGGCGATGTCTACGGAGACGTCGTCGTAGTGGGCCGTGCCGGCGCGAAACCAGTTCGAGGCCACGCCGTAGCTGGCAAGAAGCGCGCGGTTGCCGTCGATCTCCGCCATCACCTCAGCGGGGTTGGCGGTGCCGGGGATGCCGTAGGCCGCCGCCCCGGTCACCGACAGCGGCAGGTGGCGGGTGCCGTGGTTTTCCAGGCGGAAGAGGGGGTCGGCGATGAGGTGGCGGGTCGCCTCCGGGTTGGCCTCTACCCAGGTGGAGCTGACAAACAGCGTCGCAGGGGCGTGGAACTCGCGCAGCGAGTCGATGAGGTACTGGTCTACTGCGGAGCCCGCGGGGCCGCCGCACGCGTCGAAGGTGAGCGCGATGGTGCGCCGGCCCGGGGTGGTGGGCACCGTCTCCACGATGCCGGGCAGGGAGGTACCGAACGCCTGCGGCACCCGGCCGGCGTAGTGCTCGGGGCCAGGCGGCGGGGGCGCCGTGGTGGTGGGAGCAGTGGCCGTCTCGCGCACCGTTGCGGTGGCAGTGGAGGTAGCGGTCGCGGTGGCCGTCACCGTGGACGGCGCGGAACGCAGCTTCGGTGCCGTGCAGCCGGCTAGTGCAGAAGCACCCGCGACTGCGGCGGCGGACAGGAACGATCTTCGGCTCAGCACAGTGTGGGAGTGTAACGGCGGGGGCGGAACGTGGCGTCGAGAAGCTGCTGCCTACTGGTCGAAGAAGCCGGGCTGGTCGACGGGTCCGAGCTCGCCGGTGCGCAGGTAGGCGATCACCTGGCGGCCGACGCGGGATAAATGGAAATCCGAATCAATCGCATTATTCGGCGGTCACATAGTAGGCCCGCGGGGACGCCTACCATGTCCCAAAAAGCGATCGTGACATGCTTAAACGATGGGGTTACGGGTATGGCTCCCGGCGGGGCAGCCCGGTCCAGGCTAAACAAAACAAAGGAGACAATAATGGGACAGAATCTTTCAGACGCCGTCATGCTCGTGATGACGCCGGATGCGTGGTGCTACGACAAACACGCGCTCTCGCACGTGACGAAGTTCGCGGACGACACGACCGGGCCAGTCGTGGAGGACGACGGCACCGTGCGCCAGGGGCGTATCGGGTTCATTCCCCGCATCCCCGAGGAACAGTTCGACACCCCCTGGTGGGCCTGCTACGGCCACTCGCTGCGTGAATGCATCGACAACCTCTGTGAAAGCCGCTGGCTCAGGAGCGTCGGGGATGACGGCGCGTACGAGCTCAACGTGAACCGCCTCGTGCGCATGATCGACATTGAAGAAACCAGCATCGCCCAAAACCAGCACATCATCCCCGAGAAATACGACGAAGAGGGCAACCGCATCGCCCCGCCGAGCGAGTGGTACGCGGACCCGCTCTTCGAACAGTTTGTGGGCTTTGCCGGGCAGCTCATGCCGGGCGACTTTGGGGCTCGGCTTTGCGACGACGTCTCCGCCCACGTCGAGCGCAACATCGACGCGACCGTGTCCCTCGATCGCGACAACGACTGGGAGGAGACGAACTCGGCTCGCTGGACCCGCGCCATCCTCGACTGGAAAGACCTCATGACCGAGGACGGGTTCCGCCTCCCCGAGCAGTGGGTGGTGGGCGCTTCCGATCGCTCGCCCGAACCCGGTTTTTTGCGCTAGCCGCGCGCGATGCTCTGGCAGCAAAGCCCTCCCCAAGGGGCTTTCACGAAACCTCCTGACCAGTTATATCAGGTCCGCGGTTATACCCCGGTTACACGCAGTTTCGCCTCCGGTTACACGACAGAAGTCAATTATAAGACCTGAGCAGGAGCGCTCCTTAGAACGGGAAGTCAGGAAATTCCGCTTCCGCCTCTTGCTGCCTCTCGACAAGCTCCACGCTCCGCCGTGAACGCTCGACGAGTTCGTCAAAGGTGAGCACCTCCGGTGACTTACGGTTCGAGCGGAAACTTGCAGAGCTACGGAACTTCGAGCCAAATCGGTTGCCTTAGGCGCGGCGCAAATCGCACATGGGCCGATCACCAGAAACGAGCGTGGTTCAACTAAGTATGCACCGTCGCCAGTGTTGTCTACGTCGTTGTCCCTCTCAGCAATCCATCCGGCAAGGCTCTCCTTGACGGTGCGAACCGTCGTCGAACCCCGAGGTGTCCCCGCTGCCAACGGGAATCGAGCCGTGGCTGCGGATGAGGTAGATAAGTTTGTTCGAGCCTTCCCGGTTCAAGATGATGAGGCCATCGAGTTTTGTCCCGCTCGGGTCATTGCTTGGGGCCTGAAAACGGATCTCGCGAACTATGCCAGGCTCGCGCACAACTTGGATATCGAACTGGCGACGCTGTTTCGCAACTTTGCCGGTATCGCTGCCACTTCCACTGTCTTCTGGGCAGCACACACGGCTACGCCACTACATCGGACTTGATAGGTTCAGTGCTCGCTGTATAGTTCAGTTCATGCTGACTATTGCTTCGCGTCTCGACGTGATGAACCGCCTGGGTCGTGCACTGGCCGATCCCACTCGATCGCGGATCATCTTGACCCTGCTCGACCATCCCGCTTACCCGGCGGAACTGGCTCGAGCTTTGGGCCTGACACGCTCGAATGTGTCCAACCACCTGGCATGCCTGCGCGATTGCGGGATCGTCGTCTCCGAGCCCGAGGGTCGTCGGACACGATACGAGATTGCCGATCCGCACCTGGCGCAGGCGCTGACGACACTGGTCGATGCCACCCTCGCAGTAGACGAAGACGCCCCGTGCATCGATCCCGCTTGCTCGCTTCCCGGATGCGACGTAGCTGGGGAGGGCGCATGATCCTCACCACGGTCTTGCAGGCGATAGGCCTGTTCGCAGCTACCAACATCGACGACATCATCGTGCTCTCCCTCTTCTTCGCGCGAGGGGCAGGCCAGAGCGGCACCACCGCCCGTATTTTGGCCGGCCAGTACCTCGGATTTGCCGGCATCCTCGTCGCCGCGATCCTTGTGACCGTCGGCGCCGGAGCATTTCTGCCCCCGGCAGCTATTCCATACTTTGGTCTCATCCCTCTGGGCATCGGCCTCTGGGCCGCATGGGAGGCCTGGCGCGGAGACGATGACGACGATGACGACGAGGCCAAGGTTTCCGGCAAGAAGGTCGGCGTAGGGACAGTCGCAGGCGTCACTTTTGCCAATGGCGGCGACAACATCGGCGTCTACACCCCTGTATTCCTCAGCGTGGAACCTCTCGCAGTAGTCGCCTACTGCGTTATCTTCCTCGCGCTCGTGGCGGTCTTGGTGGCCCTGGCAAAGTTCGTCGCCACCCGCCCCCCGATCGCGGAAGTGCTCGAACGCTGGGAGGACATCCTCTTTCCCGTCGTTCTCATCGGCCTCGGCATCGTGATCCTCGTCAGCGGCGGAGCCTTCGGGCTTTGACGCAGCGGCAGTGTTCCAAACGGCCCCGACCGGGCGTACCCCTCTCGGTTCAGACCCCAACAGCTACCCGCAGCCAGTCCTGTGTGATCGCAGCAATAAGACCGCCATGGAGCGCTGCAAAAACCGCGCCACCAGTTGAACGAAGCCACAGCCTCCGAGTGCACGCGCCACTACTGGTTCGCCACGGGATTAGTAGAGAGCGGGAATTTGGAAAAGGAACCCTACATACTCCCTCGAAGTACACCCCTGAGTTCAGTAGCGCGCCATCGAACTTGTGCTGCACGGGCAAGCTGACCCTCACACGTCTCGCGATGCGGAATTCTGCATCGCCGGCGAGCTCGGAATGAGTACGGAAACTCTTCCCCGCTGGGTCCGCGCTCCTAAACAATGCGGCGCGACAACCCGAGCAGGAACGGCGCTTTAGAAGAGAAAAATGACCCCTCCGAACGAACGGAGCGGGTCATTTTTGTGTTCGCGGCCGTTTTCCTTCGGCCGGCGCGGGGTTTCGTGAAAAGATTGGAACAGTTTCGTGAAACCCCCCCAAAAGGGGTGTTCGGAAAACTACACCACCAGCAGCAATAGAGGCTTGTTCCCGGTCTGGTTCCACGCATTGCTTGATTTAGTTCCAACGCGTGCCCGCTACCAGGAGATTGACCAATCCGCCGATCCCTGTTGCACGGCTTTATTGCTCCTGCTTGTGGAAGAGCAATTCGTCCTCCAGGGCGTCGCCGAACTCGGTGAAAATCTCGGCGTAGGCCGTGACGATGCCGAGGGAGATGACCTGCTCTTCGAAAAGGTCATCGAGAGCGTTCTCGTCGCCGTCTTTCCAACCAGAGGCAAGTGCTTCAAGTTGCCCCTTGTCCAAGAGCTTGCGCTTTCTCACGCGACTGTCGCCTAGCGCACGACCAACGAGAGCCTGCCGTGCCTTCTCTTCCTCGCTGGCAATGTCAGCGCCGGCCTCCCAGCTCCCATGCACGAAGGTGTTCCTCATGTCGATGGGCTCTTCCAGGTCTTCCGCTATGCCGCGGCAGGTTGCGCAAGGCGCTTCGTTTGCGAGTGCTTTTCGTAGCCCCCTGGCCATCTTCTGTGCTCGGTGCGTGGCGCCCCGCAGCTCTCCTTCACCGAAGTGGTGCTGGCATAGGTCGGCCATCAGGTTTTCAACTCGGGCCGCGGCGAGTACGAGACAGGCGTAGACGGCGAGGAACTCGTCGTTGAAGCTCTGGAGATACGGCAGGGGTTCCCGCCGGGCGAAGGGAAGCAATCCTGCGTACTGCTCCGAAATCTCTCTCGCGCTTTGAAGGACGGCTTCCACGCCTGGCAAGACGGCGACGCTTTCAGAGATGCCCTTGTACGCCTGGTCGAGGGTTTTTTGTAGTTCCTCCGAAATGGGTGGCAGCTCGATCTTCGGAGCGTAGGCCGAGAGGTCAATCTTAGGCACTATGTCCTGGAACAGGCTGGAGTAGTCGAACCCAAGGTTCGGAATGTTGGCTCGGCTTATGGATTTGAGGAACTCGGCGTCTATTGGGGCGTAGGCCTTCCGCATCGTTTCGGCGATTTCAGCCATCAGGTTTGGGTAGTGCGTGTGAAGAAGGCTGTTGAGCTCGTCGTCAGTGAAGTCTGAAAGTGGCCGGTCGAGGGGGTCGGTGGCGTCCTGGTCGTCGTTTTCGTGCGCGTCGAAGTCAGGCTGAGAGTCATTGGTCATGGTCCCAGTGTGCCTTGGGTTGCGGGCGAGCAATCGTGTCTGGGGGTGAAGGGTTCGCTCTTGGCTGGGACAAAATCACCGTGCCGTTGTCTACTCGCCAGCCGGCACAAACCACCGTCGCGTCTGGCACACCACGGCCGGCCAACCTTCCTTCCGGCAGTTCTCCGCGATCCTCCGGGCAAGCGCGAGCTGGTTCGTGCGGCCGAGAAACTCGGTACCACCTTCTGTCCAGACCTCGTAGGCCCGCTTGCCAAAGCGGCCGTCGATCAACTCGCGAGGCGCGTCCTCGTAGACGCCTGTGTCAGCCACGAGAGTGTCGTGCTCCATGTGTGTTTCTGCGACGAGCCGAGAGCGCTCCCACATCGACAAGTCCCGCGGGTCCGCGTCAGCCTCAAGCGTCACGAGTCCGGTGGCGCCGTCGCAGTTCTTCACCAATGCGGTCAAGAACTTCTTGGCCTGCGCCACGTCGAACTCGACGTGTTCGCCGTCTGCACCTAGCAGGCGCACGGTTTCGGCGTTGCGACCAAGGAACACGTTCATGTGCGCGAGCTCGTCGCGGTCGAGGAACAAGTCGAGGTGGAGAAGGACCGACTCGGGACGCCGCCGTTTCGGAACCGGTACGGAAAGGAACTCAATGTCTGAGTCGTCAAAGTGGTGGTGGCTCATACGCCAGGAGCCTGCCTAGAGACGAAGTCGGCAAACATGCACACGCTGTATCTCTGGGATGAGAAGGCTATCGCTTAAGGCCCTTGCGCTGGGAACGCGTGTGGTGGCTTTGCGGTAGCCGCGTGAGGTGATGAATCCACGATCTGCTTGTTTGAGGACTCGGCAGATGGCCTCGACCCCAAACTGATCTTTGTACGCGTCGATGTAGGAGATCATTTGGTCGTGGGTCGGTCGAGTTCCGCTGCGAAAAAAGCCGAAGCAGTCTTAAGAATCCCGTTTGCTCGTTTCAGTTCGCGGTTTTCGCGGCGCAGACGCTTGAGCTCTTCTTCCATTGTTTCGCCACCTGAAGCGTCTGAGTCATCACGTACTGAAGCGCTGTCACGGTACCAAGCCCGCAACGTGTGGTGAGATACTCCAAGGAGCTCGCCGACCTCTGTGTAGGCGCATTGCAGTGAGCAGGACTCCAGGCGGACCATTTCGATGATCTGATGGACCGCCTTTTCCTTGAACTCGACGGAATACTTTCTAGGCATAGTTCAATCCTTCCTTAGCTGAGGTAGGAACTAAACCCAGGACGCTTCACAACCGTGGTGGGATTTTTGATCTTCTTCATCGGGTTTTCATGCCTCGAAAGAAATCCAGCCCGTCTCCAACCTGATGGTCGAAGCGGGCTGAACGATTACCTAAATAATGCCACGGCCCCAGCGCGTTGGGTGGCCTCATTTGGCTACAGGAGCATGACGGCTAGATCGAGAAAAACAAAGACCGGCCCTGGGCTCCCACCAAAATGGGTAGCGGTACCGGTCATGTTGGTATTCAGGCTAGGCGATGACACCTAGCTGTGCAACGGTGAGGGCTCGACAAGCCACTCGATAATGTTTTTGTGTTGGATCCCGTCGCGGCTCATGTCGAACTGGTCCATGCTCAGCACGGTTTTCGGGAAGTTGTCGGTAACCCCGCGAAAGGCACCGAACTCGCGGTCGACGGTGTTTTGGCTGCCGAGCAGGTAACTCACCTGGAAGTACTCAGTGTCGGAACCTTTGCGGGCGATGAAGTCAATCTCGCGCGCGCCGGCTCTTCCGACACTTACCTCGTACCCGCGCGCAAGCAGCTCCACGCACACGATGTTTTCGAGGGTCAGCTCAATGTCGGCCTGGTTCGAAAGGCCGAGCGTTTCACGAAAACCGTGATCCACCGCATAGTACTTCTCAGTTGCCCGAAGCCTCGCCTTCCCCGCAATGTCAAAGCGCGGAACCCGATAAATCCCCTTAGTGTCAGGGTGGTTGTGAACGACGAACCGTAGGAGGTTTTGTTCATGACCGATTCGCAGTTGCCTCAGTTGGTGCCGTCGACGTTGACGTCGCCACCGGTTGCTGAAGCCCCGGTGGTTGCCCGAAAGGTCAAGCCTAAGACGTCGCGCGAGGAGGTCGAGGAGATCTTGTCGCAGCCGCCGCGTGTGCTGGCGGCGGGGGAAGTACTCGATGAGGAGACGTTGGCGTCGCTTGAGGCTGTGGCGTTCGTGTTCTCCCCGTACCGCGTGACTGGCCTTGGAAAGTGGTTTCATCCAGCGCAGCAGCGGCAGATGATCACGATTTACAACCTGTTGCCGCATGGCACGAAAGGCCCGTGGTGCGCCCGGCAGGGAATCGAGTATCCCCATATCGGGCGGTGGGCCCGCGCATTGCAGAAGTCGAAAACTATTGACGACGGCGTTGACGGCGTCGAGCGCGCCAAACACATGGTTGATGCTGCCTACCTGGGCAGACCGAGTGCGGAGTACATCCGTGAGGTGGTCGTCGAGTACGGGTTAGTGCCGCATGGCCAGAAAGAAGCCTGGTTGGTGGCGCATGGACTTGCTGGTCACACCGTGCGACGCTGGACAGCAATGGTGGCTGACGGTGACCTGCCAACACGCACAAGACCAAGGAGGATTGGAACGTTGACGATGGATGAATGCGCCGAAATTCAGCAGCTGCGCAAGGAAATTTCCGCGCTGACGCAGGACAAACGCAAGATCGAACTCGATGCCAAACGCCGTGAAGAAGCAATGCAGCGTGCCTTAGATAAGGCGACGGAAAGGGCAGAGCGGGCTGAGCTGGCCACTGATGTGTTGGGAAAAGCTTTAGCGACCATGCCAGGAGCACCTGGCGTGGACTCAAACGCGGAGGAAAAGTCCTCACCGACGCCCAACAACGCCTCTACGAGCAAGGCCGGCAAGCAGAAGAAACGCTGATCAACCAGCTCGTTTCCGTCGGCTACTCCAAAACGAAGGCGATGGGCATCATCGGTGCCTCGCGCAGCCGGGTCTTCTACGAAACCAATCCGCGCCCACGCACCGACAACCCGATCCCGCATCACCAACGCCGGATCAACCGGCTGTCTGATGCCACAGTCACAGACATAGTGGAGCTGCTGGACGACAATCCGCATTGCGGGGTGGACCAGGTGTTTTACGCCGCGTTGAACAACGGGACCTACCTGGCGAGCCTGCGCAGCTTCTACCGGGTGGCTAAAGCCCACGGCAAACTGCTTGTGTCTGATCTGATGTAGGTGGTCCAGTTCGGCTTGGGAAGTAGTCCGTTTCGGCGGCCTGTTTTGGTCCGTTTCAGCGCGGAAAAGTAGGCCAGTTCCCCGGTGCGTTGCTGTGGCTGGTGTGGCCCCTTTTCTGGAAAGGGAAAGGGCCATGCCGATAACCACCCCCCAGTAGGTTTCTGTTCCTGAGAAACGTCCCATCTTCGTTTGGCCGCGAGGTTGGGGACTTGGATTTTTCAGGAAGGGACCAGAAAGTAGATGACGATCAGCATGACCACGATCGAAACTATCAGACAGCTCGACGACGAGGGAATGTCCAGACGAGCGATCGCGAAGGCGGTGAACGTGTCGCGCGCTACGGTCGATAAGTACGTCAACCAGGACGATTTCAGCCCGACCGCGCCGGTGAAGACACGCAAACCAGGCTCAATCGTGCTGGGTGAGGCGTTGTGCGCGGTTGTTGATCAGTGGCTTGAGCAAGACCAGCGCATGCCGCGCAAGCAACGCCACACAGCAAAACGGATCTGTGACCGGCTTACCAACGAGCATGGGTATACAGGCTCGTATTCACCGGTGCAGCGCTACGTGAAGCAGTGGAAGAAGGACCATAAAGCCCCAGGCGATGGGTTCATGGAGTTGGAATGGTCACCGGGGGTCATCCAGGTCGATTTCGGCCAGGCAGAAGTCATCATGGCCTCAGCCGCGCGGGTTGTGCACCTTCTGGTGGTGACGTTTCCGTACTCAAATATGAGGTTTTGCAGGGCCTTTGCCGGTGAAACCGCCGAGTGCGTCATTACCGGGCTGCTGGATGTCATCGACGCCGCCGGCGGGGTGCCAACTGAGATGGTCTTCGATAACGCGACCGCCGTCGGGCGTCGCGTCGGCCCGAAAGTGGTGGAATCGGAGCTTTTCGCCGCGTTCAAAGCGCACTATAGGACCCGGGCGCGGTACTGCAACCCGTATTCGGGCCATGAGAAAGGCAATGTGGAAAACGCGGTCGGCTTCATCCGCCGAAACCTGCTCGTGCCTGTGCCGGAAGTTGCCTCCCTAGCGGAGTTGAACACCCTTTTGGAGTCCGGGTGCGCCGCGTTTGCTACCCACACCCACTACAAGAAGGCAGCCACGGTCGCTGAGCTGTTCACACATGATCAGCATGCGCTTAAAGCGTGCCCGTCGGTGCGGTTTAACCCGGTGCGTTTCGACGTGCGCCGCACCGACAAAACCGGTGTTGTCACGCTAGACGGCAATCGCTACCTGGTCGGGCCTGCCTGGGCGAACAGGCAAGTCACGCTGGAGTTGTCCCACGACACCGTCACCGTCTTAGATGACGACACCAGACGTATCATCGCGCTGCCGAGAGTCTTCGGCACTGCGGACTCGACGGTGATCAACCCGATGAGTCTGCTGCCTGGGTTAGCGAAGAAACCCGGGGCGTGGACGAACTCGCCGCTTCGCCATCACATGCCGGACGCTGTCGTGGGCTACCTCGACGGGGCGGATGCCGCTACACGCCGGGATTTTTTCACCCACGCCGAAACCACCGCCACAGAGTGCGGATTCGACGCCACCGTCACCGCAGCCGCAGCACTGTTAGAGACCGACGCCCAACCAACTGGGCCTCATCTGGGTATCGCCGCACGCTACAGCGCCCCACCACCAACACAACACAGCAGAGCGAACCTCACCACCTATGACCAGCTCCTTGCCACCACAACCACCACCTCACAGCATGCGGAGGCAACCGCAAAGTGACCACCCCAACCCCCAAAGATCGCGTTGTCGCACTTGGCCGCCAGCTCTACCTCACCACCGCCGTACTACGCGAATGCGCAGACCATGCCACCCCACGCCAATGCGACATCCTCATTGAGCTCTTCGAAGCGGAGCTTGAATCCAGGGCCGCATCCAGAGCGCGCCGCCTGATGCACCGCGCGCGTGTCCCGGTACGCAAAACCCTCGACAGCTACGACTGGTCACCGGTCACCCTGCCAGCCGACATCACCCGCGAACACCTCACCACACTCGAGTTTCTCAACGGCAGTGAAGACCTCGTCTTCTACGGTGATGTCGGCACCGGGAAAACACATCTCGCTATCGCACTCGTCACCCAAGCGTGCCTGCAAGGCATCCCCGCAAGATTCTTCACCGCCGCCGGACTTGTCGACCATCTACGCAACGCGAAACACGCAGGCAGGCTCGATAAAGAGCTCACAGCTCTGGGCAAAAACGAACTCCTCGTCATCGACGAACTCGGATACATCCCCATCGACACCGACGGGGCAAGACTGTTGTTCCAAGCCATCGCCGACGCTTACGAACAACGCAGCCTGATCATCACAACCAACCTCGCGTTTTCCCAATGGGGCCAAGTCTTCGGCAACGACGACATGGCAGCAGCAGCGATCGACCGCATCGTCCACCACGGCCGCATGATCACCTTCACCGGCCAGTCCTACCGCATGGCCAACGCCCTCATGAAATAACCCCGAAACCCCAGTAACGCTTAAACGGCCCAAAACCGTGCAGACCTGGCCTAAAAATCCGAGCCGAAATGGCCTACAACAACTTGACAAAACAGGCTCTTCGTGTTTTAGAGTGCGTTGATCTTGGGTTGGAGGCCGCCGGAGTGAATCAGGCAACGCAAGATGTAGTGGTTGATGTTGCGGAACCCTAGCGCGATGCCGCGGAGGTGTTCGAGACGGCCGTTGATGGCTTCGACCGGCCCGTTGGAGGCGCCGATATCGAAGAACGCGAGGATGTCGGTGCGGCGTTTGTGCAGGCTTCGCCCGAGTTGGGTCAGCTCTTGAAGCCCGGCCTGACGAAGCCCGCGGAGCCGGTTGATCAGCCTGCGCATCTTCGTTTTCGCACGGCGCTTGTTGGGGTCTTCGTAGCAGTCGATGATCTCCTGGTACACCAGCCATGTCTCTTGCAGCACCGCGTAGTCATCGTCGTAGTTGAACAACACATCCAAGCGGTGCTGCTGCTCGCCATTAAGCAGACCGGTGCGGGTGAGCATGGTGCGACGGTTTTTATATAACGGGTCGTTGGTCCTGCCGCGCCTGCCGTAGGTTTCACGCTGCAGCCTCTGACGGCACGCGGTGACTTTGTCGCCGGCAAGACGCACCACGTGAAACGGGTCCATCACCCGGGTTGCGTGAGGAAGCGCCTCGTCAGCTGCGGTGGCGTAGCCCTGGAACCCATCCATGGTGACCACTTCCACCTCGTCGCGAAATGCTTTCGGCTGTTGGTTGATCCAGCATGTGAGCACGTTCGCGCTTCTTCCCGGAATGACATCGAGCAACCTCGCTGGTTGGCCTGTGTGGTGGCGGGTCATATCCACGATCACGGTGACGAACCCGCCGCCGGCCGCACGTCGATCGTGGGCCCATTTGTGCTCATCAACCCCGATAATGCGCACCCCGGCCAAGTGGTCGGGGTCGGCGACGAGTTCCCTGGCCATGGACAATGCGAGATCGCATGTCAGCTGCCAGCTGATCCCGAGTGCTTTGGCGGTGGCGGCGATACTCATCCGGTCAATCGCTAAACGCTGCAAGATCCAGCGCACCACCCGATGCGTGACCTTCGAGCGATCGTCAGCACATGCCAGGCCAGCCCGGAAGATCTTCTGCGAACAGAGGCGGTTCACACACCGAAAGCGCGGCAGACGCACCCGTAACCGGGTGGGAAACCCGACAACAGGAAGATCCACCAACTCCCGGCAGACGTGGTCACGCAGCACACCTGGCTGTCCACACGATGGGCAGGAGTTGATCGGGTCGAGCGCTTCACAGTCGATGACGGTGAGCGTGTCGTTGTGGGCGGCATTCGTAATCGCCAACCCAAGCTCCGCGGTGCGGCAAATGGTATCGGCGACAATGTTGGAACTAGGCTGCATTACAGGGTCCTTGTTGAGTTCGGATTGGCTTGAACACCTAAATCCTTAACCCAGCAAGGACCCCCACATCTTGTGCCACACCCAAGCACCCCGAAAAACGACCCACGCACTCCCAAACACGAAGAGCCACAAAACACAACTGCTGCACCAACGCCACAACACCAAAGCCAGACAAGCCAAACGCCGCCGCGACGCCACACCGCCGCATGTGCACGCCACCGCCCCCGGGCAGGTACTGTGCTGGGATATCACGTTTTTGCCTGGCCAATACTACGGACAGACCTTCGCGTTGCACATGGTGATCGATCTGTACTCGCGCGCCATCGTCGGGTTCGTCGTCGCAGAACGAGAAAACAGCCAGCTTGCAGCAGCGATGTTCGCCGACATCTTCACCCGTTTTCCAAATGTGCACACTGTCCACTCCGACAACGGCGCTGCCATGACCAGCAAACGACTCGGCAAACTGTTTGCCGAACATGGTGTGGCCCGCTCATTGAACCGGCCGCACACCAGCAACGACAACCCGCACACCGAGTCGGTGTTCCACACCCTAAAGACTAGGACCTACTACCCGAAAACCTTCACCACGCTGGGCGAAGCAAACACCTGGGTCAGCGCTTGGGTGCCGGTCTACAACGCCACCCCACACAGCGGGATCAACTACTACCCACCACAAGCAGTCCTCGACGGCACCTGGAGCGAACTGCAACGCAAACGAGAAGAAGGGATGCGAAACGCGCTAAGCAAAGGCACCATCACACAACTACCGGACACCAAAGCTGGCACAGGCCTCCCGGCAGAAGTCAGCATCATCCGCACCACCACCCAAACCGCCCCAACCCCACAACCCATCACGATCTAACACCCAAACCCGTTCACAACCACTTGACACAAAGCGATCAAGAAAGCGTTCACGCAAAACTCAAGGTAGTTCAACACGGTATCAACCGAAACGGTGCGCCCCTCGCTTTTGAAAAAACGCACCAGTGACTGCGCCGAGAAGGTTTTTCCAATATTTGCGAAGCAGTAACCGACGATGCGGTGAAAAATGTCGACGTCGCGGATCTGGTGATACTCAATCACGTCTTTGAGCACAACCGAGTTGTACACCGAGTCAAGGTAGTCGAGCGAGGGTTCCCGGTCGAGGTTGAAGTATTTCAACGCCGGGAAACCGCCGAACTGCACAAAGTGCTGGAAGTGTTCGCTCAGTGTGCGGTCGCTTTGGCGGTGCAGCTCGACAAATTCCGCAAACGAAAACGGTTGGATCAAGAACTCAACGTAGCGACCGGCAAGATGTGTGGTGAGATCACCGGAAAGCATGCGCGAATTCGACCCGGTGACATAGATATCTGCGTCATAGTCGACGCGGATCGCGTTGATGGCTTTCTCCCAGTCGGCGACCTGCTGAATTTCGTCAAAGAAGAAATACGCGCGGGTGTTTTTGTTGAGGTTTTCGGCTTCGATGCGCCGTAGCAGCGCCGCTGCGTCTGTGATGTGAAGCCCGTCAGCGGACTCAAAATTCATCGCAAACACTTGTGGATCAGCGCTGCCCGCGCGAATCACTTCTTGCAGCTGCTGCAGAATCGTAGATTTGCCGCAGCGACGCACACCGGTGAGCACCTTCACGAGGGGTTTGTCGATAAAGGGCTGGATCCGCGAAAAGTATCTCGGGCGTTCAATGATTCTGTCCACCACAAACCTCCCTGTTTTGTCGAGTATAGTCGACAAGCTGCTACTTTGCGGAGGTTTTGTCGATCATAGTCGACAAGAATCGCGCTGGCTCGGGCACAAAACAGCGCACCGCGGGAAGGTTGCCGGCGTGTGCCAGCGTCCAACCCGCGGTGCGCTATTCGGGCGGTGCGGCCCGAATCGAGCCGTTAAGCCCTTGAGCCTAGAAGTCCCAGTCGTCGTCGGTGGTGTCTTCGCCCTTACCGATGATGTAGCTCGATCCTGATCCACTGAAGAAGTCGTGGTTTTCGTTGCTGCCAGGTGACAGCGCCGCGAGAATCTCAGGGTTCACTTCGGTCTCTTCAGCGGTAAACCGCGACGGGTAACCGAGGTTCATCAGCGCCTTGTTCGCGTTGTAACGCACGAACACGGCAACGTCGTCCATCAGGCCGAGCGGCTCGTACAGCTCACCCGAGTACTGCAGCTCAAGCTCGTAGAGCTCTTCCAGCAGGTCGAAGGTGAACTTGCGCATCTCTTCCTGACGCTCTTTGCTCTGCGTCTCGAGTCCGCGCTGGTACTTGTAACCCGAGTAGTAACCATGCACTGCCTTGTCACGCAGAATCAGGCGGATCATGTCTGCGGTGTTCGTCAGCGTCGCGTGCACCGAGAAGTGCAGCGGCAGGTAGAACCCTGCGTACAGCAGCAGCGACGACAGCAGCGTCGAAGACACTTTACGCTTGAGCGGATCATCGCCGTAGTAGTGGTGCAGCACCTTCTTGCAGCGTTCCTGCAGCAGATCGTTGGCAACTGCCCAGCGGTAGGCGTCGTCGATTTCCGGGGTGCTCGTCAGCGTTGAGAACACCGAGGAGTACGAGCGGGCGTGCACCGACTGCATGAACGCAATGTTGGTGTAGACGGCCTCTTCGTGTTCGGTGCGGGAGTCTTGGATCTGCACGATCTCACCGACAGTTGCCTGCACGGTGTCGAGCATGGTCAGACCGGTGAAGACGCGCATCGTGAGGGTGCGCTCTTCCTGGGTCATTTTCTGCCACGCGGGGATGTCGTTTGACAGCGGCACCTTCTCTGGCAGCCAGAAGTTCGCGGTCAGACGGTTCCACACCTCGAGGTCTTTGTCGTCGGTGACGCGGTTCCAGTTAATGGGGCGCAGCCGCGCTGCCGGGTCGTGGCGGTACGACGGCGGGGTGACCGAGATCTCTTGCAGCGGGCGGTCGGTGTTCAACGGATCAGTCATAGTTCAATAAAGCTCTTTCACTAGTGGTGTCTGGTGGTCAGTGCGCGGAGTGCGCGGACGGCGCGCGGTGCGCCCGCGCGCGCAGCACGGGCGCACACGCGGGCGCGAACGCGACTACAGCGCGCAGGAAACGCAGCCTTCGATCTCGGTTCCCTCGAGCGCGGGCTGGCGCAGGCGGATGTAGTACAGCGTCTTGATGCCCTTGCGCCACGCGTAGATCTGCGCGCGGTTGATGTCGCGAGTGGTCGCCTCGTCTTTAAAGAACAGCGTGAGCGACAGACCCTGATCCACGTGCTTGGTCGCAGCAGCGTAGGTGTCGATGATCTTCTCGGCGCCGATTTCGTAGGCGTCTTCGAAGAACTCGAGGTTGTCGTTTGTCATGTGCGGAGCCGGGTAGTACACGCGGCCGAGCTTGCCCTCTTTACGAATCTCAATCTTCGAGGCGATCGGGTGGATCGAAGCCGTCGAGTTGTTCACGTAGCTAATCGACCCGGTCGGTGGCACCGCCTGCAGGTACGCGTTGTAGATACCGTGTTCGCGGATCGACTCGCGCAGCTGTTCCCAGTCCGCAACCGTCGGCAGCGCAACTCCAGCCTCGGCGAAGAGCTCACGCACCCGCGCGGTTTCTGGCACCCACTCCTCGGCCGTGTAACGGTCGAAGTAGCTGCCGTCAGCGTAGTCGCTCTTCTCGAAGCCCGCGAAGGTCGCACCGCGGTCAATCGCCAGCTGGTTCGAAGCGCGCAGCGCGTGGTAGGTCACCGTGCGGAAGTACGCGTCGGTGAAGTCAATTCCCTCTTCGCTGCCGTAGTGGATGCGCTGCGAAGCGAGGTAGCCGTGCAGGTTCATCTGGCCGAGGCCGATGGCGTGTGACGCACGGTTACCCTCGGCAATTGACGGCACCGCCTGAATGTCGGTCTGATCCGACACACTCGTCAGCGCCCGCACCGCAATCTCAACGGTTGCGCCGAAGTCCGGGCTGGCCATTGCCGCCGCAATGTTCAGCGAGCCGAGGTTGCACGAAATGTCGTGACCGATCGTCTCGTACCCGATTGCGGCGTCGTACTCAGAGGCGGTGTTCACCTGCAGAATCTCCGAGCACAGGTTCGACATGTTGATGTGCCCCTCGAGCGGGTTCGCACGGTTCACAGTGTCTTCGAACAGCACGTACGGGTAGCCCGACTCGAACTGCAGCTCAGCGAGGGTCTTGAAGAACTCGCGCGCGCTGATCGTGGTCTTGCGGATCCGCGGGTTCGCGACGAACTCGTCGTAGCGCTCGGTGATTGACTGATCCGAAAGCGGAATACCGGTTTCGCGAAGCACATCGTAGGGGCTAAACAGGTGCATATCTTTGTTCTGCTTAGCCAGTTCGAAGGTCACATCCGGAATCACAACCCCAACCGACAGGGTCTTAATGCGGATCTTCTCGTCAGCGTTTTCACGCTTCGTGTCGAGGAACCGCATAATGTCGGGGTGGTGCGCGTGCAGGTACGCAGCGCCTGCGCCCTGGCGAGCGCCGAGCTGGTTCGCGTAGCTGAAGCTGTCTTCGAGGATCTTCATCACGGGAACAACACCGGAAGCCTGGTTCTCGACCTGCTTAATCGGGGCACCCGCCTCGCGGAGGTTTGACAGCAGCAGCGCCACACCGCCGCCGCGCTTGGACAGCTGCAGCGCAGAGTTAACGCTGCGGCCAATCGATTCGAGATTGTCTTCAACGCGCAGCAGGAAGCACGACACGAGCTCGCCGCGCTGTTTCTTACCCGCGTTCAAGAACGTCGGAGTTGCCGGCTGGAAACGGCCCGAGAGGATCTCGGTGACCGTCTTCGAAGCCAGTTCCTCGTCACCCTGACCGAGGAACAGCGCCGTGGCAACAACTCGCTGCTCGAAGTTTTCGAGGAAGAGGCTGCCGTCGAAGGTTTTCAGCGCGTAGGAGGTGAAGAACTTAAACGCACCGAGGAAGGTCTGGAACTTGTGCCCGAAAGCGTCGGCCTGTTCGTGGAGGCGCTCGACGAAGTCCTTGTCGTAGGCGCGCAGGTATTCGGCTTCGTAGTACTCGTTTTCGATCAGCCACTCCAGGCGTTCCCACACCGAAGCGAACTGCTTCGTGTTCGGGATGACCTGCTGGTTCAGGTAGGCCTCCGCCGCTTCGTGATCCTTGTCAAACTGGATCGACCCGTCCGCCGCAAACAGGTTCAGCTGGGCGTTGAGCGCGTGGTAGTCCTTCCGCTCGCCGACCCCGCCAACCCGTGCAGTGTTGGGGGTGGTTGTTTCTGATGGTGTGGCGATCGTCATGCGACGTCCTCCTCATTTGCTTCTGCTTCTAATGTGTTCTGTCGTGCCCAAAATTCGTCTAAACCAGCCTTGACTCGAGCAACGTCGCGGTTGGTGCCAAGAAGTTCAAAGCGGTACAGCTCAGGAACTTTGCACTTGGCTGAGATGATCGGTCCTGCGATGCAGTAGTGCTCACCGAAGTTGGTGTTCCCCGCGGTAATCACGCCGCGGATCAGCGCGCGGTTTGCAGGATCGTTCAGGAACGTAATCACCTGCCGCGGCACCGCCCCGGCCTGCGCTCCGCCGCCGTAGGTCGGAACCACGAGCACGTAGGGCCTGGTCACTCGGATCATTCCCTCTGTGCGCGGTCGGAGTGGGATCCGCACCGCCGGGCGCTCGAGCTTCTCGACGAAGCGGAGGGTGTTCTCCGAAACGCTCGAGAAAAACACCAGGTCAGGTGAATCTTGCCCCTCGAGCACTCGCACCTCCGCGACGCTTCGTGTTCGGCCTTCCCTGCGTTCACTCATCAGCATGTTCTCCTCTCAGCATTTGCACCTCAGCAATCCCATCCCTACATCTAGTCCTGACCCACATTGCGGGCACCACATATAGTGTTTAGCACGAATAATCTCACAAATCTACGACACGCCGAAGTACAGACTACGTCATACCGAACCTGGAGTGCTCTAGGTTTTTAGGTCCAGGTGACTTGAGTGCTGTCCATTGATGCCCTGCCTGTGGGTGGGGAGAATGGATGAATGGTGAAGAAATTCAGCAAGCATACTCCCGAGCAGATTGTTCGTAAGCTCGATAGGGCGCGGGAATTGAAGGAATCGGGATCAACTACAGCTCAGATCCTGACCACGTTGGGGATTAGCGAAGCCACGTTGAACAGGTGGCAGGCTACCTATGGGGCGATGACCAAGAGCGAGGCGAAAGAGCTCCAGCGCCTGCGCGAGGAAAACACGCGCCTCAAACGCCTCCTAGGTCAGGCAGAGCTGGAAAAGGCTGCGTGGAAAGAATTGTCGGAGGGAAACTTCTAAGCCCAGCTCGCCGCCATGATGCCGTCTGGCATCTGGTCGGGCTGGGCTACTCCCAAAGACTTGCCTGCCAGATTGTTGGGCTCTCTCGCAGTGCTTACCGGCGCGCTAGGACCCGCGAGAACAAGCCGGATAAGTACGCGGACCTACGGGCGTGGATGCACGACTTCGTTAAGGATCATCGCCGGTGGGGACACCGGCGCGCCTGGAGAAACGCCCTCGCCGAAGGGTACGGGATATGCCGCGAGACTTTCCGCAGGATCTGGCGTGAAGAGGGCTTGCGTGTCTTGCCTAGGAAGAAGCTCAAGCGTCTAGCTGCCGATACCCATCGTGATGTTCCTGCCGGCCAGTACCCGAACAACGTGTGGGCGTTGGACTTCCAGTTCGATTCAACCTGGCACGGCAAGACAATCAAAATCTGTAACATTATCGATGAATACACCCGCGAACACCTCGCCTTCACGGTCGACAAGAACATTAACGCGGTCTCGGTGACCGAACTCCTTGACGTGGCTTGTCTGGAGCACGGCGGGCGCCCGCGGGTGATCCGGATGGATAACGGGCCCGAGTTCATCGCTCATGCGCTCCAGGAGTGGGCAGCCGAGGGTGAGACAATCCAGGCATTCATCCCACCAGGCCAGCCCTGGCATAACGGGTTCGTTGAGTCTTTCCATAACCGGATGAGAGACGAACTCTTGGAGGACAACAGTATCGAGAATCTCGAGCATGCCCGCCTACTCGTGGCCCAATGGTCATCACGTTACAATAACTTCCATCCGCATTCCTCACTCGGCTACCTCAGCCCACGGAAATACGCGGAACAATGGAAACAAGAAAACACGGTCAACACTTAAACCGAGTGGGCCTAATTCTTAGGCCACTCCAAACCCAAGACTCAAAGGGGATACTTATGGTGCTGTCAGACTCGACGTACTACGGTAGAGATCACAAGTGAGACCCGGAAACTAAAGAATGAATGAGGGCGCCTGGTGACCGCATCAAAGCAATTTCAAGTTCCTCCAGAGATTCACGTGGAAAGCGTTCGCGCTTTTGTGAGCGAGTGGGCAGAGATCACCAATCCTGAAAAGATCGAGCTCGTCTCAGCAGCGGATGACGCCAGGCTGCTCGAAGAGGCCATCGCCGCCGGCGAAATGCTGCGCGCAGGCAAAGGTCGCTACTACTCACGGTCACACCCGAAAGACACCGCCCGCACCGAAGAGCGCACCTTTGTCGCCACGGCTGACGAGGCGGATCGCGGGCGCTACAACAACTGGCGCCACTCAAGCGAGGTCAAACCGCTGCTGACGAGCCGCATGCGCGGCGCTTCGGCGGGTAAAACCATGTACGTGGTGCCGTACCTGATGGCCCCTCCCGGCACCCCGCTTGCGAACTTCGCGCTCGGAGTTGAGCTCACCGACGACCGCAACGTGGTGCTGCAGATGATCCGCATGGCCCGCGTCGGAATTGAGCACTTCGACGGTGTCAGCGACCAGGACTTCTTCGTGCGCGGTGTGCACGTCACCGGTGACCTGACCGCGCTGCAGCAGGGCACCGACGCCGACGAGCGGATGTTTGTGACCGTCGCAGACGAGCGCACCATTTTGCACTTCGGCTCCGCGTACGGCGGCAACGCGCTGCTTGGTAAAATCGCCCACGGTCTGCGCCAGGCGTCCTACGACGGTTACGCCTCAGGGAAGTTCCTCGCGGAGCAGTTCCTGCTGCTTGGGATCCACGACCGTGAAACCGGCGTCACCACGCACGTGTGCGGCGGCTTCCCGAGCGCGTCAGGGAAAACCAACCTCGCGATGACGCTGCCGCCAAACGGACTCGGCGACCGCTACCGCGTTGATTTTTACGGCGACGACATCGCCTGGATGTGGGTTGACGACGAAGGGAAACTCCGTGCCATCAACCCCGAAAACGGTGCCTTCGGTGTCGCAAAAGACACCAACGAGGGTTCCAACCCCACCGCGATGGCGGCAATCGCTGAGGGATCGGGCACGATCTTCACCAACACCGCCTACAACGAAGTCACCGGCGAGGTGTGGTGGGAGGGTCTCACCCCCGAACCCCCGGCCGACCCGGCAGGGTGGCTCGACTGGACCGGCGCGAAAATCACCGACCGCACCGCCGAGCAGCAAAACGAACCGTGGGCGCACCCGAACAGCCGCTTCACGATTCCGCTGGAGCGCATCCCGAACCTCGCCGAAGACGTCTCCAAACCCGAGGGCGTGGTCGTTGACGCGATTATCTTCGGTGGCCGCACCCGCGATCGTGAACCGCTGATCCGCGCAATCGACAACCTTGTTGATGGCGTCTACGACGGGCTGACACTCGGCGCCGAGGCGACTTTCGCAGCGGACGGGCTTGACGGGCAGCTGCGTTACGACCCGATGTCGATGCGTCCGTTCTTCTCGTACTCCGAGGGTCGCTACGCCGAACACTGGCTTAAAGTGCTCGGGCAGCTGAAAGAGATGCCGATGTTTGCCCACGTCAACTGGTTCCAGCGCGAACCCGAAACCGGTCGTTACCTGTGGCCGGGCTTCCGCGAGAACCTGCGCGCGCTGAACTGGCTCACACAGTACCGCGACGGCAAAGTCAAGGGACGCAAAACCCCGATCGGCGTGCTCCCGCTTGTTGAAGAGCTCGACTTTACCGGTCTCGAAATCGACGCGGCGGATCTCGACAAACTGCTGCGGGTTGACGTTGAACGCTGGCTGCAGGAAACCGATCACCGCGCTGAGCACCTGCGCGAGCTGCCCGATATGCCGCGCGAAATCTGGGACGCACACGAGGCGCTTGTCGAGGCGTTGCGGGCCGAGGCGGCAACTGACGCAGGGGGCGCAGACAGCTAGCGCCTGCGCCACCGCGCGGCCGCGGCGACACAAAACTGCCACACAACAAACGAGGGGGAAACCGAAACGTGTTCGGTTTCCCCCTCGCCTTTGGGTTACGCGCCCGCGAAAACTAATCGCGGCTGGTTTTTTCGATCAGCTCAGCGAAGCGGTCAATGTATTTCTGCAGGAACTCAACGGTTGACTCGCGGGTGATCTTATCCCCGTCACCGAAAAGCTCAGGCGACTGCGACAGGAACACCTCGGGCTGGCCAAGCGTTGGCATGTCGAAGTAGGAAAGCGCAAGGCGCAGGTTCTTCTGCGACGAGTACCCGCCCATGCGTCCAACAGAGTGGCTCACAATTCCCGCCGGGAGTCCCTTCCACGCAACGTCGGCGTTGGGTTTCGACCCAATATCCACCGCGTTTTTCAGGCACGCCGGGATGGTGCGGTTGTTCTCCGGGGTCACAAACAGCACCCCGTCAGAGGCCTTAATCGTCTCGCGGAACTCCGTGTACTCCGCCGGCACCGGCTTGTCGGTGACCTCTGGGTCGTCGTAGTCGAAATCGTACAGCGGCAGGTCGCGGATCTCCACGATCTTCGCCTCGTACCCCTCAGGGAACATCGGAATCAGGTTGTGCGCAATCTTACGGGCAAAGGAGCCACGACGCAGGCTCCCAACAATCACACTCACGCGCTTCGTCATACGTTTCACTCTCTTTTCTCTATTTCAACTGTGGATCATGCACCGCGATCCGCGCCCTCATACGCCACAGACTCGCGCGGCGCGAGCTGCCGGTCGCTGCCCCAAGCCGAGCAGAACCGGCACTCGCTCACGAGGTCAAGCCTATGTTAACAATTCCGCCATTGCGAACCTCATGAGTAACCGAAGCTCCGAGCACCAAGCGCGGCCTGGTGCTCCCGGAACTTGCGGGGATCCAAGCCACTGGCTTTCAACTCTTTCGCGCGCTCCGGGTAACCAAACACCGACGGCAGTTCGCCCTGCGCAAGTTTCGCCCGGCTCTCCACCCGGACCTGCGAGTTGGGGTGGACGAAGCCGTGCGGTTCGTACTCGAAAAGCGCCCAGCACCACGCAAACGCCTCGCCCTTCGTGAGCCCGGCCCAGCGCCCCTCGGTGATCAGCGAATCAGCGTCGGGCATCGCGTACGCCTGCTCAACCCGCGCGCTCCCCTCTTCACGGAGGGTCTCAGCGGTGATCCGCTCTTCTTCTTCGCCGGCGCGAACAGCGTCAGCTGCCGCGGCCTCGATCAGTGCGGCGAAGTCGTCAAGTGACAGCGTGGCGCCGTTGTCACCGCCAGCGAATGCAACCGGCGGGTGCTCGCGCAAGATCTTCAGCAGCGACGCTCTCACGCGGTTCCCGAAACGAGTGCCGGGTTTGACCCCAGAGTAACCAAGCCCGATCCGGCTCCACCAGTCTTGG
Organism: Corynebacterium jeddahense; assembly: GCF_028609865.1. Lineage (NCBI taxonomy): Bacteria > Bacillati > Actinomycetota > Actinomycetes > Mycobacteriales > Corynebacteriaceae > Corynebacterium > Corynebacterium jeddahense. The sequence continues at coordinate 1,092,584 of NZ_CP063194.1, forward strand.
TCGGTCTCAAATGAAAAATGATGTGCAGACACGGAGCTCACGCCCCTTTCTTGGGGCAAGCGCCCCATCGAATCTTGCTCCATGAGATTTCATGAAGCCCGTTCTTCCCCTGGGACACCCGGGAATCGATGGATTCGGGTTGTCGCGTAACCGGCCAGGTACCTACGGTTACGACTCTTGAACGTGGAAGTGATCGTAGCACACAAAACGATCCGCTGTCACGGGTCGCCTTGGTCGCCTTGGTCGCCTTGATGAGGGCTACATCGCGTCGATGAGATCCCGAACGGCCTGCGAGATGCTCGTGCTGTGGGAGTGTGCGTAGTGTTCGAGTTTCGCGCGGCGCGCAGCATCGAGCCGCACAGTCACCGGGCGCACATCGGTTCCGACGCTGACGGGTCGACCGGGGCGTGACGGGCCGAGGTGGTCGCCGGTGTATCCCGCTTCGGATTCGTCCTCTGCCGCCCAGCGCTCAATTTGCTCATCGGTGAACTCAACCCCGTTTACATCGGTGTACGTGCTCATGACGCTACCTCCTTGCTCCAAGGCCTACCTCGATCAGAACTTTCTTTGTGGCAGGCATTGCGTGATAGATGAACCAACCATCCGGTTCGTCTTCCACTGCGACATATTCCAGGAGTCGGCCTGCGCCGTCGGCGCCCACACCATTTATTTATGTAAGACATAATTAATCTAAGGCGTAAACGGGCCTGTGTCTAGCGGTCGAGCCAGTGCCTTGTGGCGAGCACAAGCGCTGCAACACCGCGCTGCAGCGTCGGATCGATGACGGGTGCGTAGTGCGGTGAGTGGTTCGACGGCACATCGGTGTGGACCGTTCCCGCCGCCTCCGCCGCGGCGTACTCCGCGGCGTCGTGACCGCCGAGCATCCAGTACACAAGCGGCACCCCCGCGGCTGTGGCGAGCACTCCGACGTCTTCGCTTCCGGAGAGCGCGCCGGGTGCGAAAAACGCGTCCTCCCCGAAGGCGTCAACAAAGACCGCGTTCAGTTCCTCCGTGATCTCCGGGTCGTTATAGGTGACCGGGAAACGGTCACCGAACTCAATCTTCGGTGGCCTTGGAGCGTTTGACGCCGCGGCCTCGGCCTCGATGACGCGCTGGATTCCCGCAACCAGGCGCTCGCGCACGGTCTCGCTGAAGCTGCGGACGCTCAGCCCGAGCGAGGCGGACTCCGGGATGATGTTGTTTTTGCTCCCGGCCTCGATCCGCCCGACAGTCACAACCGCGGTGTCACGCGGGCTGATCTCCCGCGACACCACGGTTTGTAAACGCATCACCGTGGCCGCCGCCATCACCACCGGGTCGATCGTTGTCTCCGGTTCCGAGCCGTGACCGCCGCTGCCCGAGGCAGAGGTGGAGTCGATCTGGCGGTCGGCCACCCGGTTCGCCAAGACGGTCGAGAACCAGCCCGGGTATGTGCCACCAGAGGATTTTGAGGCGAGCCTGGATTCGGTACGCCCCGCCGATTACAGCGACGTCGGCCAAGCCCACGCCCTAACCAAGGCCTATCCGGACACGCTGCGCTACTCGGAGGCCACCGACTGGCTCGTCTATTACGACGGTGTCTGGTACGAATCCGCACCCGCAGCCCAAGCCGTCGCCCAGGAGCTCACCGAACGCCAACTGGCCGAGGCCCACGAGCTGCTCGAAGACGCCAAAGACCAGCTCGCCGCCACGGGGGCTGCCATGTTGTTGGCGTCGATGTCGAAGGCGAAAGCCCAGGCCATGTTCAACGCCGCCCAACAGGAGGCGTTCGCCGCGTTCGAGGACGCGAAAACCTATGCGGCCTACGCGCTCAAACGCCGAGAATCACGCGGGATCACCAACTGCCTGAAAGAAGCCCGCCCCATGCTGCTGACCACCCCTGAGCAGCTCGATGCCGACCCGTATCTGCTCAACACCCCATCAGGCACCTACGATCTGCGCCACGGGACCATGTCGCGCCACGACCATGATCCGGCGGATCTGGTGACCAAGCAGACCAGCCTCGACCCGGGCACCGACGGCGCGCACCTGTGGCAGGAAGCCCTCGAGGTGTTCTTCCAAGGCGATGCCGAGCTCATCGCCTACGTGCAGCGCATCGTCGGCCTTGCTGCAATCGGGCAAGTCTTCGTCGAAGCCCTCGTCATCGCTTACGGAGATGGTCGCAACGGCAAATCGACGTTCTGGAACACCATCGCCAGAGTCTTAGGCACGTATGCAGGCAACATGAGTGCTGATGTGCTCACGATCGGTGGGATGCGCAACGTCAAACCGGAGCTGGCTGAGGCCAAAGGCAAACGCCTCATCATCTCCGCCGAGTCCGAAGAAGGCGTGCGCATGTCCACCTCCGTGGTCAAGCAGCTGGCTTCCACCGATCAGATCTACGCGGAGAAGAAGTACAAGGCACCGTTTGCTTTCACCCCCTCGCACACCTTGATTCTCTACACGAACCATCTGCCCAGGGTGGGTGCGATGGATGCGGGCATCTGGCGCAGGCTCATCGTCATCCCCTTCGAAGCGAAGATCGAAGGCCAAAGCGACATCAAAAACTATGCCGACTACCTCTACACGCAGGCCGGCGGGGCGATCCTGGCCTGGATTATGGAAGGTGCGCGCCTCATCCACGCCGAGAACTACCACCTGAAGGCCCCGGCACGCGTGGTGGCCGCATCGAGCGCGTATCGGGAGGAGAACAACTGGTTCGCCCAGTTCCTTGACACCCACTGCGACATCGACGAGCACCTGTCTGAACGCGCCGGAGACCTCTATCAGACCTACCGAGCGTGGGCGATGAACACTGCTGGGTGGGCGCGTCCCATGGTCGATTTCAACGCCACCGTCGAACACCACGGCTTCACACGTAAAAGGACGATGCACGGCATGTTCGTCCACGGTTTGGCCTTGAAGAACGAGTTCGACAACTAATTCAGACGGGCCTTATGACGACCTATGACGACCTATATGTGAGTTTGCTATAGGGCAGAAAATATAGCCCTTAGGAAAAGTCCATATCGCATCGTCATAGGTCGTCATGGGCCTCTCACACGAGAGGACATGAACCATGAACGAGCACGCAATCGAACAACACTTGAAAAAAGCCGTTGAGGCGATCGGTGGCCTGTGCTGGAAATTCACCAGCCCCGGCACCGCAGGGGTCCCAGACCGCATCTGCATCCATCGCGGACGCGTCATCTTCGTCGAACTCAAAGCCCCCGGACGCCTCCCACGCCCCATCCAACGCCGCCGCATCCAGCAGCTCAAAGAGCACGGCGTTGATGCGGTCGTCGTTGACAACATTGACGCGATCCAGGAGGTGGCTGATGCGCTACGAGCCGCATGACTACCAACGACAGGCCACCGCCTTCGTTGAAGACCACCCGCAGGCCGCGATCCTGCTCGGGATGGGGCTAGGCAAGACGGTGATCACCTTGACGGCAATCTGGAACCTGCTGCTGGACTCCTTCCAGGCCCGCCGCGTCCTCATCGTCGCACCCCTGCGAGTCGCCCGCGATACCTGGCCCGCCGAGGCCACCAAATGGGACCACCTGGCAGGACTCATCATTGCCGTCGCCGTCGGGTCGAAAACCCAGCGGGTGGACGCGCTTGCCACCGAGGCGATGGTGACCGTCATCAACCGCGAAAACGTGCCCTGGCTGGTGCGCCACCTCGGCAAAGTCTGGCCGTTCGACATGGTCGTCATCGACGAGCTGAGCTCGTTTAAGAACCACCGGGCGCAACGGTTCAAAGCACTCGCCTCCGTGCGGCCACGTCTCACCCGGATCGTGGGACTGACCGGCACGCCAGCAGCCAACGGGCTGATGGACCTGTGGGCGCAGTTCCGTCTCCTTGATGAGGGCCAGCGCCTCGGCAGGTTCATCACCCACTACCGCAACCGCTGGTTCGTACCCGATCGGCGAAACGGCCAGCAGATCTTCACCTACAAGCCCGCACCCGGTGCCGAGGACGAGATCTACGAGGCGATCAGCGACATCACCTTGTCGATGCGCACCACCGACTACCTGCGCCTGCCCGAGCTGACGGTCACCACGACGCTCGTCGACCTCGAACCGAAGGAGCGCAAAGCCTACGAGCGGTTGCGAGATGAGATGGTGCTCGACCTCGACGGGCAGGTCATCGATGCCGCGAACGCCGCAGCACTGTCAGGCAAGCTGCTACAGCTGGCCTCCGGTGCGATCTACGACGAGGACGGCAACACCGTGGTGGTGCACGACCGCAAGCTCGACGCGCTCGAAGACCTCGTGGAGGCGGCCAACGGCCAGCCGCTGCTCGTGGCCTACTGGTTCAAACACGACCGTGAGCGCATCACCGAACGCTTCCCTGGAGAGTGTCCGATTGTTTGTGTGCGGGGGCTTGGTTTACATGTAGTCCGCGAACCGGTCGGGATAAGCCACGGCTAGTTGGTTGATGGCTTGTTTCCAGCCGGTGGCTTTCGCTCCTTCAATATAGCCGTTGCATTCCGTTGCTCGCTTCGCCTTCTTCGCTCGCTGGGCGGCGCGCTTGTCTTCGATGTTGCAGATCATCAACCACAGCGTCTTCAGCGCCGCAGTATCGTTCGGGAACTGGCCCCGGTTCCGGGTGGCTTTGCGCAGCTCAGCGTTGAGCGACTCGATGGAGTTCGTGGTGTAGAGCACCCGGCGGGCTGCCGGCGGGAACTGCAGAAACGGCACGAACCGCTCCCACGCGTCGCGCCACACCTTCACCGACTGGGGGTAGCGCCGCCCAAGCTCAGATGCTTCGAACGCGTCCAGGGCGGCGCGGGCGGTGTCCTCGTTGGGTGCGGTGTAGACCTCCCGCAGTGCGCTGGAGACGGGTTTGCGGTCTTGGTAGGACACCCACCGGTTCGCCGCCCGGATCAGGTGCACGATACAGGTCTGCACCATCGAATTCGGCCAGGTTGCCTCGACCGCATCAGGCAGGCCCTTGAGTCCGTCGCAGCAGACGATGAACACGTCCTGCACTCCACGGTTAGCAAGGTCAGCGCACACGGAAGCCCAGAATGCGGCGCCTTCGTTATCGGCGATCCACAAGCCCAGGATGTGTTTGATGCCGTCCATGTCCACACCGACAGCCATGTAGCAGGACTTGTTGACCACGCGGTGGCCATCGCGGATTTTCACGCGTAGCGCGTCGAGGAAGATCACTGGGTAGAACTCATCTAGCTGGCGGTTCTGCCAGATCATCACCTCATTGAGCACCGCGTCGGTGATCGTGCTGATGGTATCCGGGCTCATATCCACACCCAGGGTGGTGGCGAGGTGATGCTGGATATCGCGCACGGTCATCCCACCCGCGTACAGGGAGATGATCATGTCATCGAGCTCGGTGAGCCGGCGAGCACCCTTGGGCACCATCTGCGGCCGAAATGTCCCTGCCCGATCCCTGGGCATGGTCACTTCTAACGGGCCGTAGCCGGAATCGACGGTCTTGGTGTACGACCCATTTCGGTGGTTACCACCACCGACATCCTCTACCTGGGCTTTGGCTTTGCGGTCGGAGTGCTCGTAGCCCAAATGGGCATCCATCTCCGCCTGCAGGCCAGCGTTGATCGATGCCTGCAAAAGCCCCTTCACCAGCTCGCTGGCGTCATCGGTGGAGGTGGAGAGCTCCCCGATGAGCTTAGCGAGCTCGGGGTTATCCATCAGCTTCTCGCTGATCGCGTTGACCCTCGACGGGTCATAGCCTTTCTTCGGTGGCACCGTAGTCATTATCGGTGAAACTCCTTTCAGATCAGAGCCTCACACACAAACTTCCTGACACCCTCCTTCCCTGGGGCCCGCGAGCTGAAAACCAGTACCGACATCAAAGCGTGGAACGCCCGCGAGATTCCGCTGGCGCTCATCCACCCGGCCTCAGCCGGACACGGGCTCAACCTCCAGCAAGGCGGCAACTCCTGGTCTGGTTCTCCCTGACCTGGTCCTTGGAGCTCTACCAACAGACCAACGCAAGGCTCTACCGCCAGGGACAAGACCAGCCGGTGACGATCACCCACCTGGCCGCAGGCCACACCCTCGATGAGGCGGTACTGGCCGCGCTGGACAACAAAGACATGACACAGGCTGCGTTGATCAATGCGGTCGCCGACACTCTGGGAAAGCAGGCACACTCATGAACGACCACCCCATCTGGGACTACTTCGACTACCGCAAAGCCGCCATCGGCGTCCTCCAGGACTACGCAACCCAAGCTGTCATTCTCCAGCAAGGCGACGGGTACGCCAACGAGCTCAAAGCCTCACTGACCTCAATCGGCTCACCCCGATTCGACGGCCTGCCACGGGGCAACAACCGGCACGCCGGTGAAGCGAGAGTCTGCTCGATCCTCGACAACCTCGACGCGCTCAAAGCCCGCAACCAAAAAGCGCAGGCCTACATGGATTGGTTCAACCCGGCCTGGGAAAGCCTCAGCGACGATGACCGGCTGGTCCTCGAGGTCTTCTTCCTCGACGACCTCTCCGCCGAGGACGCCGCCGTCAAAGTCGCCGAACACTTCTACGTCGAACGCAAGACTGCCTTCGCCAAGAAGCAGCGCGCCCTTGCCCGCTTCGCGCGTCTCTTGTTCGGCAGAGACTGAAGCATTGGCGCGCATGAGTGTCGCAAAGAGGGGATGACTTTCAGGGTGTGCCTGTCGCATGCTGTAAGTGGTTGAAAAGTAGGTCCCGACCCCCAGACGAATCATCACGGTTCGTCTGGGGGTCGTTGCCATGAACGACAAGGGTGGTGAGACGGATGCCTTTCAAACCCAAGCGCCCGTGCTCCCAGCCCGGCTGCCCCGAGCTGACCGAGACGCGGTTCTGCCCCGAGCACGCCCGCGCCGAGGACACCCGCTACCGGACCTACCAGCGCGACCCGAAGATCAACCGACGCTACGACCACCGGTGGCGAAAGATCCGCGCGGCCTACGTCGAAGCCCACCCGTTGTGCGAGGACTGCCTGGCCCGTGGCCGGTACACGCCCGTGGCTGAGGTCCACCACGTGATCCCGCTCGACCACGGCGGCACCCACGACGAGTCGAACCTGCGCAGTCTGTGCAAGCCGTGCCACTCGCGCCAGTCCGCGCTCGATGGCGACCGGTGGCGGCAAGCCCCTCGGGTCTACAGCTACTAAAAAGGGCTGTGTGCCCGCCTGTCGCGGCCTCCCTGCCGACCCTCACCTGTGCCAACCTCGACCCCGTTCGCCCGGCACGAGGCGACGTGGCGCGCTTGCCGAGGGGGTGGGGGCGAGCGGATCTCCACAGCTGGGCTGCTCCTCAGCGGGCGGGGCCAACCGTACACAAAACGACCGAATCAAACAGGGTATTAACCCCCAAGCCCTCCATCACCGGGCTAACCGCCTGGAAGGAGGCGAGATTTCATGGCGAAAGACGGAACACTGCGCGGCGGACGCAGAGCAGGCTCAGGTGCGAAGCCCACACCTGCGTTTGAGAAGATCACCGAAGGCAAAGACGCACGCGTCCTCCACATCGCGTCGCTCGACCCACCAGATCTGGAAGCGGGCGGGGATCTTGAAGGTAGCGTAATGCCAGAACCTTCGGCTTATTTGGCGGCTGTGCAGCGTGATGGTAACCCTTTGGGTGCTGACGTAATCTACCGCGATACCTGGAACTGGCTCAAGGAGCGCGGCTGCGAAAAACTCGTAGCTCCACGGTTGATTGAGGCTTATGCGCAGAATTTTGCTCGGTTCATTCAATGCGAAGAAGCAATCTCCGATTTTGGCCTGTTGGGTAAGCATCCGACCACGGGGGCGGCTATCGCGTCCCCATTCGTGGCCATGTCTCAGTCGTTTAGCAAGCAGGCGAATACGCTCTGGTACGAGATTTTCGATGTGGTCAAAGCCAACTCGCTGGTGGACTACTCGGGGCCGACTCCTGCGGATAACGTGATGGAACGGCTACTTCAGGCACGCTCATAGTTATTGGCGTAGTGCGGGTGCGGTGTGGGCGTAGATGACGACCACTGCAATCAAGGCGATACAGACGGCGAAGGGTGCCAGCGGGTTCCACCCGTAAAGGGCGGTCGAAGCCAGCGGGGCAATCGCGTACGCCAACCCATTATTAGCGTTAATGATGCCAGCCACTGCGCCTTGCTCATCTGCACTCATCTTCAACGTTGGGCCAGTGTTGTACCCGGGCATCGCCAGTCCCATACCTACCCCCAGCACGATACACCCGACAACCAGTAAAGCGTGCGAGGAGGTAGGCCAAATGAGCACAGTTGCAACTAGTGTAATGGTCAGGCCAGTACGTAAAAGCTTCGCTGCTCCCCACCCTGTCTTTGGAGCAATCACCGCTTGGGCAATGATCATGGTCACGCCCATGATGGTCAGGTAAATCGCGGAAATACCTGCGGTCGCAGTTGCCGACAGGGCGAAGCGGTCTTGAACAGTGAATCCAAAAATCGTAGCAACAGAAGAAAACACAAGAAACATCACCAGACCAGTTGCTAGCCAGGGAGCTACACGCGGATCAGTGAAGCGAATCCGTTGAGGCTTTGCAAAAAGTTGCCCTTGGCTTTGAGGTGCGAAACTCACCAAGAGAACAACCAGACCAATCACCATCACAACGGGCATGACCACCAAGGGCAAGAGCAGGCCACCAGCAGCGGCTAACACACCTCCAGTAACACCTCCAACAATGGAGGCCATCCCTTGAGCCGCTCCAATCATGCCCAGTGCTTTTACCCGCCCGTTCTCGCTGGCAGCATGCGTGACCAGGTGGGCTTGCGCGGTCGGGGCGATCGCTGAAATCCCTCCGCCATAGAGCAAACCACGAGTGATCACAACACCAAAAACTAGTCCGACACCGCCAACTACCTGGTTCATCCCCAGGTAGGAGACAATACCGAAGGCGCTCAAAGCGATGATCGCGATCACAAGCCCGGCAGCGAGTACACGTTTAGCGCCGACACGTTGGGAAGCTCGCCCCCAATAAGCACTCAAGCTCGCTAGTACAATCGCTGCCAAAGAGATAGTGGCGCCAATATGCCATTCCCGCAATCCCATCTGTCGTGACAGTGGCGCGATGATCGGATTGAGAATCATTTGCCCCATAAAGGCGAGAAAAACGATTCCCACTACCAGGTTCGCTTGCGCTCCTGGATCAATAGAACTCTGTGTCGGCTTATTACTACGAGGGTCAGGCATCACTACACTCCATTACTAGAACACTGTTTCACTTAGGGATATTGTAGAATGGTGTTCTAGTAAGGGTCAAGGAATAAGTTAAGGGTCACCTTATGAACACTGTGCTAACGGGGCGAAGGGCTGGGCTATCACGCGAGCTGATTGTCAAACAAGCTGTACAGTTAAGCGCGATCAGTGGCGTTGAGGGATGGTCAGTACGGGACATTGCCCGTGAACTGGGCGTGGTTCCCTCAGTGATTTATCATTATTTTCCAAACAAGGAAGCCATTTGTGATGCTGTTGTAGACCGGGTATGTGTCGGGATTGAAGTTCCCGACCCGGACCTTGAATGGAAAGCCTGGTTTCGAGCTATGGCTCACAATCTACGCCCCGCATTGTTAGCATATCCAGGGATTACCGACAGGTTCGCGCGGGGCAAGTTCACTGAACAGTTTTTGCCGATGATCGATGGAGCCTGGGCCAAACTACAAGAAGCTGGGTTTGGTGACAATTCGCCTGTGGCCTACACAATTATCGCGAACTCGATCATCCACACGATCGGAGCGAGAAACCTGCGCGCATCCAATCAAATCCAACCTCACCACAACCTGCACGAAATGCTTGTCAGGCTTGAGCCTATGATGGCTCAATCTGTTGGACTGACCAGTATTGTCAACTCTTACCTGGAGCCTCTCTCACACCTTGATGAAGAAGAAGCGATGTCCGAGGAATACTACGACCTCGTCATCGATGTGATCCTAGACGGCATCGAACACACCCTGCTGCCTTAACTCTGACCCACTTCTCAATCATCGTCTTAGTGAGCGCCCGCACAGCTGGCGCTCACTTTTTTATTCCCACCCCATATCAATTTATGAAAGCGAGTTGTATATGTCGTTGAAAACCGCTGAAAGCGTGTGTTAAGACCTTGTATTTGGTAGCACCGTGGTGACTTTCCGGTAGCGGTTTGGTGAGTTTCCGGTAGCGGGTTGGTCGGTGTTGCATGACGCTTTCTGGTGGCCGCATCAAAAGGGTGCGGTCGATTACCGGAAGGAGTCCGCCGATGACGGATTACAAAGCGGTGATGAAGCTGTTGATTCAACAGCGTTCATACCGTGAGATTGAGAACCAACTCGGGTGTTCCCACCGGGCGATTTCCCGGGCGAACACCGTACTTCGCTCTCATGGGTTTACAACGGTTGAGCAGGTTGAAGGCTTGACCATCGACGAACTCGATGCCATGTTCGTCGACGGCCGCAGCAGCGGCCAGGGTGATTTCGTCCCGATTGATTTTGAGGCCGTGGTCAAAGCCCGCACCGGCCGCAACAAGGTGACATTGCAGGTGTTGTGGGGTCGCTACACCGCCACACCTGCCGGGGCGGGGCGGAGGTATTACAGCTACGAGCGCTTCCGCCAGTTAGTGGCCCAGCATGTTGATACCAGGGGCGTGACCGCCAGAATCACCCATGCTCCCGGCCATACCATGCAGGTGGACTGGGCGGGAACGAAAATGCGCCTGTTCGACCCCCTTGGCGGGCAAGGTGTCAAGCTCAGCGTGTTCGTGGCGTCGCTGCCGTATTCGGGGATGCTGTTTGCCGTGGCGTGCCCGAACGAACGCCAAGATGCGTGGCTGGATGCGCATAGGCAAGCGTTCGAGTACTTCGGTGGGATCGCCGAGGTTATCGTGCCTGATAACGCCTCCACTGCATCGAACGCGATCAGTGCAGCTGACCGCAACCGGCAGGTCAATTCCACCTACGAGGAGTTTCTGGAGCACTACAACACCGCCGCCCTGCCGACAAGGGCGAAGCGGCCCAAGGACAAGGCAAGTGTGGAAGCTGGGGTGAAAATCATCACCCAGAAAGTCATCCACGCCCTGGCGGACCACCAATGCGTCGATTGCGACGAGCTCAACGCCCGCATCCGCGAACTGGTCGACGAGATCAACACCGCCACTCCGTTTCGAGGCCAACAGCACAGTCGACGCGAAGTGTTTGATACCTATGAACGCGAGTTCCTCGGTGCGCTACCGGACACGCCCTGGCAGCGCACCGAGTGGAAACGCGCCAAAGTCGCCCCAGATTTGCACATCACAGTCAATGGGGCCCATTACTCGGTACCCAAGCAGGTCGCCGGGCGGATCGTGGATGTGCGCATCACCGGGGACACACTATGTGTGTTCGATTCCGGTGAGCGCGTCGCCTGCCACCAGGTCGCGCAGGCGCGTGGGGTATATGTCACCGATAATGACCACATCCCCACCGACATAGGTCAAACGCGCGGGTTGTGGACGAGAGAGTACTTCCTGCGCGAAGCCGCGAAGATTGGCCCCGCCACCGCCCATGTCATCGACGAACTCATCGCGTCGAAACCGATCCCAGCCCAGGCGTACCAGTCGTGCCGCAACGTGCTCAACATGGGCAAACACGCCAACAAGATCATCCTCGAGAAAGCCTGCCAACGCCTCGTCGACACCACCGGTGCACGCAGGGCGGTGACATATACCGCGGTGAAAACCATGATGGCCATCGTGCACAAAGAAGCCGCCACACGACCCACTGGGCCTGTGCCACCCGCAGCTACGTTCACCCCGCCACAAGCGGACACAGATACACCCCAACCATCCGCGCGCGATACCGCAGGCGCCTTCCTAGGCGGCGCGGCCCAGTTCAGCCTCGACAACCTCACCAAGAAAGGCCCCCACTAACCATGCCCACCCAAACGACCCCACAGCCAGCTTCAGCAAACGCGCGTTTCCTTGACGAGTCGATCCTGCCGGTGTTCACCGACTTGAGGATGACCGCGTTCGGGCAAACCGTTATCGACATCGCCCACAACCCCGATTTCGACGACTGGAGCTTCTCCGACAAAATCCTCTACGCCATCGACAAACAGGTCGCGGCCAAACGCGAAAGGCGGGTTGCCAAACTACTCAAAGCATCCCGATCGCCAAATCCCGATGCTTGCGTCGAAGACATCACCTACGCGCCCGGCCGCACCATCAACAAAGAGCAAATCAGCAGACTCGCTCACTGCCAATGGTGCCAAAACACCCAAAACATTGTCATCCTGGGCAAATCCTCAGTCGGCAAAACCTACCTCGCACTTGCATTGCTCACCGCGGCGTGCCGCAAGGACTACTCCGCAACGTTTTTCCGCACCGACACCCTAGCCAACCACCTCGCCGTGCTCACGCCAGCTGATCCAGAGCGGATGACGTTTCTCACCGAGTTGCACAACACCGACGTGTTAGTCCTCGATGACTTCCTGACTACACCCATCGACACACTCACCGCGCACCAGCTGCTCAACATCCTCGCTGAGCGTGAAGGCCGCGGAGCGACCATCGTGACATCGCAGTTCACCCCGGACGAGTGGTACAAATCCATCCCGGATGCCGTAATTGCCGAATCCATCCTCAACCGCCTCGTCGCCGGCGCCGAAATCATCACCATCGAAGGAGAAAACATGCGACTGACCCCCAACCAATAGAGCAACATCCCGCGTGGGGGCACTGCTACCACAAACCCACGCGGGCGCTACCAGAAAGCCACCACACCGCTACCATCTACGTGGTCTAAACAAACAACCACAGGGGTACGAGGTTCGGTTGAGGCTAGGACGTCTCTGACAGGTTCAGTGCTCGCTGTATAGTTCAGTTCATGCTGACTATTGCTTCGCGTCTCGACGTGATGAACCGCCTGGGTCGTGCACTGGCCGATCCCACTCGATCGCGGATCATCTTGACCCTGCTCGACCATCCCGCTTACCCGACGGAACTGGCTCGAGCTTTGGACCTGACACGCTCGAATGTGTCCAACCACCTGGCATGCCTGCGCGATTGCGGGATCGTCGTCTCCGAGCCCGAGGGTCGTCGGACACGATACGAGATTGCCGATCCGCACCTGGCGCAGGCGCTGACGACACTGGTCGATGCCATCCTCGCAGTAGACGAAGACGCCCCGTGCATCGATCCCGCTTGCTCGCTTCCCGGATGCGACGTAGCTGGGGAGGGCGCATGATCCTCACCACGGTCTTGCAGGCGATAGGCCTGTTCGCAGCTACCAACATCGACGACATCATCGTGCTCTCCCTCTTCTTCGCGCGAGGGGCAGGCCAGAGCGGCACCACCGCCCGTATTTTGGCCGGCCAGTACCTCGGATTTGCCGGCATCCTCGTCGCCGCGATCCTTGTGGCCGTCGGCGCCGGAGCATTTCTGCCCCCGGCAGCTATTCCATACTTTGGTCTCATCCCTCTGGGCATCGGCCTCTGGGCCGCATGGGAGGCCTGGCGCGGAGACGATGACGACGATGACGACGAGGCCAAGGTTTCCGGCAAGAAGGTCGGCGTAGGGACAGTCGCAGGCGTCACTTTTGCCAATGGCGGCGACAACATCGGCGTCTACACCCCTGTATTCCTCAGCGTGGAACCTCTCGCAGTAGTCGCCTACTGCGTTATCTTCCTCGCGCTCGTGGCGGTCTTGGTGGCCCTGGCAAAGTTCGTCGCCACCCGCCCCCCGATCGCGGAAGTGCTCGAACGCTGGGAGGACATCCTCTTTCCCGTCGTTCTCATCGGCCTCGGCATCGTGATCCTCGTCAGCGGCGGAGCCTTCGGGCTTTGACGCAGCGGCAGTGTTCCAAACGGCCCCGACCGGGCGTACCCCTCTCGGTTCAGACCCCAACAGCTACCCGCAGCCAGTCCTGTGTGATCGCAGCAATAAGACCGCCATGGAGCGCTGCAAAAACCGCGCCACCAGTTGAACGAAGCCACAGCCTCCGAGTGCACGCGCCACTACTGGTTCGCCACGGGATTAGTAGAGAGCGGGAATTTGGAAAAGGAACCCTACATACTCCCTCGAAGTACACCCCTGAGTTCAGTAGCGCGCCATCGAACTTGTGCTGCACGGGCAAGCTGACCCTCACACGTCTCGCGATGCGGAATTCTGCATCGCCGGCGAGCTCGGAATGAGTACGGAAACTCTTCCCCGCTGGGTCCGCGCTCCTAAACAATGCGGCGCGACAACCCGAGCAGGAACGGCGCTTTAGAAGAGAAAAATGACCCCTCCGAACGAACGGAGCGGGTCATTTTTGTGTTCGCGGCCGTTTTCCTTCGGCCGGCGCGGGGTTTCGTGAAAAGATTGGAACAGTTTCGTGAAACCCCCCCAAAAAAAATGGTGTCCCCGACAGGATTCGAACCTGCGACCTTCGGTACCGGAAACCGATGCTCTAATCCACTGAGCTACGAAGACAATGGATCTAAGGGTAGCACCCGGTATACCCACCGAAGAAATTGCTTGGGGGCGCGCGAGGGGTGTTCGGTGAGGGGTTTGGCGTGGGGGTCCGGAGGGCGTCGATACGCAACTGCGAGGGGGAGGAAATGGGGAACCAACATTCGGCGGACTCCCAGGCTCACCCCATGGATTCTCAACGACGGTGCCCCATAATCATTGGTGCACGCCGCGGGAACGGCGTGACACGGGAAACAATGACAGCGAAACGGCCGGCCCCGCAAGGGACCGGCCGTTTCGTGTTGTCAGGCGGTTACTTCACAACCATGACGATGAGGTCGCGCGGGCCGTGCACGCCCTCGACGCGCACGAGCTCGATGTCGGACGTCGCGGACGGGCCGGAGATCATCGTCGCCGGGCGCTCCGGGTTGACGCGGGCGATCATCTCGGGCACGCCGTAGACCACGGTGTCCGGGCGCACGATGCAGATGTGGCGGTCCGGCACCAGGGACAGCGCGCGGCGGCCACACACGTCGCCGGACTCGAGCACAATGGTGCCGGTCTGGGCGGAGGAGACGTGGGAGTCGGTGACCACCGCGTCGGCCTCGCCGAGCGAGCGCGGGTCGGTGTCGTTCGAATCCGGGCGCACCGTGCCGCCGAAGCCGGCGAAGAGGGACTCGTCGAGGCCCGGGGCGTAGACCACGTTGGAGCAGTTGCGGTCGTTGAGCACGCGGACGATGTCCTCGCCGAGGGTCGCCTCCGTGGTCTCCACCACGTCGGCCTTGTAGTCGATGAGGCGGTCCACGAGCAGCTCGTGGAGCTCCTCGCCGGACAGGTCGGAGGTGGTGCGGTACTCGCGCACGATCTCCACGTGCTCGGGCACCTCGGAGAGCTGCTGCGCGTCGCGGATGCGCTTGAGAATCTCGCGCTTCGCGTCCTCGTTGCGGGTGTCGCGGGCGGGGGAGCCAGCGTTGCCGGCGGTGCCGGTTACTCGGGTGGTCACTTCTTTTCCTCCTCGAAACGCTTGGTGTTCACGTCCTGGCCCTGCGGGACGCCTTCGACGCGGGCCTCGGCGAGCAGGCGCTCGGCCTCCTCAGAGCCCCACCACTGGCGGAAGGACTTCTTCGGCGGCACCGCGACGTCGCGGTACTCGGTCCAGCCGGAAATCGGCGGCGGCATGGTCTCGATCTTGCCGTTGAACCCGCCGAGGACGCGACCGAGGGCGACCATGCGCACCAGCTTGTCCCAGGCGCCGCTGTGGCCCCACACCTGGGCGAGGGAGGCGAAGGCTGCCTTCTCCACGTGGTTCGGCTCGTTCTTCGCCTTCTGGTAGCGCAGCTCCAGCAGGATGTCCGTGATCGGGATCTTCACCGGGCAGACCTCGTTGCAGCGGCCGCACAGCGAAGACGCGTACGGCAGGGAGCCGTTCGGGTCCTCGGAGGAGTCGATGCCGGTGAGCTGCGGGGTGAGGATCGCGCCGATCGGGCCCGGGTACGTCGAGCCGTAGGAGTGGCCGCCGGCGCGCTCGTAGACCGGGCAGACGTTGAGGCACGCGGAGCAGCGGATGCACTTGAGCGCCTCGCGGCCGATCTCGTTGGACATCGCGGCGGTGCGGCCGTTGTCCAGCAGGACGATGTGGAAGTTCTGCGGGCCGTCGCCCTCGGTCACGCCGGACCAGAGCGAGGTGTAGGGGTTCATGCGCTCGCCGGTGGAGGAGCGCGGCAGCAGCTGCAGGAATACGCCGAGGTCGTCAAAGGAGGGCAGGAGCTTCTCGATGCCCATGACGGTGATCAGCGTCTCCGGCAGGGTGAGGCACATGCGGCCGTTGCCCTCGGACTCGACGATGGAGACGGTGCCGGTATCGGCGCAGCCGAAGTTGCAGCCGGAGATGGCCACCTTGGCCTCCAGGAACTGCTGGCGCAGGAACTCGCGGGATGCCTCGGCGAGCTCAGCCGGGTTCGGCTGGAGCGACTCGTCGGTGTTCGGCATCTTGGCCACGAAGATGTCGCGGATCTCGGCGCGGTTGCGGTGGATCGCCGGCACGAGGATGTGGGAGGGGAAGTCCTCGCCGAGCTGGACGATGAGCTCGGCCAGGTCCGTCTCCTGGGCGAAGATGCCGGCCTTTTCCAGCTCCTCGTTCAGGGCGATCTCTTGGGTGGCCATCGACTTGATCTTGACCACCTTTTTCTCGCCGGTGGCCTTGATCAGGTCCTGGATGATCTCGTTGGCTTCCTTGGAATCGCGCGCCCAGTGCACGTGGCCGCCGCGGGCGGTGACGTTCTGCTCGAACTGCTCGAGCAGCTCGGGCATGTTCGCCGCGACGGAGCGCTTGATGGTGGAGCCGGCCTCGCGCAGCTGCTGCCAGTCGTCCAGCTCGTCGACGACGTTCTGGCGCTTCACGCGAATCGTCGTGGTGGCGTACTGGTAGTTGCGACGCTTGGTCACATTGTTCAGCTCGTGGTGCGCGGCCTTCTGGAACTTCTCCTTGCCGCGCAGGTGGGACGGGCCGTTGGCGTACGGCGGCATCGTGGGGTGACCGAGTGCGACCTTCACAGCATCTTCTCCTTCTTGTACACCGCGGACGTCGGGGTCAGCGGGTGCTCCTTCGTGGAGGCCAGGATCTCCGCCATGTGGATGGAGCGGATGCCCTGGTGCTGGCGCGAGAGTGCGCCGCCGATGTTCATGAGGCAGGAGGAGTCACCCGCGGTGACATACTCCGCCTGGGTGTCCTTGATGTGGCGCACCTTGTCGGAGACCATCGCGGAGGACACCTCCGGCATCTTCACGGAGAAGGTGCCGCCGAAGCCGCAGCACTCCTCGGCGTTCGGCAGGTCCACAAGCTCGAGGCCCTCGACGTGGCGCAGCAGCTCCTTCGGGCGCTCGCCCACCTTGATAAAGCGCAGGGAGTGGCAGGAGGAGTGGTAGGTGACGCGGTGCGGGAAGAACGCGCCCACGTCGTAGGTGCCGGCGACGTCGACGATGAACTCGGAGAGGTCGTAGGTCTTCTTCGCGGCGATCTTCGCGCCGTCGACAAGCGCCTTGGACCCGAAGCGCTCGGCGAGCTCGACGTGCTGCTCGCGTACGGCGCCGGTGCAGGAGCCGGAGGGAGCGACGACGTAATCGATGGACGGGTCGGCGAAGGCGTCGACGTAGGTCTCGATGATCGGGATGGCCTGCTCTTTGTAACCGGTGTTCACGTGCATCTGGCCGCAGCAGGTTTGTTGTTCAGGGAAGACAACGTCGTAGCCCAGACGCGACAGCACGATGGCCGAGGCCTTGTGCGCGTCCGGGAACAGGGCGTCGCCGATACAAGTAGAAAACAGGGCTACTCGCATAGTCGGGCTCCTCAATTCGTGGAATCACAGGGAAATGCGAAGCGCCCGGGGCCTCAACGAGACCTCGGGCGCTCCGCAAGCTTGAGTCGATTACGGGACGACCGGAGCCATGAAGCTCAAGACGTTCGACTGAAGGAACACTATCACGCAGACGGCGAGGAGGAGGCCGAAGGACCAGCCGACGACCTTCTTGAAAATCTCGGATTCCTGGCCCTCCATATTCACCGCCGTGGCGGCGATGGCGAGGGACTGCGGGGAGATCATCTTGCCCACGACGCCGCCGGTCGTGTTCGCCGCGAGCAGCAGGTCCGGGTTGAGGCCGAGGTTCTCCGCGGCGGTCACCTGCAGGTTGGCAAACAGTGCGTTCGCGGACGTGTCGGAGCCGGTCACGGCGACGCCGACCCAGCCGAGCACCGGGGAGAAGAAGGCGAACGCGGGGCCGAGGTTGGCGAAGAACTCGCCAATGGTCACGGTCTGGCCGGAGTAGTTCATCACGTACGCCAGCGCGAGGACGAGCACGATGGTTAGGCCGGACCAGCGCATCTTCCACACGGTGTCCGTGAACTCCTTGCCCACCTGGCCCCACGTGAGCGGGTAGCGGCCGTTCTCGTCGAACATCATGTAGATCACGGAGACGATGAGGCCGGAGATGACCAGCAGGGTGCCGGGGTTGTTGATCCACGCGAAGCTGTAGTCGGTGTTCACCGGGTTGCCGGCGGAATCGAGCAGCTTGCCGTCCAGGCCCGGCCACGGGAAGGAGATCTTGAACTTGTTCAGCCAGTCCGGGATGGTGCTGCCCAGGTTGGCCAGGCCGAAGATGACCACGACGACGGCGTACGGAAGCAGCGCCATCCACACGCGGTTGCCCGGCAGCTCGGCCGTGTCGGTGTGGGCGGGCAGCTGGAGGCGCTCGCGCATCTCCGGCACGCCCTTCGGCCGCCAGGAGCGCAGCAGCACGAACGCGGCGCCGAGGGCGACGATGCAGGCGACGACGTCGGTGAGCTGGTACGCGAAGTAGTGGGAGGTTGCCCACTTGGCGAGGCCGAAAGTAAGGCCGATGGTGAACGCCGCCGGGGCGGTCTCGCGCATGCCGCGCTTGCCGTCGATGATGAAGGCGATGATGAACGGGATGAAGAACGCGAGGATCGGCGTGATGTTACCGATGATCGCGGCGATGTTCTCCGTCTGCTCTGTGGTGCGGCCGCCGACCTCGCCGGCGGTGGCGATCGGGATGCCCACCGCGCCGAAGGCCACGGGGGCGGTGTTGGCCAGGAGCACGACGGTGGCGGCCTTGAGCGGCGGGATGCCGAGCGCGAGGATCATGGTCGCGGTGATGGCGACCGGGGCGCCGAAGCCGGCGAGCGCCTCAAGCAGGCCGCCGAAGCAGAACGCGATGAGCATCGCCTGGATGCGCACGTCGCCGTTGCCCATCTTGTCGAAGACGAGGCGCAGATCCTCGAAGCGGCCCGAGGCCACCGTGATCTGGTAGAACCAGATCGCCGTGAGGATGACGAAGACGATGGGGAACAGGCCGAACAGGCCGCCGCGGAACGCCGAGGAGATCGCCATTCCGGTGGGCATGTTGAAGCCGAAGATAGCGACGAGGATGGCCACGACGAGCGCGACCGCGCCTGAGGTGTGCGCGCGGGCCTTGAAGCCCAGCAGCATGATGAAGAACGTCAGCAGCGGGAGTGTGGACACGAGCGCCGACAGGCCGACGCTGCCGCCGATCGCGTCGGTGAAGACTTGGAATTGATCCATGGGTGAGCTCTTTCGAGTCGGTGTACGGGAAACGACGGGAATAAATATGCCAGGTGGGCGCGAAAAGTGAAAAGCGAAGCGAAAATTCATTGGTGTGACTTAAGGCATATGGCGTGTCGACGTCGCTTCGCGCCGCCACCGTCAGCCCAAAAGTGCCCGTGTCGGCGGTTGTTTTAGACTGGTGCCCCATGACGCCAGCAGAACTTGCCACCACCGTGAAACAGGCCGCCACCCGCGTCCTTGAGGCCCACGACCTCGACGCCTCCGTCGTCCCCGACACCGTCACCGTCGAGCGGCCCCGCAACCCGGAGCACGGCGACTACGCCACGAACATCGCGCTGCAGGTGGCGAAGAAGGCGGGCACGAACCCGCGCGAGCTCGCCGGCTGGCTGGCGGAGGAGCTCGCGGCGGACGCGGCGGTGGATTCCGCCGAGGTCGCCGGCCCCGGCTTCATCAACCTCCGCCTCGCCGCTGGCGCCCAGGGCGAGCTGGTGGCGAAGGTGCTCGCGGAGGCCGAGCGCTTTGGCCGCTCCGACCTCTACGCCGGCGAGAAGATCAACCTCGAGTTCGTCTCGGCGAACCCGACGGGCCCGATCCATCTCGGCGGCACCCGCTGGGCCGCGGTGGGCGACTCGCTCGGCCGCGTGCTCGAGGCGTCCGGTGCGCAGGTAACCCGGGAGTACTACTTCAACGACCACGGCGGGCAGATCGACCGCTTCGCCCGCTCTCTTGTCGCCGCGGCGAAGGGGGAGGCCACCCCGGAGGACGGCTACGGCGGCGATTACATCAAGGAGATCGCCCAGGCGGTCGTCGAGAAGCAGCCGCACGCGCTCGAGGGCACCGACGCGGAGGTGCAGGAGACCTTCCGCGCCGCGGGCGTGGAGATGATGTTCGACCAGATCAAGGCCTCGCTGCACGACTTCGGCGTGGACTTCGACGTGTACTTCCACGAGAACTCGCTCTTCGAGTCCGGCGCGGTGGACAAGGCCGTGGCGACGCTGAAGGACAACGGCAACCTTTACGAGGCCGAGGGCGCGTGGTGGCTGCGCTCGACGGACTTCGGCGACGACAAGGACAGGGTGGTGATCAAGTCCGACGGGGACGCGGCCTACATCGCCGGCGACATCGCGTACGTGGCGGACAAGTTCGACCGCGGCCACACGCTGGCCATCTACATGCTCGGCGCGGACCACCACGGCTACATCGCGCGCCTCAAGGCGGCGGCCCAGGCGCTCGGCTACAACGCGGGCGCGGTGGAGGTGCTCATCGGCCAAATGGTCAACCTCGTGCGCGACGGCCAGGCCGTGAAGATGTCCAAGCGCGCCGGCACCGTGATCACGCTCGACGACCTCGTGGACGCCATTGGCGTCGACGGCGCGCGCTACTCGCTCGTGCGCTCCTCGGTGGATTCCACGCTGGACATCGACCTCGACCTGTGGACGAAGCAGTCGAGCGACAACCCCGTCTACTACGTGCAGTACGCGCACGCGCGCCTGTGCTCCATCGAGCGCAAGGCCATCGACGCGGGCGTGTCCTACGTCGACCCGGACCTGGCGCTGCTCACGCACGAGAAGGAGGGCGACCTCATCCGCACGCTCGGCGAGTACCCGGCGGTCGTGCGCGCCGCGGCCGAGCTGCGCGAGCCGCACCGCATCGCCCGCTACACCGAGGAGCTCGCGAGCGCGTTCCACAAGTTCTACGACGCGTGCCAGATCCTGCCCAAGGCGGGCGAGGACGCGGAGCCGATCCACACCTCCCGCCTCGCGCTCGCCATGGCCTCGCGCCAGGTCGTCGCGAACGCCCTCGGCCTGATCGGCGTGAGCGCTCCGGAGCGGATGTAAATGACCGTCTTCATCTCCACGCCGTACGAGACGGACGACGGCGACTTTAACGACCTGCCCGCCCACGTCTGGCCGCGCTGCGCGAAGCGCGAGGAGGACGGCGTGGTCACCATCGCCGGGGTCCCGCTGCCGGAGATCGCGGCGGAGTACGGCACGCCGGTGATCGTCGTCGACGAGGACGACTTCCGCTCCCGCTGTCGCGACATGGCCGCCGCGTTCGGTGCGCCGGCGAACGTGCACTACGCCTCGAAGGCGTTTCTCACCCGCCGCGTCGCCCGCTGGGTGGACGAGGAGGGCCTCGCGCTCGACGTGGCCAGCGAGAACGAGCTGCGCATCGCGCTGGCCGCCGGCTTCCCGCCGGAGCGCATCACCGTCCACGGCAACAACAAGTCGGAGGCGTTCTTGCGCCTGTGCGTGGAGTCGAAAGTGGGCCACGTGGTCATCGACTCACGCCAGGAGCTGCGCCAGCTCGAGGCCGTGGCGCGCGAGGCGGGCGTGACGCAGGACGTGTTCGTCCGCGTCAAGCCCGGCGTGGACGCGCACACGCACGAGTTCATTGCAACCAGCCACGAGGATCAGAAGTTCGGCATCTCGCTGGCCACCGGGGACGCGCTCGCCGCCTCCACCGAGGCGATCGAGTCGGAGTGGCTCGAACTTACCGGCCTGCACTGCCACGTCGGCTCGCAGGTCTTCGACGCGGAAGGCTTCAAGCTCGCCGCCGAGCGCGTGCTCGGCCTCTACGCGGAGATCTGGAAGACCCGCGGGGTGGCGCTCGGCTACCTCGACCTCGGCGGCGGCTACGGCATCGCGTACATGCCGGGGGAGTCGCCCCTTGACGTCGCCGCCGTGGCGAAGGACCTCCTGGCCGCGGTGCAGGACGTCGCCGACGAGCTTGGCATCACCGCGCCCACCGTCGTCGTCGAGCCGGGCCGCGCCATCGCCGGGCCGTCCGCGGTGACGGTGTACTCCGCGGGCGTGATCAAGGACGTGGACACCTCGTACACCACCTCGCGGCGCTACATCGCCGTCGACGGCGGGATGAGCGACAACATCCGCCCCGCGCTCTACGGCGCGCTCTACGACGCCCGCGTGGTCAACCGCTTCACCGACGGCGCCCCGACGGCGACGCGCCTTGTCGGCTCGCACTGCGAGTCCGGCGACATCCTCGTCGAGGACGCCACGTGGCCCGACGACATCGCGCCGGGCGACCTCATCGCGCTCGCCGCGACGGGCGCGTACTGCTACTCCATGGCGTCGAACTACAACGCGTTCGGCCGCCCCGCAATCGTGAGCGTGCGCGGCGGCGAGGTCACGCCGATGGTGCGCCGGGAGACGGTCGAGGACCTGCTCGCGCGAGAATATTAATTGCGCGTGGGCCCGGAATTAGGCGATAGTAGACCAAGCTGTTCATACACGACCCCGGGCACGGACCGGACACACCAGGGAGCACAACGACTATGACTTCGGCCAGCGCAGAGGGCTTCAACGGCAATTACCCGGGCAAGGGCATCGGCACCCCGGTCGGCATCGCGGTGCTGGGCAAGGGCACCGTCGGCACGGAGGTGCTGCGCCTGCTCGGCGAATTCTCGGACAACCTCGAGCAGCGGATTAGCAGCCCGATCGAGGTGCGCGGGGTGGCGGTCTCGGACGTCGAGAAGCACAAAGATGCCCCCGAAGTCCAGGGCTTATACTTGACCGGGGATGCGCGCGAGCTGGTCACGCGCGACGACGTAGACATCGTCGTCGAGCTCATCGGCGGCATCGACTACCCGCGCGAGCTCGTGCTCGAGGCGCTGGGCGCCGGCAAGTCCGTGGTCACCGCGAATAAGGCGCTCGTCGCGGCGCACGGCTCCGAGCTCGCGGACGCCGCGAACGCGGCCGGGGTGGACCTCTACTACGAGGCCGCCGTCGCCGCCGCGATCCCGGTTGTGGGCATGCTGCGCCGCTCGCTCGCGGGCGACCAGGTGCAGCGCATCTCCGGCATCGTGAACGGCACGACGAACTTCATCCTCGACGCGATGGCGTCCACGGGTGCGAGCTACGAGGAGGCGCTCGCGGAGGCGACGCGCCTGGGCTACGCGGAGGCGGACCCGACCGCAGACGTCGAGGGCCACGACGCCGCCTCGAAGGCCGCGATCCTCGCCTCGATGGGCTTCCACACCCGCGTCACGTTCGACGACGTCTATTGCGAGGGCATCACCCACGTCACCTCGGACGACATCGAGGCCGCCAAGCAGTCCGACCAGACGATCAAGCTGCTCGCGATCTGCGAGAGGCTTATCGACGCCGAAGGCAACACCACCGGCATCAACGCCCGCGTACACCCGACGCTCGTGCCCAACGAGCACCCCCTGGCCAGCGTGGACAAGAGCTACAACGCCATCTTCGTCGAGGCGGAGGCGGCCGGGCGGCTCATGTTCTACGGCAACGGCGCGGGCGGCGCGCCCACCGCGTCCGCGGTCCTCGGCGACCTCGTCGGCGCTGCGCGCAACAAGGTGCACGGCGGCCGCGCCCCGGCGGAGAACCCGTACGCGGACTACCCGGTCGTCCCGTTCGGCGAGGTGACCACCCGCTACCACATCAACATGACGGTCAACGACCGCGTCGGCGTGCTCGCGAACCTGACGAAGCGCTTCGCCGCGGCCGGCATCTCGCTCTCCGCGGTGCGCCAGGAGGTGTCGGGCGACGAGGCGCACCTCATCGTGGTCACCCACGCCGCCCGGGAGCAGGACCTCCACGCGATCGTGGACCAGCTCACGGGCCACGACGATGTGCTCTCCGTCAACTCCGTCATCCGGCTGGACGCGTAGAAAAGGAGCCACCATGGCAACCGATCTGCAGGTGGGCCTGAAAGTCAAGGTCACCGTCCCGGGCTCGACCGCGAACCTCGGCCCCGGATTTGACACCCTCGGCCTCGCGCTGAGCATCTACGACACCGTCGAGGTCGAGGTCACCGAGTCCGGCCTCGAGGTGGAGATCTTCGGCGAGGGCGCCGATGACCTTCCGCGTGATTCCTCCCACTTGGTTGTGAAGGCGATTAACTCAGGGCTTGCCGCCGCTGACGTTTCCGCTCCGGGGCTGCGGGTTGTGTGCCACAACTCGATCCCGCAGTCGCGCGGACTCGGGTCTTCCGCTGCGGCTGCCGTCGCGGGCGTCGTCGCCGCGAACGCGCTCGCCGGCTCGCCCCTCGACCACGACGCGATCGTGCAGCTGTCCAGCGAGTTCGAGGGCCACCCCGACAACGCCGGCGCCACCGCCCTCGGCGGCGCGGTGGTGTCCTGGACCGATATCCCGGTCGACGGCCGCTCGAAGCCGTCGTACCGCGCCGTGCGCATCCCCGTCGACGAGTCGATCCACGCTGTCGCGCTCGTGCCGGACTTCCACGCCTCGACGAACGCGGTGCGCAAGGTGCTGCCCAGCCACGTCACGCACACGGATGCGCGCTTCAACGTCTCGCGCACCGCGGTGATGACGGCCGCGCTGCAGCACCACCCCGAGCTGCTTTTCGAAGGCACGCGCGACCGCCTGCACCAGCCGTACCGCGCCGATGTCCTCCCGGTCACCGCCGAGTGGGTCAACCGCCTGCGCAACCGCGGCTACGCCGCCTACCTCTCCGGCGCCGGCCCGACCGCGATGGTGCTCACCACCACCGCCGTCGAGCCCTCGCTTCTCGACGACGCCCGCGCCGCCGGCCTCCGTGTCATCGAACTCGAGGTGGCTGGCCCCGCCACCGCGGAGCTTGTTTAGAACCCGGTCACCGGTTTCCACTAGATCAAGATAGTTCGGCCGCCGTGTTTGTGCAGGTGGGGTGGTGCTGATGTGGCGTCGTCCGCGTTGTGCTCTAGTGGCTCAGCCGGCAGGCTGTGGAATGGAGACTTGAGATCCGCCCGGGCAGCTGAACGATTTTTCAAAGTGGTTGTCGCCACCTGAGATTTGGTGAGCGGGCTGAAGAATATTTCAAACTCCCTCAGCACAAGTGAAGCCCTGCCGGCGTGTACCGGCAGGGCTTGAATCTTGCGGGGTGTTACATCATGAAGGCTGCGCCGGCAGCAAAAAGGGCCGCGCAATGGATGCGCGGCCCAGCGGCCCCAAAGAACGGAGGCCTTATAGAAGGGGACTAATCGGCGACGTACAGCTTCGGTTCGGGGAGACCTCGCTCCTCGCGGACGCGGCGGGAGGTGGTCTCGAGAACCTGGAGGGCCTCGACAACCTGGTGCGGCTCAACCGGGAACGGCATGTTGTGGATGGTCTCGTCCTCGGTGCAGGCGGCCTTGGCAATCTCCTCGAGGGTGTCGGTGTCGTCGGGGGAGATGCCAACCTCGGTGAGGGTGGTGGGGAGGCCGACGCGGGTGGTGAACTCGATGAAGTCCTCGAGCTCGTCGGTATCGGCGCCTTCCATGATTAGTTGGGCGATGGTGCCAATGTTCACCTTCTGGCCGTGCTGCAACCCGTGGGTCTGCTCGGCGGCGGAAAGCCCGTCGTGGATGGCGTGGGCCGCGGCCAGGCCGCCAGATTCGAAGCCCAAGCCGGAGAGCAACGTGTTGGCCTCCACCACGGCATCGAGGGCCGGGGTGACCACGCCCGCTCGGACGGCGTCAAGGGCGGCGAAGGCGTCGTTCCAAAGAATGTCCCAGCACAGCTCCGCGAGCGCGGCGCCTGCGCGGGTGGGGTGGCCGCCGTTCATGGTGGTGCCGTTGCCCTTGGCGGCAGCGCGGGCCTCAACCCAAGTGGCCAGGGCGTCGCCGATGCCGGCGATGAGGAACTGCTCCGGGGCGCCGGCGACGAGCTGGGTGTCGATGAGCACGAGGTCCGGATTGCGGGGGAAGAAGCGGTACTCGTCGAAGGAACCCTTGTCGGTGTTGATCACCGACAAGGTAGAAGTCGGGGCGTCGGAGGATGCGGCGGTGGGGACGGAGGCCCAGCGGATTCCGGCTTCGTAACCGGCCGCTTTCGCGGAGTCGATCGCGGCGCCGCCGCCGAGGCCGACCACCACGTCGTGGTCGTGTTCCTTGATGGTGGCCACGAGGTCGTCGACACGCTTAGCGGTGGCGAAGCCCTCGAACTCGATGCGGTTGACGGGCAGGTCCTCGGATTCGAAGCCGTCGGTCAGTGGCTTTTCGACGAGGCCCCACACGGTGTCGTCGGCAAGCAAAAGCGGGTTGGTGCCCAGCTGTTTGAGGTAGGTACCGAGCTCATTGATCGCGTTTTGGCCCTGGACGTAGCGGGATGGACTGGAGAAGATGCTTGGTTTGGTAGCCATGGCCCCATCCTAGCTATTTTTCACTTTCCCCGTCGTGTGTGACCTCCATCGCTTGCACCTGTTCGCTGGTCGGGTCGCCGTGGGTGCGGCTGCCCGGGCCGGGCAGGGTGATGATGTCGAACTCGTCGCGCTCGAGGTGCTTGCGCAGATCTTTCTTGTCGAACTTGCCCACCGACGTCTTGTCGATGGAATCGACGAACGTCCAGTACTCCGGCGCCATCCACTTCGGCAGTGTGTCGGCGAGGCCCTCGCGTAGCCGCGTCGCGGTCGCCTCGTCGGTTGCGATGCCCGCAAGCAGCTTTGTCACCGCGAGCGGGCGCTCGCCCCACTTCGGGTCGGGGATGCCGATGACGGCGCACTCGACAACGTCGTCGGACTCCATAATGAGGTTCTCCACCTGCGCCGAGTAGATCCACTCGCCGCCGGAGCGGATGACGTCGCGGGCTCGGTCGTAGAGCGTCATGAACCCGGCGTTGGTCACCGTGCCCACGTCGCCGGTGCGCAGCCAGCCGTCGGCCGTGAAGTGGCCGCGGACGTCGTCGACGGCCTCGCCGCGGAACGCGGACGCGAGCTTACCCGGCTCCTGGGTGGGCGAGTGGTAGTACTCGGCGGCGACCATGTTGCCGCGCACCTGGATCTCGCCCTGGGTGAGGTCGTTCGACGCCATGACCCGGCCGTCGTTGACCACGCGGTACTGCAGCGTCGGCGCGAAGCGGCCCTGCGAGATGCGGTAGGCCCAGCGCGCCTCGCCGGACACGCCTGAGGGCGGGCGCGCCACCGTGCCCACCGTCGAGGTCTCCGTCATGCCCCAGCAGTGCACGATGTCCACGCCGTAGCGCTCCTCCCACACCTTGATCAGGGCGGGCGGGGCGGGGGAGCCGCCGACGAAGATCTCCTGCAGGCTCATGCGCTCCGGCGGGTTGTGCAGGTAGTGGACCATGAGCTGGATCCACAGCGTGGGCACGCCGTGCGCCACGCGCGGGTGCGTGCCCGCGATGAGCTTGGCCAGGGTGGGCGCCGAGACGTCCGAATCCGGCAACACGAGGGGCGTGCCGGCGAGAAACGCCGCGAACGGCACGCCCCAGCTGAGCACGTGGTAGATGGGGATGCAGCACAGAAACGTCTCGCCGTGGGCGACGGCGAGCGAATCGGTCGCGCGCAGGCCCGTCGCCTCGAGCCAGAGGGAGCGGTGCGAGTAGGCGACGCCCTTCGGCGCGCCGGTGGTCGCGGTGGAGTAGACGAGCGCGGCGGCGGTGTTCTCAGGCAGCTCCGGCCAGGGGTAGGCGGTGGGGCGACCGTCGAGGAGCTGCTCGTAGCTGTAGA
Source organism: Corynebacterium jeddahense (assembly GCF_028609865.1). Taxonomy (NCBI): domain Bacteria; kingdom Bacillati; phylum Actinomycetota; class Actinomycetes; order Mycobacteriales; family Corynebacteriaceae; genus Corynebacterium; species Corynebacterium jeddahense. The sequence goes on from NZ_CP063194.1 coordinate 1,120,465, forward strand.
CGGCGACTGAGTCGGGCATGTGCTGCCGGGCGGCGTCGAGAGGCTCGACGCCCGTGAACGCGACCGCCCGCACCTTCGGGCACTGCTCAAGGATGGTACCCAGCTTCTCGGCGAGGCGCGGGTCGGCGACGATGAGCTGCGCCTCGGAGTGGTTGACCACGTAGGCGATCTGGTCCGCCATGAGCTGGACGTTGAGCGGGGTGAACACCGCACCTTTCGAGGCGACCGCGAACATCACCTCGAGGTGCTCCGCGCAGTTGTAGAGGAGGGTGCTCACGCGCTGGTCGCCGTCAATGCCGAGGTCGTCGTGCAGGGCGTTCGCGAACGCTGCGGCGCGGGCGCCGATGTCAGCGAACGTCGTCTCCTCCGCGCCGTCCGCGCGCCACGTCGTGCACTTTGTGGTGGCGTGCGCGGTCGAGCCGAACTCGAGGATGCGGGCGACGGAGAACGGCACTTCCTGCATCGTTGAAAGCATGGTGGATATGTTAGCGCGGGGCCGTGGCCGTGCCGGGGTGAATGCGCCTGGGACGATGCGCTACACTGCTGCGTGGATCGTGCGAACCGCACCCCGCCGGGGATGGCCCGGGCAGAGGGTGGCGGCGGGCCGCCGGGTGGATGCAGCATTCCCGGGCCCGTGAGATCCGGCCGGGCGACGCACGACGAGCACCGCCCACCCCGATAGACCGCACTGCACACGAACGCTACCGGTGCCCGCCCCCGCGCACGCGCGGGCGCGTGAGCAGCATCCGGCGTAGCGACGAAAGGACACACGTGACCGATACCGGCACCGCGGCAGGCGCAGACCTCGCCGCCATGAAGCTTCCCGAGCTGCGAAAACTCGCGGCGGACCAGGGACTGAAGGGTATCTCGGGGCTCCGCAAGGGTGACCTCATCCAGGCGATCACCACCGGCCAGGTGCCGAAGAAGGTGGCCGCGGCTGCCGCGGAGCAGCAGACCGCCGACGCGCCGGCCGCCGACAAGCCCGCCAACCGCGAGCCGCAGGACGCGGGCTCGCACGAGGGCGCTCGCGAGGGTGACGATCGCGACGATGCGGACCGCGGCGGATCCCGCTCCGCGGCCCGCCGCGCACGCCGCAACCGCGCCCGCTCCCAGCAGGACGAGCAGCAGCGCGACATGGCTGAGCAGGGGCGGGGCGAGCCGGAGGGCGTCGAGAAGCAGCAGCGCGGCGGCGATGACAACCGGGACAACCGCGACCGGGACAACCGGGACAACCGCGACAACAACCAGGACGGCCAGGGCGGGCGCAACCGGAATCGCAACCACAACCGCGACGAGCACGACGACGACAACCAGGGCGGCGGCCGCCGCGGACGCCGCGGGCGTCGCAACCGGAACCGCAACAACCGCGACAACCAGGGCAACGGGGGCGGCAACCACAACAACGGCGGCAACAACGAGCAGCACTTCGATCCGGAGGATCTGCAGGACGTTGCCGGCATCGCGGACGTGCAGGACAACGGCTCGGCGTTCATCCGCACGACGGGCTACCGCCAGTCGCCCTCGGACGTGTACGTGCCGCAGAAGCTCGTGCGCCAGTCCGGGCTGCGCTCCGGCGACGCGGTGACCGGCCAGGTCCGCGTGAACGGCCAGGCGCACCAGCAGGGCAACGGGCGCAACCGCAAGAGCTACAACCAGGTCGTGCGCGTGGACACCGTCAACGGCCAGACCACCGAGGCGGCGAAGGCGCGCAAGGAGTTCCACAAGCTCACCCCGCTGTACCCGAACCGCCGCCTGCGCCTGGAGACGGAGCCGAAGATCCTCACCACGCGCGTGATCGACCTCGTCATGCCGATTGGCAAGGGCCAGCGCGCGCTCATCGTCTCCCCGCCGAAGGCCGGTAAGACGACGATCGTGCAAAACATCGCCAACGCGATTGCCACGAACAACCCGGAGTGCTACCTCATGGTCGTGCTCGTGGACGAGCGCCCCGAGGAAGTCACGGACATGCAGCGCAGCGTCAACGGCGAGGTCATTGCCTCGACGTTCGACCGCCCGCCGTCAGAGCACACCGCCGTGGCGGAGCTGGCCATCGAGCGCGCGAAGCGCCTCGTGGAGATGGGCCAGGACGTCGTGGTTCTGCTCGACTCCATCACCCGCCTCGGCCGCGCGTACAACAACTCCTCGCCGGCGTCGGGCCGCATCCTTTCCGGCGGCGTGGACTCGAACGCGCTCTACCCGCCGAAGCGCTTCCTCGGCGCGGCGCGCAACATCGAGGAGGGCGGCTCGCTCACCATCATCGCCACCGCCATGGTGGAGACGGGCTCCGCGGGCGACACCGTCATCTTCGAGGAGTTCAAGGGCACCGGCAACGCGGAGCTCAAGCTCGACCGCAAGATCGCGGAGCGCCGCGTGTTCCCGGCCGTGGACGTCAACCCGTCCGGCACGCGCAAGGACGAGCTGCTCATGAGCCCGGAGGAGGCGCGCGTCATGCACAAGCTGCGCCGCATCCTCTCCGCGCTCGAGCCGCAGCAGGCCATCGACATGCTGATCAAGCAGCTGAAGAAGACGAAGTCGAACGGCGAGTTCCTCATGGGCGTGGCCAGCTCCGCGCCGATGGCGCAGGCGGAGACCGAGGAGGATTACGTCTAAATGGCAGACAATACGCAGGTTTCGCTTGTCGACGACTACGTGTCCGAGTACCAGGGCATCCAGGCCCAGATGGGCGACCCGGACGTCGCCGGCGACCAGGAGCAGTTCCGCAAACTGTCGAAGCGCTACGCGGAGCTCCAGCCGATCATCAACGTCTACAACGACCTCACACAGGCCCGCGAGGACCACGAGGCCGCCGCGGAGATGGCGAACGAGGACAAGGAGTTCGCCGACGAGGCGAAGCGCCTCGAGTCCGAGATCGTGCGCCTCGAGGAGGAGCTCGCCGACCTGCTCGCACCGCGCGACGAGCACGACGGCGACGACGTGATCATGGAGCTCAAGGCCGGCGCGGGCGGCGAGGAGGCGGCGCTGTTCGCCGGCGACCTCGCCCGCATGTACCAGAAGTACTGCGAGAAGAACGCCCTGACCTGGGAGGTCCTCGACGTCGCCGAGTCCGACCTCGGCGGCGTGAAGGACATGACCGTCGCGGTGAAGTCGAAGAACCCGTCGCGCGACGGCGCGTGGTCGAAGCTCAAGTTCGAGGGCGGCGTGCACCGCGTCCAGCGCGTGCCCGTCACCGAGTCCCAGGGCCGCATCCAGACCTCCGCGGCCGGCGTCTATGTCTTCCCGGAGGCGGACGAGGTGCAAAGCGTCGACATCGACGAGAAGGACCTGCGCGTCGACGTCTATCGCTCCTCCGGCAAGGGCGGCCAGGGCGTGAATACGACCGACTCGGCGGTGCGCATCACGCACCTGCCCACCGGCATCGTCGTCACCTGCCAGAACGAGCGCTCCCAGATCCAGAACCGCGCCCGCGCCATGCAGGTGCTCCAGGCCCGCCTCGACCAGCTCGAGCGCGAGAAGGCCGAGGCGGAGGAGGCCGAGGGCCGCGCCTCCCAGGTGCGCACCATGGACCGCTCCGAGCGCATCCGCACCTACAACTGGCCGGAGAACCGCATCTCGGACCACCGCATCAACTACAAGGCCAACAACCTCGATTCGGTGCTCGACGGCAACATGGACGACCTCATCACCGCCCTGCAGACCCACGAGCGCCAGGAGCGTCTTGAAGCCGAATAACCTGCGCACCACCATCGCCCGCGCCGAGCAGACCCTTGCCGGCGCGGGCGTCGCGTCGCCGGGGGTCGACGCGCGCCTGCTCGCCGCGCACATCCTCGGCGTCGCGCCGCTCGAGCTCATGTTCGCCGAGCCGCCCGCGGGGTTCGACGAGGCGTACGCGGCACTCGTCGCCCGCCGCGCCGCCCGCGAGCCGCTGCAACACATCACCGGCACCGCGCCGTTTGCCGGCGTCGACCTCGCCGTCGGGCCCGGCGTGTTCATCCCCCGGCCCGAGACCGAACTCCTCGCCGAGTGGGCGGTGCGCTCGCTTCTCGACGCCCCTTCGGCAACATCTCACCCAATCGCCGTCGACCTCGGCTCCGGCTCCGGCGCGATCGCCATCACCATCGCGCACGCCGTTCCGTCCGCCACCGTCTATGCCGTGGAGCGCTCGGCCGAGGCGCGGCGGTACTTGGAGCGAAACGTGGCGGCGCTCGCGCCGTCGATACGCATTGTCCCCGGCGACATGACGGACCCGGCGCTCCTGCGCGAGCTCGACGGGGCGGTGGATGTGGTGGCGGCGAACCCGCCGTACGTGCCGGAGACCCCCGACCTCGACGCGGAGGTGTACGCCGACCCGCACGAGGCGGTGTTCTCCGGCGCGGACGGGATGGACGCGATCCGCGGGCTCGTGCCCGTCGCGGCGCGGCTGCTTTGCCCCGGCGGGCGCCTGGGCATCGAGCACGACGACGCAACCTCGCGCGACGTGCAGGCGGTGGTGCGCGGCAGCGGGGCGTTCGGTGCGCCGCGCGTAATGCAGGATCTCGCCGGGCGGGCCAGGTTTGTCACGGCGAGTAAGCTGTCCGCGTAACTTTCCCGGTAACGATTCCGACACGAAGGAGCACCCATGCCCGCGATCTACGACTGCCTCGACCCGAACGTGCGGGGCGACGGCGTGAGCGCGGCGGCCGACGCCGTGCGCGCCGGCCGTTGCGTGGTGCTGCCCACCGACACCGTCTACGGCATCGGCTGCGACGCCTTCAACAACGACGCGGTGGCCACGCTGCTGGCCACGAAGCACCGCGGGCCGGACATGCCGGTGCCGGTGCTCGTCGGCTCCTGGGTGACCATCCAGGGGCTCGTGCGCGAGTTCTCCGAGACCGCGAAGACGCTCGTGGAGGCGTTCTGGCCCGGCGGGCTGTCCATCGTCGTGCCGGAGGCGCCGAGCCTGCCGTGGAACCTGGGCGACACCCGCGGCACCGTGCTGCTGCGCATGCCGAACCAGCCGCTCGCGCTCGAGCTGCTGCAGGAGACCGGCCCGATGGCCGTGTCCTCGGCGAACATCTCCGGCAACCCGCCGGCCACCACGGCGGCCGAGGCGAAGGCGCAGTTCGGCGACACGGTCGGGGTTTACCTCGACGGCGGCCCGGCGGCGGTGGGGGAGCCGTCGACGATCATCGACATCTCGAAGCCGCGCCCGGTGATCCTGCGCGAAGGCGCGATCCCCGTCGAGCGCATCGGTGAAGTGCTGGGCCTTGACCCGGAGAGCCTGCGGAGGGCGTAGATGCCAGCAGCAGGCGTGCCGCTGCGCGAGCTGGGCCTCGTCCTCCTCGTCGCCGCGGCGATCACCTACCTCGCCACCGGGCCGGTGCGCTCCATGCTCGTGCGCACCGGCCGGGTCGCAGAGATCCGCCAGCGCGACGTGCACACTCAGCCCACGCCGTCGCTCGGCGGGCTGGCGATGTTCACCGGCTTCGTCGGGGCGTACCTGCTTGCGCAGCAGCTGCCGGCGCTCACGCGCGGGTTCGCGCCCGTCACCCCGGAGATGACGGCGGTGCTCGCCGGCGGGCTCGCCATCGTCCTCGTCGGCGTCGTGGACGACCTCTACGAGCTCAGTGCCATCGCGAAGCTCATCGGCCAGTTCGCCGCCGCCATCGTGATGACGGTCCTGGGCATCGGCTTCACCGTCTTCTACGTCCCGTTCGGGGAGGGCACGACGCTCATCCTCGACCAGGCCCAGGGGATGGTGTTGAGCGTGGTGTTCACCGTCATGCTCATCAACGCGGTGAACTTTGTCGACGGCATCGACGGGCTCGCCGCCGGGCTGGGCATGATCGCCGGCAGTGCGATCCTCGTGTACTCGCTCTCAGTGCTCTACGACCTCGGCGGTGCCGTGTCCGCCTACCCGCCCGCGATCATCTGCGCCATCCTCGTGGGCATCTGCGCCGGGTTCCTGCCGCACAACTTCGAGCCCGCCCGCATTTTCATGGGAGACTCCGGCGCAATGCTCATCGGGCTACTGCTCGCCGCGGCGTCCATCTCCGCGTCCGGCAAGATCAACATGTCACTCTACGGCGCTGCCGACCTCGTCGCCCTGGTCAGCCCCATCATCGTCGTGCTCGCCGCGATCGCGCTGCCGGTGCTCGACCTCGTCTGGGCCGTGATCCGTCGCACCGCCAAGGGGCAGAGCCCGTTCACCGCGGACGCCGGTCACATCCACCACCGCCTCCTGCGCCTCGGCCACACCCACCGCCGCACCGTACTCGTGCTCTATATGTGGGTCTCGGCCGTCGCGTTCGGCGCCGTGAGCTTCTCCGTCGTGCCCTCCCGCGTCGCGGTCGCGTTCACCGCCGTGGCGCTTGTCGGGGCATTCTTAGCGACGCTCGTGCCGCTGTGGCAGGGCAAGATCGGCCCGCAGCGGCGCAGTGGGGGCGATACTGGCGGCGATACTGGCGGGCGCGTCGGGGGCAGCGTCGGTGGGCCGGAAGGTGCGACGTCGACACGCGTCGATGCCTTAAGATGACCCAGCGTGAAACCACTTGAAGTCAACGACGCCTCCGACGCCTCCGACCACCGCCAGCCGCTCATCCGGGCGCTGAAGGTGGCGGGGTGGGCACTCGTCGCGCTCACCGTGGTCTCGCTCATGGCGTGGGGCGCGGCGCGCGACCTGCCCGGGATCTGGGCGGTGCTCATGGGCGTGGCGGTCGGCGGGGGCTTCGTGCTCGCCACCGCGGCGACGGTGCTCGCGACCGCGAACTCGACGCCGACGACGACGATGGCCGTCGTACTCGGCGGCTGGCTGGTGAAGGTCGGCCTGCTCGCGGTGTTTCTCATGTGGATCCGCGGGTTCGACTTCTACGACCACCGCGCGTTCGGCGTGACCACGTTGGCCGCGCTCGCCGTCGCCCTCGCGGCGGAGACGTGGGGCGTGATTACCACCCGCACCACGTACCTGGATTAGGGCTTGTCCTGCGCGATCGCGTCTTGTGATAGAGCTAACAACCGGCGCAAAATGCGTCCGAGCTGGGTCGTTGAGGCCCGCGGTGCGCGGTGGGTGCACCGGCGGGGGGACATTCGCACAGGTAAAACCTACGTTTCGTAGACGGCCTGTTAGGATAACCGCTGGGTTTGTTCCAGGTCGATAACCACCCTCATACGCAGGGCAAACCGGCCGGCGAACGACATCCCCTGTCCCCGCGGAAGCAGATGTGCGACGGAGTCCGCCGCGGAGGCAGTCTTGTTGAAGACGTCCATCGCACCGTGCCCCGCCCGCCGGGGTACGGCCCGAGAACGGGAGAGAACGCTGAGCGTTACAACTTTGGCCATGAAGGGTGAGTTCCACGCACCTTCACTCGGTCCAGAATTTTTCCCGGGGCAGACGTACGGCCAGATCATTGGCGAAGACTTCGCTAATGGTTGGTTCGCACTCGACCGCATCATGATCGTCCGCCTGTTTGTCGCGGCGATCCTGGTGCTCCTCTTTGTTATTGCCTTCCGGAACCCGAAGCTGGTTCCCAAAGGCCTGCAGAATGTCGCCGAGATCGGCGTCGACTTCGTCCGCGTGAACATCGCGGAGGACACGTTGGGCAAGAAGGACGGCAAGCGGTTCCTGCCGCTGCTGTGCACCATCTTCTTCACCATCTTGTTCATGAATGTGGCGACGATTATCCCGGGCCTGAACATCTCGCCGAACGCGCGCATCGGTATGCCGATCGTGTTGGCGGTTGCGGCCTACATCGCGATGATCTACGCCGGTATCAAGCGGTACGGCATCGCGTACTTCAAGCACTCGACGGTGATCCCCGGCCTCCCGCCGGCCCTCCACCTGCTGGTGGTGCCCATCGAGTTCTTCTCGACGTTCATTCTGCGTCCGGTCACCCTGGCGCTTCGTCTTATGGCGAACTTCCTGGCCGGCCACATCATCCTCGTCCTGCTGTATTCCGCCACGAACTTCTTCTTCTGGCAGCTGAACGCATGGACGGCGATGAGTGGCCTGACCCTGATCGCAGCGCTGCTGTTCACCGCGTACGAGTTGATCATCATCTTCCTGCAGGCGTACATCTTCGCCCTGCTGACCGCGGTGTACATCGAGCTGTCGCTGCACGCGGATGCGCACTAACAAAGCGCGACCACACGGCCAACTGAATAACCCCAACATTTGTCACCAGTTCCCCTGCACCGCGCGGGGGAACGCCTAGAAAGGGAACGACTTTCACATGAACGACATCATTCTTGCCCAGGCAGCGGAGACCGTGAACCGTTACGAGGGTCTCGGCACCATCGGCTACGGCCTCGCCACCATCGGCCCGGGCCTCGGCATCGGCATCCTCGTCGGCAAGACCGTCGAGGGCATGGCTCGCCAGCCGGAGATGGCCGGCCAGCTCCGCACCACCATGTTCCTGGGTATCGCCTTCGTCGAGGCGCTCGCCCTCATCGGCCTCGTCGCCGGCTTCCTGTTCTAAAAAACGAGAACGAGTTCACCCGTACATTTTTTAGATCAGGAGCAACCAATGACTAACGTCAATGCATTCCTCGTGGCCGCCGCAGAGGGCCACGAGACGTTGCCGATGGAGAAGGAGCCTTCCATCCTCCTCCCGGCCACGTACGACGTGGTTTGGTCTCTTGTCGTTTTCATCATCGTCGGCCTGCTGTTCTGGAAGTACGTCATTCCGAGGTTCCAGGAAGTGCTGGCGGAGCGCGAAGACCGAATCAAGGGCGGCATCGAGCGTGCTGAGGTCGCCCAGAAGGAAGCCAAGGCTGCCCTGGAGAAGAACAACGCCGAGCTTGCGGAGGCGCGCCACGAGGCCGCCGAGATCCGCGAAGCTGCCCGCGCCCGCGGCAAGGAGATCGAGGCTGAGTCTCGCGCCCGCGCCGAGGAGGAGGCCCGCCGCATCATCGAGTCCGGTGAGAAGCAGCTGCAGGCGTCCCGCGAGCAGGTTGTCGCTGAGCTGCGCAATGAGATGGGCCAGAACTCCATCTCGCTGGCTGAGCGTCTGCTGGGCACCGAGTTGTCGGATTCGACCCGCCGCTCGAACACGATCGACGCTTTCCTCAACGAGCTCGACCGCGTGTCGACGAGGAAGTAGGCGAGATGAAGGCAGCTAGTCGCGAAGCACAGTCGCACGTCACGGAGCAGCTCGACGAGCTGGTTCGCAGCGCCGACAACGCCGTCGCCACCGCCGCGCAGGTCGGCACCGAGCTGTTCCTCGTTGTGGACCAGCTCGACACCGAGCGCGCGCTGCGCGTAGCAGTCGCCGACGCCTCGCTCGACGCCTCGCAGCGCGAAGGCATCATGCGCGAGGTCTTCGGCGGCAAGGTCGCGGAGCCCACCCTGAACATCCTCACCGCCGCCGCGAAGGAGGAGTGGTCGACCCCGCGCGAGTTCCGCACGGGCCTGATCAACCTCGGCCGCCGTGCGCTGGAGCTGGGTGCGAAGGAGCAGGGCCAGCTGGAGCAGGTGGAGGAGGAGCTCTACCAGCTCTCCATCCTGCTCGAGGACGAGAAGGAGCTCACCCAGCTGCTCTCGGACCGGACCGCGACCCCGGCGCAGAAGCGCGGGCTGCTGGCTAGCGTGATTTACGGCAAGGTGACGATGTTCACCGAGGCTCTGGCACTGCAGGTGATCGGCCGGCCGAACCGCAACCCCGTTGACGACCTGGCCTCCCTGGCCGGGGGCGTCGCGGAGATGCGCGGCAAGGCCGTGGCGCGCGTCGCGTCCGCTGAAGCACTCAGCGATGCGCAGCGTACGGCACTGGCAGGCAAGCTGGAGCAGATTTACGGTCGCGAGATGGCCATCCACTCTGAGGTTGACCCCAGCCTCCTCGGCGGAATGGTTGTCCGTGTGGGCGATGAGGTCATCGACGGTTCGACGCGCGGCAAGCTCGAGCGTCTCCGCACCGACATGGCGGCCCAGGCGACCAAATAGAACAGAAATATGCTGGAAGAAACTACCGAGAGCAGGAAGAACATGGCGGAGCTGACGATCTCCTCCGATGAGATCCGTAGCGCGATAGCGAACTACACCTCGAGCTACTCCGCGGAGGCCTCCCGTGAGGAGGTCGGCGTGGTGACTTCGGCTGCAGATGGTATTGCCCAGGTTTCCGGGCTGCCAGGCTGTATGACGAACGAGCTGCTCGAGTTCCCGAACGGCGTCATCGGCGTCGCACAGAACCTCGAGACCGACTCCATCGGTGTCGTGGTGCTGGGTAATTTTGAGACCCTTTCCGAGGGCGACGAAGTCAAGCGGACGGGCGAGGTTCTCTCGATCCCGGTCGGCGAGAACTTCCTCGGCCGCGTGATCAACCCCCTGGGCCAGCCGATCGACGGCCTCGGCCCGATCGAGTCCAACGAAGAGCGCGCCCTGGAGCTCCAGGCCGCAGGCGTCCTCGACCGCCAGCCGGTCGAGGAGCCGATGCAGACTGGCCTCAAGGCGATCGACGCCATGACGCCGATCGGCCGCGGCCAGCGTCAGCTCATCATCGGCGACCGCAAGACCGGCAAGACCGCGGTCTGCATCGACACCATCCTCAACCAGAAGGCGTTCTGGGAGACCGGCGATCCGTCGAAGCAGGTCCGCTGCATCTACGTCGCGGTCGGCCAGAAGGGCTCCACCATCGCTGGTGTGCGCCAGACGCTGGAGGAGAACGGCGCGCTGGAGTACACCACCATCGTGGCGGCCCCGGCGTCGGACTCCGCCGGCTTCAAGTGGCTGGCGCCGTTCTCCGGCGCCGCGCTCGGCCAGCACTGGATGTACCAGGGCAAGCACGTCCTGGTCATCTACGATGATCTGACCAAGCAGGCCGAGGCCTACCGTGCGATTTCCCTGCTGCTGCGCCGCCCGCCGGGGCGCGAGGCGTACCCGGGCGACGTGTTCTACCTGCACTCCCGTCTGCTGGAGCGCGCCGCGAAGCTCAACGACGAGCTCGGCGCCGGCTCCCTGACCGCGCTGCCGATCATCGAGACGAAGGCGAACGACGTGGGCGCCTTCATCCCGACGAACGTCATCTCGATCACGGACGGCCAGGTCTTCCTCCAGTCCGACCTGTTCAACCAGGGCGTGCGCCCGGCTATCGACGTGGGCATCTCCGTGTCCCGCGTCGGCGGCGCCGCGCAGACCAAGGGCATGAAGAAGGTCGCCGGTAACCTCCGTCTCGACCTCGCCGCGTACCGCGACCTGGAGGCGTTCGCCGCCTTCGCGTCCGACCTCGACGCCGCTTCGAAGAAGCAGCTCGAGCGCGGCCAGCGCCTCGTGGAGCTGCTCAAGCAGTCCGAGAACTCCCCGCAGTCCGTCGAGTTCCAGATCATCTCCATCTGGGCCGCGAACCAGGGCGTCTTCGACGTCGTTCCCGTCGAAGACGTCCGCCGCTACGAGGCCGAGCTGCACGAAGCGATCCGCGCCAACGCCCCGCAGGTCTACGACCAGATCGCGGGCGGCAAGCAACTGGACGAGGATTCCCAGAACGCCATCCTGCGCGTCAACGAGGACCTCGCCCGCAGCTTCGAGGCGTCGTCCGGCGAGCGCATCGTGCGCGAGCCGGAGCACGAGCCGCTCGACTCGCGCGAAGTGGCCAAGAACAAGCTCAACGTCAGCCGCTCCTAGCGTCGTCGCACGCGCTAGGACAACTACTTAAAGGAAGGGAGGAATCACCATGGCAACGCTTCGCGAATTGCGCGACCGCATCAGGTCCGTCAACTCTACGAAGAAGATCACGAAGGCCCAGGAGCTGATCGCCACCGCGCAGATCACCAAGGCCCAGCAGCGCGTCGAGGCGGCGAAGCCGTACGCAGACGAGCTGAAAGACGTCATGGAACGCCTCGCAGCCGCGAGCTCCCTGGCCCACCCCATGCTCCACGAGCGTGAGAACGGCCGGGTCGCGGCGATCCTCGTGGTCACCTCTGACCGCGGTATGGCCGGCGGCTACAACCACAACGTCCTGAAGATGGCGGCCCAGCTCGAGCGCATGCTCACTGACGCCGGGTACGAGGTCGTCCGCTACGTCACCGGCAACAAGGGTGTGACGCACTTCAGGTTCCGCGACATGGACGTTGAGGGCTCTTGGACCGGGTTCTCGCAGCAGCCGTCGTGGGAGGACACCCACGCGGTGCGCCACCAGATCATCGACGGCTACATGGCCGGTTCGGAGGGCACGGTGCCGCTGCGTATCGACGGGGCCGAGGGCCAGACCGTCCGCGGCTTCGACGTCGTGCACGTGGTGTACACGGAGTTCGTCTCCATGCTCTCGCAGGAGGCCCGCGTGCAGCAGCTGCTGCCGATCGAGCCGGTGCTTCAGGAATTCGAATACAAGCAGGAAGACATGCTGACCACCTCCGGCGAGGTGGCCCCGGACATGAACTTCGAGCCGGACCCGGACACCCTCATGGAGGAGCTGCTGCCGGTGTACGTCTCCAGGTTGCTGTACTCGATCTTCCTGGAGTCCGCGGCTGCGGAGTCGGCGTCTCGCCGCACGGCTATGAAGAACGCGACGGATAACGCTACGGAGCTGGCCAACGACCTGTCCCGTGAAGCAAACCAAGCCCGTCAGGCAAAGATCACCCAGGAAATCACCGAGATTATCGGCGGCGCTGGCGCGCTGTCCGGTAGTGGAGAAAGTGACTAAATCATGACTACTGCTCACTCTTTTGATGAGCGCAACGACGAGCTGGCGGGTGCGGCGCTTTCCGAGTCCACCACCCCGGCTCAGGTCGAGAACACTCAGAACCCGCGCGGTTCCGAGAACGGCCGTGTCGTGCGCGTCATTGGCGCAGTCGTCGACGTGGAGTTCCCGCGTGGCGAGCTGCCCGCCCTGTACAACGCGCTCGAGGTCGACATCGACCTCGGCGAGATGTCCAAGACCATCGTGCTCGAGGTGGCCCAGTTCCTGGGCGACAACCTCGTGCGCACCATCGCCATGGCGCCGACCGACGGCCTCGTCCGCGGCGCCAAGGTGGCGGACACCGGCAACCCGATCTCCGTGCCGGTCGGCGACCAGGTGAAGGGCCACGTGTTCAACGCGCTGGGCCAGTGCCTGGACGACCCGAGCGTCGGCCAGAGCGGCGAGCGCTGGGGCATCCACCGCGAGCCCCCGGCGTTCAAGGACCTCGAGGGCAAGACCGAGATCCTCGAGACCGGCATCAAGGTCATCGACCTGCTCACCCCGTACGTCAAGGGCGGCAAGATCGGCCTGTTCGGCGGCGCGGGCGTGGGCAAGACCGTGCTTATCCAGGAGATGATTACGCGTATCGCGCGCGAGTTCTCCGGTACCTCGGTCTTCGCCGGCGTCGGCGAGCGCACCCGTGAGGGCACCGACCTGTTCCTCGAAATGGAGGACATGGGCGTGCTGCCCGACACCGCGCTTGTCTTCGGCCAGATGGACGAGCCGCCAGGGGTGCGTATGCGCGTGGCCCTGTCCGGCCTGACCATGGCGGAGTACTTCCGCGATGTGCAGAACCAGGACGTGCTGCTGTTCATCGACAACATCTTCCGCTTCACCCAGGCGGGCTCCGAGGTGTCGACCCTGCTGGGCCGCATGCCGTCCGCCGTGGGCTACCAGCCGACCCTGGCCGACGAGATGGGTGTGCTCCAGGAGCGCATTACCTCGACGAAGGGCCGTTCGATTACGTCGCTGCAGGCCGTCTACGTGCCGGCGGACGACTACACCGACCCGGCTCCGGCCACCACCTTCGCCCACCTCGACGCGACCACCGAGCTTTCCCGCTCCATCGCCTCGAAGGGCATCTACCCGGCCGTGGACCCGCTGACCTCCACGTCGCGCATCCTCGAGCCGGGCATCGTGGGCGAGCGCCACTACGCGGTCGCGCAGAAGGTCATCGGCATCCTGCAGAAGAACAAGGAGCTCCAGGACATCATCGCCATCCTCGGTATGGACGAGCTGTCCGAGGAAGACAAGATCACCGTGCAGCGCGCGCGTAAGATCCAGCGCTTCCTGGGCCAGAACTTCTTCGTGGCGAAGAAGTTCACCGGCGACGAAGGCTCCTACGTCCCGCTCGAGGAGACCATCGAGGCCTTCGACAAGCTCTGCGAGGGCGAGTTCGACCACTACCCGGAGCAGGCCTTCAACAACCTCGGCGGTCTCGACGACGTCGAGGCTGCGTACAAGAAGCTGCAGGGCTAGGAGGAAACCATGGCTGAACTTACCGCTCAACTGGTCGCGGTCGACCGCATGCTCTGGCAGGGCCAGGCAAGCATCGTCACCGCCCAGACCACGGAGGGTGAGATCGGCATCCTTCCTGGCCACGAGCCGCTCTTGGGCCAGCTCAAGGACAACGGCGTGGTCACCATCCGCCCCGTCGAGGGCGACCGCATCGTCGCGGCCGTCCAGGGCGGGTTCCTGTCCGTCGTGGGCGACAAGGTGACCGTCCTCGCCGACTACGCCGTGCTCGCCGACGAGGTCGACGCCGCCGACGCGGAGTCCCACCTCAACGACGAGGACCGCACCATCAAGGCCCGCTCCGAAGCGGAGCTCGCCGCGGTGCGCCGCCAGCAGCTGTAGCCGCAAGCGAGGTCAGGAAGGCACCCAGCCGACCGCCTGCACGCGACACGCCCCCGCCCGGATCCCCGGACGGGGGCGTTTCGCTGTCCGTGTGCTGGGGAGACGTTAAGATGTTGCCATGTTGATCGCAGTCGCATTCGTCGCCGTCGTGGCGCTGTGCGCGTCGGGGCTGTGGCGCTTCGCCAACGTGCGCAACTCCGGCGCCCGCGCCATGATGCGGCGCCTGCCCGCCAACGGCGTCCACGGCTGGCGCCACGGCGTGCTGCGCTACGACGGCGAGCGCCTGCTGTTCTACAAGCTGCGCTCCCTCTCGTTTTCGCACGACGTCGCGCTCGACAGGCGCGGCATGCAGTTCGAGGGGTTCCGGGACGTGACCGAGGGCGAACGCGAGTTCATGCCCGACATCGGCCACGTCCTTCGCCTTTCCGGCCCGGACGGCGACTTCGAGTTCGCCGCCGACAGGCGCACGGAAATGGGGCTCGTGTCCTGGGTGGAATCGGCTCCGGACGCCCGTCAGGAGCGCGTCGATAAGCGATCGCTCGCCGCGCGCGCCCAACGCGATTCCGGGCGCTGAGCGCGCGGGCGGTAGCCTAAGGCGCATGCGTCTCGTCATCGCCCGCTGCTCCGTCGACTACGTCGGCCGCCTGGATGCGCACCTGCCCGAGGCGCTGCGCCTCATCATGGTCAAGGCCGACGGCTCGGTCTCCATCCACGCCGACGACCGCGCGTACAAGCCGCTCAACTGGATGACGCCGCCGTGTACCACCCGTATCGAGGCGGTCGTCGACCTCGACGGCGCCGACACCGGCGAGCAGCTGTGGATCGTGGAGAACCCGAAGGGCGAGCAGCTGCGCATCACCATTACGCAGGTGCTTCTCGACGAAACCAAGGACCTCGGCGTCGACCCCGGCTTAGTCAAGGACGGGGTCGAGTCGCACCTGCAGGAGCTCTTGGCCGAGCACATCTCCACGCTCGGGGAGGGGGTGACCCTCGTGCGGCGCGAGTACCCGACTGCGATCGGGCCGGTGGACATCCTTGCGCGCGACCCCGACGGCGGCACGCTCGCCGTCGAGGTGAAGCGGCGCGGCGGCATCGACGGGGTGGAGCAGCTCACCCGCTACGTCGAGCTGCTCAACCGCGACGAGCTCCTGCGCCCCGTGCGCGGCGTCTTCGCCGCCCAGGAGATCAAGCCGCAGGCCCGCACGCTCGCCGGGGACCGCGGGTTCGAGTGCGTCACGCTCGACTACGACGAGCTGCGCGGCATCGCGTCGACGGAACTGCGGCTGTTCTGATGCCGCGGAAGAACCGCCGGCAGGTGGCGTCGCCACGCTATGTGCTCCCGCGCGACGGCTCGACGTTCATCGGCACCCAGGAGATGGAGGGGCCGAGCTGGACCCGTGGCGAGGTGTACAAGGTGCGCCAGATCGGCGCGGCCGCGGCGACGAAGTACTACGTCTGCCCGGGCTGCAACCAGAACATCCCGCCGGGCGTGGCGCACGTCGTGGCGTGGCCGCGCGACACGGGCCGCGGCGCCGACGACCGCCGCCACTGGCACAAGCACTGCTGGCAGCGGCGCTAGGATTGGCGGCATGATTGCAGCGTTTTCCGTGGCCCCGACCACGACAGCAAATTCGAACGCCGAGATGTCCGACGTCGTCGCCCGCGCCGTGCGGGTCGTGCGCGACTCCGGGCTGCCGCACGAGACGAACGCCATGTTCACCCTCGTCGAAGGGGAGTGGGACGAGGTGATGGACGTGATCAAGCGCGCCACCGAGGCGGTCGCGGAGGTCGCCCCGCGCGTCTCGCTCGTGGTCAAGGCGGACATCCGCCCCGGCCACACGGACATGCTGCACCAGAAAGTCGAATCCCTGAACAAGCACTTGGAGGCGTAGACGATGGCCCAGGATTTCACCGGCGGCGCGATCGACCTCGGCGCGCTGGCGCAGCAGCGCGAGTCCCAGCGCGAGGCGGGCACGGGTTTCCAGCCGTTTGTCACCGTCGACGAGACGACGATCGAGGCGCAAGCATTCCAGCGCTCGCTCGAGGTGCCGGTCGTGCTGCTCATCGGTACGGCGCGCAGCGCGGACTCGGAAAGCCTCAAGGCGGCATTCGAGCGCCTCGCCGCAGGACAGCGCGCGTTTATGGTCGCCTACGTCGACGCCGACGCGACGCCGCAGGTCGCGCAGATGCTCGGCGTGCGCGTGCTGCCGACGGTCGTCGCGCTCGCGGCCGGGCGCCCCGTCACGGACTTCGAGGGCAACCAGCCCGCCGACCAGCTCGAGCAGTGGGTGGGCGCGCTCGTGAGCCAACTCGGGCCCCAGCTGCAGGGCCTGCGTGACGACGACGCGTCGCCCGACCCGCAGCCCGCCGAAGACCCCCGCCTCGACCGGGCGACCGCGGCGCTCAACGCCGGCGATTTCGACGCGGCGACCGCGGTCTACGACGAGATCCTCGCCGAGGACCCCGCCAACGCCGAGATCAAGCAGGCGAAGGCGACCGTCGCCGTGCTCAAGCGGGTGGAGGCGCAGGCCGAGCCTGCGGACGAGGTGGAGCGCCAGCTGCAGCTGGCGGACCGGCAGTTCGTCGCGGGCGACCCGGACGCGGCGTTCGACGGGCTGCTGGCGCTGGTGAAATCGGAGCCGCGCGCGAAGGAGCGCCTGCTCGAGCTGCTCGCGCTGCTCGAGCCGGCGGACCCGCGCGTCATCGCGGCGCGCACGAGGCTCGCAAGCTCGCTGTTTTAGGGTTATCCACAGGTCCGCTGTCGCGAATTCCACAGGCGCGGGGCCGGGGTTCGCTCGCGTGGGTTAGTGTCCTCGGCATGAATCCGTTTGATGCGTTGATTGAGGCGATGTCGGTCGCGGCGTTGGAGACGCTGGATCATTTCGACCTCGATGTCGCGCTTGCCGCCGGTGTGGAGCCGGGGCGGGCGCGGGCGTGGGCGCGCCTGCGTGAGGTGTATTTCGGGGTGACGAAGTTCACGCGCAAGCAGCGCGATGCGGTGCGGTTGGCGCGGGGGCGTTCCCTCGACGAGCTCGCGCTCATCGAGCGGCGCATCACGCCGGTGACGGACGCGGGGCAGCGGTGGGGGTTGCGCCTGGCGCTGCTGGGGGTTGCGGGGGGTTATGCGGCGATCGAGAAGGCGGCGCGCGAGCTTGTCCCGGCCGAGGAGGCGCCGGCGGTCAACCAGGCGAAGTTCGGCCCGTCGCGGCGGGGTAAGCGCACGCTGCACCTGACCTACGACGAGCGCGAGATGGCCGACATGGAGCACGCCGGCCGGCAGGGGATTGACCCGTCGAAGCCTGCGGCGCAGCAGCTTGCGGATAACTTGGTGGAGCGCTTCTTCGGCGACGGCGGGATTCCCGCGGCGGCGCCCCGGCCGATGGTGCTCGTGCCGTTGCCGGCGTTTACCCGGATCTTGGCGGGCGAGGGCGATGATGTTGTGCTGGCGATGACGGACGGCACGACGATGACGGGGGCTACGTTTCTCGCCTTGGAGTTCGGCGAGGAGCTTGAGGTGGCGGCGTTTCACCCGGCGGCGGGTGCGGTGAACTTGTATCGCACGCGGCGGTTGGCGAATGGGAAGCAGCGGGATTTGGCGCGGCTTTCGATGCCGGTGTGTGCGTTTCCGGGGTGCCGGCACGGGGCGGAGGCGTGCGAGATCCACCACGTGACGGCGTGGAAGCACGGCGGGGAGACGAACGTGGACAACCTCGCGCCGTTGTGTCGGTACCACAACCGGGTCAATGATGACGATCCGTGGCGCAACGTGCGCGGGCGCATCGCGATGATCCGCGGCGCGCCCACCTGGATCTCACCCGGCGGGGTCCCGGTGAAAAACTCCGACCGCGGGGCGATGGACCAACTCTTCGGCTAGCGCCGGAGGATGTACCACTGCGCGCTCATGGCGGGCACGTGGAGCTCGACCGACTGCTCGAACCGGTCCCACTCCGTGGGCTCGGTGTGCAGGAGGCGCGGGAGGTCGTTGCCGGCGCCGCCGTAGACGGCGTCGTCGGTGTTGATGAGCAGCTCCCACTCGCCGGCCTCCGGCAGGCCAAGGCGGTAGGCGGGCTGGGAGGCGCCGGACATGTTCACCACCGCGAGAACCGGGGTGGCGTCGACGCCCCAGCGGATGTAGGCGAGGATGTTGTGCGCCGAGTCGTCGCCCTTCACCCACTGGAAGCCCATCGGCGTGTTGTCCTGCGAGAACAGCGCCGGGGTGTCGCGGTAGACGAGGTTCAAGTCCCGCACGAGGCGCTGGATGCCGCGGTGGTAGTCGTTGCCCCAACCGTCGGCGATGTTGTCCCAGTTCACCGAGTGCGCCTCGTCCCACTCCGTGGTCTGGCCCCACTCGCAGCCCATGAACATGAGCTGCTTGCCCGGGTGGGAGAACATGTAGCCGTAGAGCGCGCGCAGGCCCGCGGCCTTGTTCCAGTCGTCGCCGGGCATGCGCTGCCACAGCGAGCCCTTGCCGTGGACGACCTCGTCGTGGCTAAACGGCAGGACGTAGCGCTCGGAGAACGCGTAGACCAGCGAGAACGTGATCTCGTTGTGGTGGTACGAGCGGTGGATCGGGTCGAGCGAGAAGTACTCGAGCGTGTCGTTCATCCAGCCCATGTTCCACTTCAGGGAGAACCCGAGCCCGTCGGCGTCGGTCTGCGCCGTCACGCCGGGCCACGCGGTGGACTCCTCGGCGATGGTGAGCACGCCCGGGTGCTCGCGGTGCACGGTCGCGTTCATCTCCTGGAGGAACTGCACGGCCTCCCAGTGCTCGCGCCCGCCGTACTGGTTGGGCAGCCACTCGCCGGGCTCGCGCGAGTAGTCGAGGTAGAGCATCGAGGCGACGGCGTCGACGCGCAGCCCGTCGAGGTGGAACTCCTCGCACCAGTACAAGGCGTTGGCGACGAGGAAGTTGCGCACCTCGCGCCGCCCGAAGTCGAAGACGTAGGTGCCCCAGTCCTTCTGCTCGCCGCGGCGCCAGTCGGGGTGCTCGTAGAGGGCGGTGCCGTCGAAACGCGCGAGCGCCCAGGCGTCCTTCGGGAAGTGGGCGGGCACCCAGTCCACGATCACACCGATGCCGTTCGCATGCAGCGTATCGACGAGCCTCCGGAACTCATCCGGCGTCCCCCAGCGCGCCGTCGGCGCGTAGTAGCCCGTGACTTGGTAGCCCCACGACCCGCCGAACGGGTGCTCCGCGACCGGGAGGAACTCGACGTGCGTGAAGCCGTTGTCGACGAGGTACGGCACGAGCTCCTCGGTGAGCGTGGCGTAGTTCGAGCCCTGCTTCCACGAGCCGATGTGGCACTCGTAGACGCTCATGGCCAGGTTCGTCGCGTCCGCGCCTGCGCGGTGGGCGACCCAGTCCTCGTCGTGCCACTCAAACGCGCTCGGCGCGGCGACGACGGAGACGGTCTCCGGCGGGGTGAGCGTGCGCTTGGCCAGCGGGTCCGCCTTGTCCACGCGCACGCCGTCGGCGGTCTGCACGGCGTACTTGTACGTCGCGCCGTCGCCGATGCCGGGGATGAAGATCTCCCACACGCCGGAGGCGCCGAGTGAGCGCATCGGGTACTGGTTCGGGTTCCACCCGCAGAACTCGCCGACGACGGCCACGCCCTTCGCGTTCGGCGCCCACACCGCGAACGAGGTGCCGGTGACCTCGCCGAGCGCCGTTTCGTACGTGCGCACGTTCGCGCCGAGCACCTCCCAGAGGCGCTCGTGGCGACCCTCGCTGATGAGGTGCAGGTCGAGCGAGCCGAGGGTGGGCAGGAAGTGGTAGGCGTCGGCGGTGATCACCGGCTCGTCGCCCGGGTAGGTCACGCGCAGCCGGTAGTCGGGGGCGTGCTCGTCGTCGAGGGCCGCGGCCCAGATGTCGTCGCCGATGGGCTCCATCGCCACCGCCTCGTTGTGCACGAGCAGCTCCACGCGCTCGGCGCCGAGGAAGCGGGTGCGCACCACGGAGCCGGCGCTGGTGGCGTGCCAGCCGTAGAAGTCGTGCGGGGCGTGGTGCTTGCACTCGACGAGCCGCTGACGGTCGGCGTCGGGGATGAGTAGGTCGGGGTTCATGGGGAGTCCTTAGGGGCGGTAGTCGTGGTCGGAAATCTGGCGGTAGGCGAGTGCTTCTCGACGCGCCTGTGGCACCTCCGGCAGCCGGAAGATGTGGGCGACGTTTTTCTCCGGGGCGAGCCGGACGAAGTTGCCGGTGTCGTTGGCCGTCCAGGTGTAGCGCTCGCCGGTGACCTGGTCGTGGACGTCGAAGGTCTCGCCGGGGTTGAGGCCGACCGAAGGTGCGTCGATACGCAGCATGCCCTCCTGGGTGGCGTGCGGGTCGAGGTTGACCACGACGAGCACCGCGTTGCCGCTGTCGGCGTCGACCTTGGAGTAGGCGATGATCTTGTCGTTCGCGATGTCGTGGAAGCGGATCTGGCGCAGCTGCTGCAGCGCCGGGTTCGTGCGGCGGATGTGGTTGAGCAGCGTGAGGTACGGCTCGAGCGACGCGCCGCGCTCGAGCGCCGCGCCGAAGTCGCGAGGGCGCAGCTGGTACTTCTCGCTGTCGAGGTATTCCTCGCTGCCCTCGGCGACGGGGCGCGACTCGTAGAGCTCGTAGCCGGAGTAGACGCCCCACAGCGGGCTTAGCGTCGCGGCGAGGGTGGCGCGCAGCGCGAACGCGGCCGGCCCGCCCTCCTGGAGGGAGGCGTGGAGGATGTCGGGGGTGTTGACGAAGAGGTTGGGGCGGCTCACGTCGGCGACGTCGACGAGCAGCTGCCCGAAGTCGGTGAGCTCCGCCTTCGTGGTCTTCCACGTGAAGTGGGTGTAGGACTGCGAAAAGCCCGCCTTGGACAGGCCGTACATGCGCGGCGGGCGGGTGAACGCCTCGGCGAGGAAGATGACGTCGGGGTCGGTCTCGTGAACCTTCGCGATGAGCCAGTGCCAGAAGTTCACCGGCTTCGTGTGTGGGTTGTCCACGCGGAAGGTGGTTACGCCGAGGTCCACCCAGTACATGAGCACCCGGTAGATCTCCGCGTAGAGCGCCTCGGGGGCGTTGTCGAAGTTGAGCGGGTAGATGTCCTGGTACTTCTTCGGCGGGTTCTCGGCGTAGGCGATGGTGCCGTCGGGCAGCACGGTGAAAAATTCCGGGTGCTGCTTTGCCCACGGGTGGTCGGGGGCGGCCTGGAGTGCGAAGTCGAGGGCGATTTCGAGGCCGAGCTCGTTGGCGTGGTCCATCATGTCGAGGAACGCGTCCTCGTCGCCGAGCGCCGGGTCGAACGCGTCGTGGCCGCCGTGCTTCGAGCCGATCGCCCACGGCGAGCCGACGTCGCCGTCCTCTGGGTCGAGCGTGTTGTTGCGGCCCTTGCGGTTCACCTCGCCGATCGGGTGGATGGGAGGGAAGTAGACGGTGTCGAAGCCCATCGCCGCGACGCGGTCGAGCGCGGCGGCGGTGGTGGCCCACGTGCCGTGGACCGGGTTGCCTTGCGTATCGACGCCTCCGGTCGAGCGAGGGAACAGTTCGTACCACGAGTTCACCAGCGCGGCGCGGCGCTCGACGAGGATGTCCGCGATCGGTCCGCGCGTGACCAGCTCGCGCAGCGGGTACTCGGCGAGCACGGCCTGCACCTCGGCGGACGTGCCCGGGGCGATGCGCTCGGCGAGCGGCAACGAGGCGTCGAGAAGCGTGGCGCGCGCGGCCTCGAGCACCCCGGGCGAGGGGGTCTGGGCGATGGCGGCGGCGAAGAGGTCGGCGCCGTGGGCGATGTCGTTGGCGAGCTGCGCCTCGGTCTGGCCCGCGGCGACCTTCTTCTCCACGGCGTTGCGCCACGTGGCCATCGGGTCGCTCCACGCGTCGACGCGGAAGCGCCACAGGCCCTGCTCGCGGGGGATGAACACGGCGTGGACGTAGTCCGGGCGGTAGACCTCCTGCTGCATGGGCACGCGGGTCTGCTCGCCGGAGGGGGAGATGAGCACAAGGGTGGCGGATACGGCGTCGTGGCCCTCGCGCCACACGAGCGCCGAAACCGGCACGACCTCGCCGACCACGGCCTTTGCGGGCAGTGTGCGCCCGGAGATCTGGGGGCGGACGTCGTCGATACCCAAGCGTGCAACCATGTTCGAAACCCTCTCGGCCGGCCAGCAGTCCTGACGCAAGGGTAGCGCGGGCCTCCCACACGCGCGGGGCGAAATAGGCCAAGATGGGGGTTGTGAAGCAGACAGACGAATTGGTGACGGACCCCGATCTCCTCGTGGACATGCGCGACGTGACGTTCGTCCGCGGCGGGCAGACGCTCGTCGGGCCCGTGACGTGGCAGGTCGAGCTCGACGAACGGTGGGTCGTCGTCGGGCCGAACGGCGCAGGCAAGACGACGCTCATCCGGATGGCCTCGGCGCAGGAGTTCCCGTCGTCGGGCAACGTGTTCATCCTCGGCGAGCGCATCGGCGCGACGGACATGCGCGACTTGCGCGCGGCGATCGGCGTGACGTCGTCGGCGGTGGCGCACCGCGTGCCGGACGAAGAGCGCGTCGGCGACCTCGTCGTCTCCGCCGGCTACGCCATCCTCGGCCGGTGGCGCGAGCAGTACGAGGCGCAGGACTACGACCAGGCACTCGAGGTGCTCGAGCAGGTCGGCGCGATGCACCTCATCGACCGGACGTGGGGCACGCTCTCCGACGGGGAGAAAAAGCGCGTCCTCGTCGCGCGCGCCGTGATGACGAACCCGGAGCTGCTCATCCTCGACGAGCCGGCCGCCGGCATGGACCTCGGCGGGCGCGAGGACCTGCTCGCGTACCTCGGCGAGCTCGCGATGGACCCGGACGCGCCGGCGATGGTGATGATCACGCACCACCTCGAGGAGATCCCGGAGGGCTTCACCCACGCGATGCTCCTCGACGAGGGCGAGGTCGTCGCCCAGGGGCTCATCGACGACGTGCTCACCTCCGACAACGTCTCGCACGCCTACCACCAGCCGATCGAGGTCACGCGTGACGGTGGGCGCTACTTCGCGCGCCGGGCGCGGGCGAAGCGCGGGGGTGCGCACCGGGCGTAAGCCCCGGGGGAGCAGCCATGCCCACGCAGAACCAGCGCATCAACCCCGCGGCGTCGTCGCTCTCGCACGACGCCGCGGACTCGATCGACCCGGGCGAGCAGAGCGGGTTCCGCGGCGCGCGCCTGTCTGCGACCGTGATCCTCTTGCGCGACGGGGTGGGCGGGCTCGAGGTCTGGATGCAGGAGCGGGTGCTGTCCATGCCGAACTACCCGGGCATCACCGTCTTCCCGGGCGGCGGGGTGGACTCGCGCGACTTCCCGCCACGCTCGTGGGACGACGGGGAGCTGTGGCTCGGCCGCTCCGCCATCTCGCTCGCCCGACAGCTGGGCGTGACAAAGTACAAGGCGCACGCGCTCATGTTCGCGGCGGTGCGCGAGCTGTTCGAGGAGACGGGCACGCTCCTCGCCGTCGACGACGAGGGCACGCTGCTTGCCGACGCCCGCCAGTTCCACGCGAGTCGCCTCAAGCTCGAGTCGCACGAGCTCTCGCTCACCGACGTGCTGCTCGAATCGAACCTCAACGTCTCCGGCGACCTGCTGCGACCGGCGGCGCGCTGGGTGGGGCGCTCGGAGAGTGGCAACTGGTTCGACACCTTCACTTTCGTTGCCGCCCAGCCGTGGGGCCAGGAGCCCGACGCCAACACGGGCGAGGCGGACGACGCGAATTGGTTCCCGCCGCAGCTGCTTCTCGACGGCTGGCGCCACGGCCTCGTCCGCCTCGCCCCGTCGACGTGGGCGCAGCTGCGCGAGATTGCGAAGTACGACGACGTCGACGCGGCCCTGGCCTCCGTGGCGGACGCGGACCTCGCGCCGATCATCGGCGACCCGGTGGCGGACGCGCGCTACAGCGACTTCTACGGCTTCATCCCCGTCGACCGGATCGGGCGCGGCCGTGGCGTTTGACCTCGACGAGGTGCGCTTTCTCGCCGCCAACGCCGCCGACATCGCGAACGTGGCGCCGCAGGTCGCGCTGACGAAGAAGACCGTGTTCGCCGACCGCGCGACGCTCGAGGCCCGCTACGGCGCCTACGCCCGCGCGGTGAGCGCGCTCATCGCCGCCCAGCGCGCGGCGGCGGGGAAGTTCCCGGGCGACTGGCTCACCGACGCCGACGCCGCCCAGCAGGCCACCCCGGCCCGCGTCGCGTGCGTGCGGGCGCGGCGCATCGCGGACGCCGGCGCCGCGTTCGTCCACGACGTCACCTGCTCCGTCGGCTCCGAGGCGCCCGCGTTCGCGGCGGTCGGCGTCGACTGGCTCGGCTCGGACATCGACCCGGCCCGCCTCGCGATGGCCCGCCACAACCTCGGTCCCGGCGCCTGGCTCGCCCGCGCCGACGCGCTCGCGCCCGTCACCAGCGGCGGCGTCGTCGTCGCCGACCCCGCCCGCCGCGCCGGGGGCCGGCGCATCACCGACCCCGCGAAGCTCGTGCCGCCCCTGCCCGCGCTGCTCGACGCCTACGCCGGCCGCGAGCTGGCGGTGAAGTGCGCGCCGGGCATCGACTACTCCGGCTGGGACGGGCTGGTCAGCGTCGTTTCCGTCGACGGCGGGGTGAAGGAGGCGTGCCTGTATACGCCGGGGTTGGGTGGCGGAGCTCGTCGAGAAGCGGTGGTGCTGCGCGGCGCCGAGGAGCGCGTCACCGACCGCGACCCGGACGACGTCGCAGTCACCGCGCCGCGCCGCTACATCGTCGAGCCGGACGGGGCGGTCGTGCGCGCCGGGCTCGTGCGGCAGTGGGCGGCGCGCCACGGGCTGAGCATGCTCGACGAGCACATCGCGTTCCTCACCGGCGACAGTATCCCGCCTGGCCACAGCGGTTTTGAGTTCATTGAGGCGGTGCCGCTGCGCGCGCTGCGCAAGTCGCTCGCGGGCCACGGGGCGGGCAGCGCGGAGATCCTCGTGCGCGGCGTCGACGTCGACCCGGACCAGCTGCGCGCGAAGCTCAAGCTGCGCGGTGACCGGCCGATGGGCGTCGTCATCGCGCGGGTGGGCGACCAGGCGGTGGCGCATGTGTGCGCCGCCCGCGCGCACGCTTAATCTGGCCGGCATGGCCTACCTCGATCACGCAGCCACCACCCCCATGCGCCAGTGCGCCGTCGACGTGTGGGTCGAGCACTCGGGCGCGCTCAACGCCGGCAGCCCGCACGCCGCCGGCCGCCGCGCGAACGCGGTGCTCGCCGATGCCCGTGAGCGCGTCGCGGCGGCCCTCGGCGCGGACCCAGTCGAGGTCGTGTTCACCGGCTCCGGCACCGAGGCGAACAACATCGGGGTGCGCGGGCTTTACCTGGCCTCCGGCATCCCCCGCGTCATCTCCACCCCGATCGAGCACCCCGCCGTGCTCGAGCCGGTCAAGGCCCTGGGCCAGACCGTCGCGGAGGTGGCGTGGCTGCCGGTGGGACGCGACGGGCACGTGCGCGACCTCGCCGCGCTCGACGAGCCGGCCGCGGTGGCGGCGGTGATGTGGGCGAACAACGAGACCGGCGCGATCCAGCCGGTCGGCGAGGTCGTCGAGCGCGCGTCCGCGGCCGGCACGCCAGTGCACGTCGACGCGGTGCAGGCCGTCGGCCACGTGCCGGTGGACTTCCACGCGTGCGGCGCGACGACGCTCGCCGCGAGCGCCCACAAGTTCGGCGGCCCGCGCGGCACGGGGATACTGCTGGCCAGGCGCTCGCCGGCGCCGCTGCCGGTCGTCCTCGGCGGGGGCCAGGAACGCGGCATCCGCTCCGGCACCGTCGACGTCGCCTCAGCTGCCGCGACGGCCGCCGCGCTCGAGGAGGCCGTCGCCGAGATGGGCCGCGAGCGGGCGCGGGTGCGGGGCTTGCGCGACGCGCTGCTCTCGGGGGTGGCGGCGGCGGTGCCGGAGGTGATCGTCGCTACGCAGGAGCCCGCGCTCGACGGGCACGCGCACATGATGTTTCCCGGCGCGAACGCGGACGCGCTCATCATGCTGCTCGACGCGGCGGGCATCGAGGTCGCCGCCGGCTCCGCGTGCGCGAGCGGGGTGGTGCGCATGAGCCACGTGCTCGAGACGATGGGCTTTACCGAGCGCGAGGCGATGGGCGCGCTGCGCGTCACGGTGGGGAGGACGACCACCAGCGACGACGTCGAGCGCTTCCTCGCGGCGATCGCGGGCGTGGTGGAGCGGGCGCGCGCGGCCGGCGCGATCTAACGCGCGTGTCGCGTGTGGTTTGTGTGACGCAAGTGCTTTAGTGTGTTGGTCATGCACTTCTCTCGCCGCATCCGCTCCGTTGCCGCCGCCGTGGCCACGCTCGCCCTCGGGCTGAGCACGGTCGCGCCCGTGACCGAACCCGCCGAGGCGCAGTCGTTTCCCGGCGTCGTCTCCGGCGTCGACGTCGCCGGCCACCAGCGCCCGGGCGGCGCCGCCATCGATTGGAAGTCCGTGGGCACGATCGGCGGGCAGGACTTCGCTTTCGTGAAGGCCTCCGAGGGCGAGGGCTGGAAGAACGAGTACTACGACGAGGACGCCAAGGCCGCCGCCGACGCTGGCCTCAAGGTCGGCGCCTACCACTACGCCCGCCCGGCGGAGGACGCCGCGACGCAGGCGCGCTACTTCGCCTCCGTGATCAACGCGGGCCCGGCGACGCAGCTGCCGCCGGTGCTCGACCTCGAGGTCGACGAGGGCCTCGGCCCCGTCCAGCTCGCCGCCTGGACGCAGACGTTCCTCTCCGAGGTGCAGGCGCGGACCGGCAAGCGCCCGATGATCTACACTTACCGCTACTTCTGGTACGAGCGCATGGACAACACGAACGCGTTCACGTCCTACCCGCTGTGGCTCGCCGCCTACCAGAACCAGCCGCCCGCCCCGGTCGGCGGCTGGGACAAGCTGAGCTTCTGGCAGCGCAGCGAGTCGGGCCGCGTCGTGGGCATCAACACCCCGGTGGACATGAACATCTTCAACGGCAACGAGGGCCAGCTCGGCCAGTTCGCCGCGGGCAACCTGCGCGCCGGCGGCGGCGTGCTCGAGCGCTTCCAGGCGCCGGACTCCGGCGAGCTCAAGGTGCTCGAGCAGGACAACACCGCGCTCGTCGTCGCCATCCTCGCGCTCGCCTCGGGTGGCCTTGGGGCGCAGCAGCTTATCGACGCCGCCCGGCTCGCCGGCTTCGACCCGACCGACGCGGACAACATCGCCGGCCTCGTCCGCGCGCTCGCGAACCAGGGCGAGCTGCCCGTCGACGACCTGCGCACCATGATGATCGGCAACTACCAGATCGGCGACCTGCTCATCCTCCTCGACAACGCCGCGAAGCAGGCCTAGCACCCGAGCGCCGCGAGAATCGCCCCGGTCTGCCGCGGCAGCGCGTTGTGCCGCACCCCGTGCAGCTCCACGACGCGCCCCAAGCGTGACGACGCCTCCGGCACCACCCGATCCGCGTCCGAGACCACCGAGACGACCTCGACCCCCGCGGGCACGGCCGGCTCGCCGCGGAAGGCGTCGAGTTCAACGAACGACTCGCCGAGCACGCGGCGCACGAGCCACGCGGGCCCCCAGCCCGTCTGGGTGCCACGCCAGCACGCCCCGAGGCCTACGAGTGTGCGCACCCGCGCCCGCACAGCCGGCACCGCGAGCGCCCGCAAGCCGACGAGCCCGCCGTAGGAATGCCCGACGATGTCGACACGCTCGACCGCATCCGGCAGCCCGGCGATGGTGCGGGCGACGGCGGCGGCGCAGTCGTCGAGACGCAGTGTGCCCCTGCGCCCGTACGCGGGGGCGAGCAGGCCGACGCCGCGGGCGGAAAGCTCGCGCGCGAGGGGGCGGAACGCGTACGGGGTGCCGAGCGTGCCGTGCAGCGCGACGACGACGCGCGGCTGTGAGTTTGCTGTGGATGGGTCGGGAAGTAGCGGCGGGATCTGGGCGGCGAGCGACATGGGGAGTAAACCTACTCACCGTGCAAGCGATTCGAGCGATCCCGGTGGTCGGGCACGACGCCGCGGCGGTGATCTCCTGCCTGCTCGGGCTGGCGGTCGTGGCGGTGCTCGGGCTCATGGGGCCGAGGCTGCGCACGCTGTGGGCGGCGCTGGCCACCGCCGCGGTGATGGCGGTGGTGGTGTTCTACCTCTCCGTGTGGCCGAAGCCGTTCCCGGACGGCATCCCGGTGCCGGTGTATTCGAGCTGGGCCGTCGGCGTCTTCGCCGTGATGGGCGTCGTCTTCGCCAAACGCTGGCGGCGCCTCGCGCTCGCGGCGGTGGCGGTGCCCGCGGTCGCGCTCGCGTACCTGGGTACCAATCTGGAATACCAGCAGTACCCGACGGTCGGGTCGTTCCGGCCCGTGCCGGTGAGCGTGAACATGACGCTCGAGCAGTTCGAGCAGTCGACGTCCGCGCCAACGCTCAACGGCCGCGAGGTTGGCGCGCTGGTGACCGTGCCGGCGGCGCCGATGCGCGACGCCGTCGCCTACGTCCCGCCGGCCTACTGGCACGGCGCGACGCTACCCGTCATGGTGCTGCTCTCCGGCAGCCCGGGCACCCCGATGGGCTGGTTCACCGACGGCCAGGCCACGCAGACCGCCGACAACTTCCAACAGGGCCACGACGGCGCCTCGCCGATCGTCGTCGGCGTCGACGGCACCGGGTCGACCACCGGCAACCCCGCCTGCGTCGACGGGCCGAACCTGAATATGCAGACTTACCTAGCCGAGGACATCCCGGCGCTGCTCAAGGACACGTTCCGCGTCAACCCCGACCAGTCCACGTGGACCATCGGGGGCTTGAGCTACGGCGGCACGTGCTCGCTGCAGGTGGTTACGAACAACCCGCACGCCTACGGCACGTTCCTCGACTTCTCCGGCGAGCCCGAGCCGACCGTGGGCACGCACGAGAAGACGGTCGACGAGCTCTTCGGCGGCGACGAGGACGCGTTCCTCGCCGTCAACCCCTCGACGCTGCTCGTCCGCGCCGCCGGGTCGGACACGTACCGGGGCATCGCGGGCCGCTTCGTCGCCGGCGAGCGTGACCCCATGTCGAGTGCCGCCCTGCCGCACCTCAACCACCTCGCCCAGGCCGCGGGGATGCGCACCACCTACACCGCGCTGCCGGGCGGCCACAGCTACCAGGTGTGGCGCGTCGCGCTGCGCGAGAACTTCGATTTCGCCGCCCAGCGGGGAGGGATCCGATGAAGGTACTCAAGGCAACACCGGTCACCATCGCGCTCGTGGCCTGCATGTGGGCCGCGTACGCGTGGCGCGGCGACCTCGGCTACAACCTGCCCGCCGACGTGCACATTTGGCACGCGCTCACCGCAGGGATCACCGCGCCGAACATCACCTCCGCGGTGGTGGCCACGCTCGCTGCAGCGTGCTTCGCGCTGCCGGCGGAGGCGAAGCTGGGCTCGCGCGCGTTCGCGCTTGCCGCCGTCGCCTCGCAGGCCGTCGCCGCGCCGATCGCGTGCGTCCTCGGCGCCGCCGTCGAGCGCGCCGGGTTCAACCGGTGGGGCGCCGACCTCACCAACGAGGTCTACTGCACCCCGCTCGCCTGGATCTTCGGCCCGCTCGCCTTCGCCACCGCGTCGATGGGCGTGCTGTGGCGGCGCCGTCTGCGCCTCGTCATGGCGGCGCTCACCGGCACGCTCGTGCTGTACTCGGGCACGCTCGCCGACGTTGTCGCGTTCACGGCCGTCGTCGCGGGGTGGATCGCGGGCGAGCTGAGCTTTGGGGCGACGCGGCCGAGCCGGAGGACGTCGATACGCGAATCGCGCGTGCTGGTCGCGGTCCTCTTCGTCGCGGTCTCGGTGGGCCCGGTGCTCACCGCGCTCAACCCCGGCGCGCAGGGCCCGTTCGCGGCCGAGAGCCTGCTCATGTGGGAGCCGGCCGTCGCGGCGCACGAGGTGCAACAGCGCTGCGCCGACCCCGGCGCGCTCGACTGCCTCGAGGCGATGGCGATCAACCAGCAGCACGGGCTCGCGCCGCTGCTGCTCAACATCGTCCCCGTCGCGCTCGCCGCGGTGCTGGCCACCGGGCTGCGGCGCGGGCGCCGGCTCGCGTGGTGGGGCGCGGTGGCGCTGAGCGTCGCGTCGCTCGCGGTGGTTACCGCCCAGGTGGCGGGCCGTGGTGAGGACGCGCTCACCGCCGCCAACACCGCGCTCGTCGTGCTGCCGTGGGTGGTTATGCTCGCGGTGCTCGTGGCCACACGCGCCCGGTTCGCCGTCGCCTCCGACGCCCGCCCCGCGCTCGCGCCGGCCGGCCTCGCGCTCGCGGGTACGGCCGCCGCGTGGGTCGCCGGCGCCATGGCGCTGCGCGGCGGGTTCATCGGCGAGGTGACGCTCGGCAACGCGCTCGCGGAGCTGCCGGCGCGCTACCTCCCGCCCGCGGTCGCGGTGCAGCTCGACCACCGCATCTTCCCACACTCGGGTGCGGCGTGGGCGCTCTACGAGTGGGTCGGCGTCGTGTTCTGGGCCGTCGCGCTCGTCGCGCTCTACCGGGTGCTCGCCGCCGCCCCGGCCGCCCCCGCGCGCGCCGACCGGGAGCGCGCGAGGCGCATGCTTATCGACGGCACCGGCGACCACCTCGCCTGGATGGGCCAGTGGGACGGCAACCGCTACTTTTTCGCCGGCGAGGCTGGCTACGTCGCGTACCGCGTCTCGCACAACATCGCGGTGACGGTCGGCTCGCCCGTGGTCGGCGAGGGCGCGACCGAGCAGGACGTGGCCGCCGCGTTCGAGCGCTTCGCCGCCGCCCAGGGCTGGCAGGTGGCGTGGTACTCGGTGCCGGCGTCGTTTGACCGGCCGGGCTTTCGCACCCTCCACGTCGCCGAGGAATCCGTGCTCTACACCGACAACCTCGAGTTTAAGGGCAAGAAGTTCCAGAACATCCGCACCGCCCGCAACCGCGCCGCGAAGGAAGGCGTGCGCGCGGTGTGGACGGCGTGGGCGGACTGCGGCTTCGAGATGCGCGAGAAGATCGCCGCGCTGTCCGAACAGTGGGTCGCCGACAAGGCGCTGCCGGAGATGGGCTTTACCCTCGGCGGCCTGGAGGAACTGCGCGACCCGGACACGAAGCTCCTCCTCGCCGTCGACGAGGAGGGCCGCCTGCACGGCGTGACCAGTTGGCTGCCGGTCTACGAGCACGGCGAGCTCGCCGGGTACACGCTCGACTTCATGCGCCGCGACGCGGACGGGTTCCGCCCCGTCATCGAGTACCTGCTCGCGGAGGCGGCCGTCGTCGCCGGGTCGGAGGGCCTGGGCTGGGTGTCGCTGTCCGGCGCGCCGCTCGCGCGTACCGACGAGCCGACGGCCTTCCTCGAGATCCTCCTCGACAAGACCGGCGCGACCATCGAGCCCCTCTACGGCTTCCGCTCGCTGGCCGCCTCGAAGCACAAGTTCCACCCGACGCACACGAGCTGGAACCTCGCTTACGACGACGAGCTTGCCCTGCCGTCCATCGGGCTCGCGGTGGTGAGCTGCTACCTGCCCGACATGAAGACCGCGGACATGGCGGCGGTGGTGAAGGAGTTTCTCAGCCGGCGGGATCAAACCGAGGCGACGTCGCCAGCCGCCGCGCCCACGCCTCGCCCTTGAACTGCGACGGCACCGCGCCCTTGAGCAGGTTGCGGGTGAGCGCGTCGCTCGCTTCCAGCGGCCGGTTCGCGCCGATAAGCACGATGTTGCCGTAGCGCCGGCCCTTGAGCATCGGCGGATCCGCGATCGCGGCGACGTGCGGGAACACCTCGCACATCCCGGCGAGCTCCTCCTTCGCCTCGGTGAGGTCCGCGTGCGATCCGCAGTTGGCCACGTAGAGGCCGCCCTCGCTGAGCGACGCCCGCGCGCTGCGGTAAAACTCCACCGTCGTCAGGTTGCGCGGCGTGGTCGCCGAGGAGAAGACGTCTCGGATGATCACGTCGCGCGTGGCGGGTTTGAAGCCGTCCGTTTCCTCGCGGGCGTCGCCGACCCGGATTTTCACGGTGGGGGACCGGGGGACGTCGAAACGCTGCCGCGCGAGCTGAGCCAGCTCGCCGTCGATCTCGACGACCGTGTTGCGCGAGCCGGGCCAGGTGTGCGCGAAGTAGCGCGCGAGCGTGCAGGCGCCGCCGCCGAGGTGCGTCAGGCGCGACTTCGGCTTCGCCTCGTCCGGGTACGCGTCGTCGAGGAAGTCCGCGATCCAGCGCATGTACTCGAAATCCAACCGGGTCGGCTCGCCTGGGACGACGTGAGAGCTGGGCACGCCGTTGACCAGCAGGACCATGGAGCCGTCTGGCTCGTGGAGGATCTCGGCGGTGCCGGTGTCGATCTCGAAAAACTCGCTTTTCGCGGCCATGGCAGGTGAGGGTACTCGAGGCTAGGATTTCACCAGTCGAGCGATAGCTGCGGACGCTTCTTCGATCTTTGCGTCGGCTTCCTGACCGTCGCTCATCGCATCGGCAACACAGTGCTTCAAGTGGTCGTCCAACAGGCCCAGTGCTACGCCCTTCAGGGCCGCGTTTACCGCACTGATCTGGGTGAGGATGTCAATGCAGTAGGCGTTTTCGTCGATCATGCGGTGAATACCGCGGGTTTGCCCCTCGATACGTTTGAGCCGGGCGAGGTAGCGGTCTTTATCGCCGATGTAGCCGTGGTCGTTCATCATGGGCCTCCTGGATGGTGTGAGCGGTGTCGGGTCACTTGGATCGGTTGAGCATACGGTCGGCGCTGCCCTGTGGGGTGAGGTCGAGACGGCGGAGCAACTGCGCATTGAGGGCGACGACGACGGTCGAGGCCGACATCAGGATTGCGCCGACGCTCATCGGCATCACGAACCCGATTGGGGCGAGGATACCGGCGGCCAGCGGCACGGACAGCAGGTTGTAGCCTGCCGCCCACCACAGGTTCTGCTTCATCTTCCGGTAGGTCGCACGGGAGAGCTCGATGACCGAAAGCACCAAACGCGGGTCGGAGCTTGCCAGGACGACGCCCGCCGAGCCGATGGCCACGTCTGTGCCGGCACCGATCGCGATGCCGACATTGGCCTGGGCCAGCGCGGGGGCGTCGTTGACGCCGTCGCCGACCATGGCGACCTTGTGGCCCTCGCCCTGCAGCTCCTTGACTTTTGCAGCTTTGTGCTCGGGACGCACGCCCGCGAAGACCCGGTCAATACCCAGATCGTGAGCGACGGAGTCGGCGACCGCTTGCGCATCGCCGGTAATCATGACGACCTGAACGCCAGAAGCGCGCAGAGCGTCGACGGCGTCGCGGGACTCGGGACGGATCTCGTCGGCAAGCCGCAAGGCTCCGATCACCTCGCCGTCGGCGAGCACGTGCAAGATGATCGCATCTTCCTCGCGCCACTGGTCGGCGACCGGAAGCTCGTCTACGGAGTGCTGCTCAAGCAGGTAGGGGCCGCCGACTTCGACCGTTCTTGCCTCGACCGTCGCTTTTACGCCCACGGCTGGCGACGAGGAGAAGTCGCTGGCACTCGGCACAGCCACGTCACGGGTCTCCGCCGCACCGGTGATGGCGCGAGCGAGTGGGTGCTCACTGTCCGCCTCGGCGGCCGCTGCCAGCGCGAGCACGTCTGCTTCCTCATATCCGCTGACGGGGTCGATCGCGGTGACGGTCGGTTCGCCTTTGGTGAGGGTGCCGGTCTTGTCGAACAACACGGCGTCGACGTTGCGCATGGATTCAAGCGCGAGCCGGTCCTTAATCAGCACCCCACCGCGGGCGGCGCGTTCCGTCGCGATTGAAACAACCAGCGGGATCGCGAGACCTAAGGCGTGGGGGCAGGCGATGACGAGCACGGTGATGGTACGCACGACCGCGTCGTTCGGTACCCCGACGATCGTCCAGATTACGGCAGTCAGAATGGCGGCGCCGAGGGTGAACCAGAACAACCACGCGGCAGCCTTGTCTGCGAGGCGCTGCGCCCGCGATGACGATTCTTGGGCATCGGTGACGAGCTTTTGAATGCCGGCCAACGCGGTGTCGCCACCCGTGGCTGTGACCTTGATGCGCAGGCCCGAGTCTGCCGCGATGGTGCCAGCGACTACGTGCTCGCCTTCACCGCGGCGCACCGTTTTCGACTCACCGGTGACCATCGACTCGTCCATGCTGGCGCTGCCTTCGACGATTGTGCCGTCGGCAGGCACGGACGCGCCGGGCCGCACGATCACGACATCGCCGACCTCAAGATCCGCCGGGGTAACCTTCACAACCTCGTCGCCGTCGACCTTCTCAGCCTCGTCGGGCAGGAGTGCCGCAAGCGAGTCCAGGGCGGAGGTGGTCTGGGCGAGTGAGCGCATCTCGATCCAGTGTCCCAGCAGCATGATGACCACCAGCAGCGCCAGTTCCCACCAGAAATCCAGTTCGCGATCCAGTAAGTGCAGGCTCGCACCCCAAGACGAGATGAACGCAACAGTGATCGCTAGCGTGATGAGCAGCATCATGCCGGGGTTACGGGAGCGGATCTCGGATACAGCCCCAGTCAAAAACGGCCGGCCTCCCCACAAGTAGATCACCGTTCCCAAAAGCGGTGAGATCCACTGGGCCCATTCCGCGTCAGGCAGCTGGTAGCCGATGAGATGGGCGAAGGTTTCGTTAAATCCGACAACCGGGATCGCTAGAACCAGCATGATCCAGAAGAGTCTGCGGAACTGGGCAACGTGACCACCGTGTCCTGCGTGCTCGTGACCACCGTGTCCTGCGTGCTCGTGACCACCGGGTCCTGCGTGCTCGTGACCACCGGGTCCTGCATGGGCCTCGTGAGCGTCGTGCCCGTGATGGCTGGTGTGTCCACCGGGTCCGGCGTCGGAGTGGGTGTGCCTGTCGTTCATGGTTCTGTTCTTTCGTTGCAGTTGATAGTTGTGATCGGTTCGGCCGTGACGGGGCCTAGCACGACGATCGTCTCCCACGTTAATACCCCAGGGGGGTACAAGTCTAGGGTGTGCCCCATCCGTACGGCCCGACGTTTCGCCTTTCGCGCTCACGGGACTACACTCCCGCGACATGCGAGTATTGGCGGCCATGAGCGGGGGAGTCGACTCCTCAGTCGCCGCTGCGCGCCTGGTTGAGGCGGGCCATGACGTCGTCGGCGTGCACCTGGCGCTGAGCAAAGACGCACAGCAGACGCGCGAGTCCGCCCGCGGGTGCTGCTCGCTCGAGGACTCCGCGGACGCCCGCCGCGTGTGCGACAAGCTCGGCATCCCGTTCTACGTGTGGGACTTCTCGGACCGGTTCAAGGACGAGGTCATCGACAACTTCGTCTGGTCCTACGAGCACGGCGAGACACCGAACCCCTGCCTGCGCTGCAACGAGAAGATCAAGTTCGCGGCGCTGCTCGACCGCGCGGTCACGCTCGGCTTCGACGCCATCGCCACTGGGCATTACGCGATTATCGACGCCCAAGGCAACCTCCGCCGCTCCAAAGACCCGAAGAAGGACCAGTCCTACGTCCTCGGCGTGCTCACCCGCGACGAGCTGGACCGCTGCATCTTCCCAGTTGGCGACACGGAAAAGCCACAAATCCGCGAGGAGGCCGCGGCCCACGGCTTCGCCACCGCCTCGAAGCCGGACTCCTACGACATCTGCTTCATCCCGGACGGCAACACGCAGGCGTTTCTCGGCCGCTCGATCGGCATGCGCCCGGGCATGATCAAGGACACCGAGGGCCGCGACCTCAAGGAGCACGACGGCGCGTTCCAGTACACGATCGGCCAGCGCAAGGGCCTGAACATCCGCGTACCGGCCGCCGACGGCAAGCCGCGCTACGTCACCGACGTGGACACCGCCACCGGCACCGTCACCGTCGGCCCGCGCGAGGCGCTGCGCATCACCGAGATCACCGCGGACCGGCTCAAGCGGCTCCACCCCGCGATGGAGGGGGCGCTCGAGGCGAATGTGCAGATTCGGGCGCACGGAGGCGTCGTCACGTGCGATGCCCTCATCGGCGAGGACGAGATGACCTTGAAGCTCCACGAGCCGCTCGAGGGTGTGGCGCGCGGGCAGGCCGCGGTGCTGTATCTGCCGGACCCGGACGGGCAGGGCGACATCGTGCTCGGCTCCGGGACGATCTGCGCGACGGCGTAGCATCGGACGCCGTGAACCAGCTCCCACCCACCGCGTTCGGCCTCGGCCCGATGCCCGGCATGGACTTCGAGCAGGCCGCCGACGTCGTGCTCAGCGAAACCCCGCTGCCGCACGTCCCGCAGCTCCCAGAGCGCGGGCTGGGCTCGAATCTGATCGGGCGCACGGCGGCGCTGCTCGAGATCCCGGTCGCGCCCGGGCCCCGCGGGTGGCGCGTCGCACCGCGGAAGCGCGGGGACGCGGACCGGATGGAGCGCGACCTCGACCGGCTCGAGGAGCTCTGGCACGGCAAGGTAGACCGGGTGAAGGCGCAGCTTGTCGGCCCATTCACGCTCGCCGCGGAGATCGAGATGCCGAACGGCCACCGCATGATCTCCGATCCGGGCGCGCTGCGTGACCTCACTGACGCGCTGCTCGAGGTGAGCGAGGGGCACCGGAGGGACGTCGCCAAGCGATTCGGCGGATGCGTGCTCCAGCTCGACGAGCCGCGCCTGCCCGAAGTCGTCGCCGGTACGCTCGCCGGCGCCACCGACTTTGAGACCATCCGCGCGATCCCGGAGCCCGAGGAGACGCTGGCGCGCTTCGGCGAGCACCTGCTCAACACGACCATCCTGTGCGACGTCCCTTGGCTCACCGTCGACCCGCGCACCGCCGACAAGGACGCGCTCGCCCGGCTGCTCGACCGCGGCACGCGCATCGCCATCCCCACCATGGCACCGCGCGAGCTCTACCGAATCTTCGACGAGCTGCAGATCGACCCGGCGACGGCCACGATCGACGTCTACGCCGAGGGCGGGCGCACCCTGCTGGACACCGCGGCGGTCTACCGGGCCGCCCGCGAGATGGCCCAGGCGCTGGCCTAGCCGAGCATCGGCCAGCCGGGCAGCACGTTCGACGCGTCGCGCCCGTTCGCCTCGAAGTAGCGCTTCCGGTCCTCCTGCAGCTGGAAGTACTCCACGGCTTGGAACTCCATGAGGTCGCCCGTGTCCATCTGCGCGAGCTCCGGGTAGGCCTTGCGCACCTGCACCCACGCCACGCGCGCCGCGGCGAAGGCGTCGGCGGTGGCTTCGTGGGCGTTGTCGATGCGCACGCCGTAGTGCTCGCACATCGCGCTCAGGTTGCGCGGGCCCTTGCGATAGCGGTCCTTCGCCCGGTCGACGAGCAGCGGGTCGTACACCGGCCCCGTGACGGTGAAGTCCCCGGTCAGACCGCGTAGGACGGTGAGGTCGTAAGGGGCGTTGAACACCACCAGGGTCAGTCCGTCCTCCCAGCCGCGCTTGATCGCCTCGACGGTCTCGCGCACCACTTCGTCGTGGTCCCGGCCCTCCGCGCGGGCCTGTTCGGTGGTGATGCCGTGGACCTTGGCGGCCTCCTCGGGGATCTCCACACCCGGGTCGGCGAGGGTTTCTTTCGCGTCGACCGCGGAGCCGTCGATACGCACGAGCGCGGAGGTGACCACGCGGGCCTCGCGCGGGTTGGCGGAGGTAGTCTCCAGGTCGAAGGAGAGCATGCGGGAGGCGTCGAATGTGGCCATGGCGGTCATTGTAGTGAGCGCGCCGACACGCACCGGGCGGGAACTACACTCGGTGCGCGTGAGTGAAATTTCCGCCGATCTGCTCCACGAATGGGACGAGCTCGCCGATCAGGTGCGCCACCACCGGGACCTCTACTACAACGGCGAGCCGGTGATCTCGGACGCCGAGTTCGACACGCTCTTCCGCAAGCTCCAGGCCCTCGAGGAGGAGCACCCCGAGCTCGCGGTGCCGGACTCTCCGACGAAGGAGGTCGGCGCCGCGCCCACGGACAGCGCGTTCGCCGACGTGCGCCACCCCGAGCGGATGATGAGCCTGGACAACGTCTTCTCCGACGACGAGATGCGCGAGTGGCTGTCCAAGGCGCCGGGGCCCTACCTCACCGAGCTGAAGATCGACGGGCTGTCCATCGACCTCATCTACGAACACGGCGAGCTCACCCGCGCCGCCACGCGTGGCGACGGCACCACAGGCGAGGACATCACCGCCAACGCCCGCGTCATCGAGGACATCCCGCACACGCTCAGCGGCGAGCCGCCGGCGCTCCTGGAGGTCCGCGGCGAGGTGTTCATCCGGCCCGAGGACTTCGGCGAGCTCAACGAGCTGCGCCAGGCCGAGGGCGGCAAGCCGTTCGCAAACCCGCGCAACACCGCGGCCGGGGGCCTGCGGCAGAAGAACCCG
Organism: Corynebacterium jeddahense; assembly: GCF_028609865.1. Lineage (NCBI taxonomy): Bacteria > Bacillati > Actinomycetota > Actinomycetes > Mycobacteriales > Corynebacteriaceae > Corynebacterium > Corynebacterium jeddahense. Next base: position 1,159,166 of record NZ_CP063194.1, read on the forward strand.
GAGGACGTCAAGAAGCGAAAGCTCCACATGATCTGCCACGGCATCGGCGCGCGCGAGGGATTCACCCCCGCCACGCAGCACGAGGCCTACGAGGCGCTGGCCAAGTGGGGCCTGCCCGTCTCCGAGTACACGCGCCGCGCCGAGACCGCCGACGAGGTCATCGAGGCCGTGCATTACTGGGGAGACCACCGCAACGACGCGATCCACGAGATGGACGGGCTGGTGGTCAAGGTGGACTCCGTCGCGGAGCAGCGCGCGCTCGGCGCCACCTCCCGCGCCCCGCGCTGGGCCATCGCGTACAAGTACCCGCCCCAGGAGGTGACCACGAAGCTGCTCGACATCGAGGTTTCCGTCGGCCGCACCGGCCGCGCCACCCCGTTCGCCGTGCTCGAGCCGGTGTTCGTCTCCGGCTCGACGGTGTCCCTGGCCACGCTGCACAACCAGCACGAGGTCAAGCGCAAGGGCGTCATGATCGGCGACACCGTCGTGGTGCGCAAGGCCGGCGAGATCATCCCCGAGGTGCTCGGCCCGGTCGCCGACCTGCGCGACGGCACCGAGCGCGCCTTCGTCTACCCCGAACACTGCCCGGCGTGCGGCACGAAGCTCGCCCCCGCGCGGGAGGGCGACGCCGATTGGCGCTGTCCGAACACCCGCTCGTGCCCCGCGCAGCTCGCCGCCCGGCTCGAGTACCTCGCCTCGCGCGGCGCGTTCGACATCGAGGCGCTCGGCGAGAAGGGCGCGGCCGACCTCATCGCCTCCGGCGTGCTCGTCGACGAAGCCCGTCTCTTCGACCTCACCGAGGAAGACCTGCGCAAATCCAGCGCGTACACCCGCAAAGACGGACAGGTCAACGCCGCCGGGAAAAAGCTGCTGGCCAACCTCGAGACCGCCAAGGGCGCAGAGCTGTGGCGCGTCATCGTCGCCCTATCCATCCGCCACGTGGGCCCCACCGCCGCCCGCGCGCTCGCCGCGCGCTTCCACTCGATGCAGGCGCTTATCGACGCACCGACGGACCAACTCGCCGAAACCGATGGCGTCGGCGAGGTAATTGCCGAGAGCTTCAAAGACTGGTTCACCGTGGACTGGCACCGCGACATCGTGGACGCTTGGGCCGCGGCCGGGGTGACCATGGAATCGAGCGAGGACGACCGCGCCCCGCAGACGCTGGAGGGGCTCACCGTCGTGGTCACCGGCTCGCTCGAGGGCTTCACCCGCGATGAGGCGAAGGAGGCGATCCTTGCGCGCGGCGGCAAGGCGGCGGGTTCGGTGTCCAAGAAGACCGACTACGTCGTCGTGGGCGAGAACGCCGGCTCGAAGGCGGCGAAGGCGGAGGAGCTCGGCCGCCCGATCCTCACCGAGGCGCAGTTCGTCCAGCTGCTCGAGGGCGGGCCGGACGCGCTGGCGTAGCGCTGGTGGAGCGCTAGCGCAGCATCGCGCCGACGATGCAGCCGAGGTCGCCGATCTCCGTGACCTCCGAGGCGAGGAAGTCCGGCCCGCCGACGCGGCCCACCACGAGCACGAGGTCCGTGCCGTGCAGCGGGGTCATGGTCAGCGCCGTGCCAAGCTGGGACCACGACGCCGGCAGCCACGCGTCGAAGTCGGGCTGGAGGACGCGCGCGCCGTCGAGAGGCGGCATCTGCGGCGTGGAGCCGTCGTCTTCCGGCGCGGCGGGGGAGGCGGCGACGCGCTCGAGGCCGCCCTCCCCGTTGCGCAGCACCACGGCCCACGAGGAGGTCACCGCGCCGGGCACGACGCGCACGAGCTCGTCGAGCGTCTTCGCCGTGTTGCGCGTCTGCGCGGCGATCTTCGCGAGCATCTGGATCTGCCCGCGCCGGTCGACGCGGCCGGTGAACGGGCGGATTGAGTCCACCTCCGCGCCGTCGACGGCGGCGACCGCGGTGATAAGGGTGTCCACCATGACCCCGGTGGGCAGCGAGACCACGATGTCGTCGGTAACGGTGCCGTCCGTGCCGGTCTCGACGATATCGACGGAGTTGATGTCGGCGTCCACCATGCCGAACGCCTCGGCCAGCTGTCCGAGGCTGCCAGGGACGTCCGGGAGCGATACGCGGATGAGGTAGGACATGGCCTCATTTATAGCAACCGGCGCACCTGGCGGCGGGCGTACGGTTGGTCATTGAAGGTCACGTTTCGACGGAAGGATTGCCATGGAACACCACAACCTCATCGACGCGCCCCTCGCCGGATCCGAGCCGCGCGCCTACGGCGACGCCCTGCTCGAACGCGACGCGAAGCTCGCGCGCGACGGCGAAGAGATCGTCGTCACCGGCAACGCGCTCGCCCGCGACGTGGCGGAAGACCCGCAGCGCTTCTCCTCCGGCGTGTCGCGCTTCCTACAGCTGCCCAACGGCCTCGACGGCGAGGAGCACACGAAGGTGCGCTCGCTTATCGACGCCTACCTCGCCCCCGACCAGGTCGACCACCTCGAGCCGGAGTTCCGCCGCATCGCCCGCGAGCTCGCCGCCGACGCCGCCGCTCGCGGCACGGTCGACTCGGTCAACGACCTGGGCGCGCAGTACGCGGTGCGGGCGATGACGACCTGGCTCGGCTGGCCCGCCGAGCTCGACGACACGCTCGTGGCGTGGGTCGCGGACAACAACGCCGCCACCCGCTCCGGCGAGCTCGCGCGCACCGCCGAGGTCGCCGAGCGCTTCGACGCCATCATCCGCTCCGTCGTCGAGCCGCTGCAGGAGCACCCGGACGACTCGGTGACCTCGCGCCTCGTCCACGACGACAGCCTCGGGCGCCGCCTCGAGTTCGACGAGGTCGTCTCGGTGCTGCGCAACTGGACGGCGGGGGACTTGAGCTCGATGGCGTACTGCATCGGCGTCGTGCTCGACGCGCTCATCGAGCACCCGGAGCTGCAGGACCGCCTGCGCCAAGGCGTGTCGCGCCGGGAGTTCGGCGCGATCGCGGACGAGATCCTCCGCGCCGACTCGCCGTTCGTGAGCAACCGGCGCGTGACCACGTGCCCGGTCCAGCTCGACGGGGTCGACCTGCCGGAGGGCCAGCGGGTGCGCATCCACTGGACCGCGGCGAACCGCGACCCAGATGCGTTCGCCGACGCCGACGGCTTCGACCCGGACGCCAACGCGAGCGGCAACCTCGTCTGGGGCGCCGGGCCGCACGCCTGCCCGGGGCGGGCGCTGTCGATCGTCGAGCTGCAGGCGCTCACCGAGGAGCTCCTCGCCGTCGCCGAGCTCTCCCGCGCCGGGGAGGGCGAGCGCGAAACCCACCCGGTGGGCGGCTGGGCGTCCCTGCCGGTGCGCCTCACCGCTCGCGGGTGAGGCGAGCGCCGTGCCGTAAGATGAACCGCGGTAAACGCAACCCACGCGACGTGGAAGGGAATGGACTGTGGCTGAGATTTCACGCGACGAGGTGTCGCGCATCGCACGCCTGGCGCGCATCGCGCTGAAGGACGAGGAGCTGGACGACATCGCCCAGCAGCTGGACACGATCGTCGATGCGGTGTCGAAGGTGCAGAGCGTGGACACCGAGGGTGTGACGCCGATGAGCCACCCGCACGCCATCGAGGCCGGCATGCGCGAGGACGTGGAGAAGAAGACGCTCACGCAGGCCGAGGCGCTCGACCAGGCGCCGGCGGTGGAGGACGACCGTTTCGTGGTCCCGCAGATTCTCGGAGAGGGAGAGTAGAAGATGACGCAGTACACGATGCCGGCCGAAGGTCTCGTCGCTAAGCCGGCGCACGAGCTCGCCCGAATGATCCAGTCCGGGGAGGTCACCTCGCGCGAGGTGACGCAGGCGTTCCTCGACCGCATCGCCGAGGTCGACGGCGAGCTCGGCGCGTTCCTCCACGTCGGCGCCGACGAGGCGCTCGCGGCCGCGGACAAGGTCGACGAGCAGGTGAAAAGCGGCGCCGAGCCGGCCTCCGCGCTCGCGGGCGTGCCGCTCGCGCTCAAGGACCTGCTCGTGACCACCGACGCGCCGACGACCGCTGCGTCGAAGATGCTCGAGGGCTACATGAGCCCGTACGACGCGACCGTCGTGAAGCACCTGCGCGACGCCGGCATCCCGATTCTGGGCAAGACGAACCTCGACGAGTTCGCGATGGGTTCCTCCACCGAGAACTCCGCGTACAAGCCGACGAAGAACCCGCACGACCTCGAGCGCGTGCCGGGCGGCTCCGGCGGCGGCACCGCGGCGGCGCTGGCGGCGGGCGAGGCCCCGCTGGGTATCGGCACCGACACCGGCGGCTCGATCCGCCAGCCGGCGTCGCTCACCGGCACCGTCGGCGTGAAGCCGACGTACGGCGGGGTGAGCCGCTACGGCGTCATCGCCTGCGCGTCCTCCCTCGACCAGGTCGGCCCGTGCGCGAACACGGTGCTCGACACGGCGCTGCTGCACGAGATCATCGCCGGTGCGGACGAGTTCGACGCCACGAGCGTCGAGCGCGAGGTGCCGAAGTGCGCCGACGCGGCCCGCGAGGGCGCGTCCGGCGACCTGAGCGGCGTGAAGATCGGCCGCGTGAAGCAGTTCCAGCGCCCCGGCACGCAAGATGGCGTCAACGAGGCGATCGAGAACGCCTACGCGCAGCTCGAACGCCAGGGCGCGGAGCTCGTCGAGGTGGACTGCCCCCACTTCGAGGACGCGATGGGCGCCTACTACCTCATCCAGACCTCCGAGGTGAGCTCGAACCTCGCCCGCTTCGACGGCATGCGCTACGGCCAGCGCGTCGGCGACGACGGCACGCACTCCGCCGAGGAGGTCATGGCCGCCACCCGCGGCGCGGGCTTCGGCGCGGAGGTGAAGCGCCGCATCATCCTGGGCACCTACGCCCTGTCTGTCGGCTACTACGACGCGTACTACCTGCAGGCGCAGCGCGTGCGCGCGCTCATCGCGCAAGACTTCGCGCGTGCCTTCGAGGCCTGCGACGTCATCGCCGCCCCGGCCGTGCCCACCACGGCGTTCAAGCTCGGCGAGAAGGTGGACGACCCGCTGGCGATGTACAACTTCGACCTGTTCACCCTGCCGCTCAACCTCGCCGGCCTGCCCGGCATGTCGGTGCCGGCGGGGGAGGCCTCCGACACCGGGCTGCCGGTGGGCCTGCAGCTCATCGCCCCGGCGTTCGAGGACGCCCGCCTCTACCGCGTGGGTGCCGCGTTTGAAGCCGGCCGTTAACCCCTGGAATACCCTGGCAGCGCTGGCTGCGGGGTATTTTCTTGTCCTGATCGACCAGGGCTTCATGCCCGTGATCACCCCGCTGCTGCCGTACGACGTCGGCGGCGCGGTGTGGCTGACCACCGTCTACCTGCTGTGCACCGTCGCCCCGATGCCGGCGACGGGCCGTCTTGGCGACGCCTTCGGCCAGCGCCGCATCTTCCTCATCGGCCTGGCCATCTATGTCGCCGCGCTCGTGTTCGCGGGCGCATCGTGGTCGTTCCCGTCGCTCGTCGCCGCGCGCGGGTTGCAGGGCCTCGGCGCCGCGGTGTTCCTGCCGCAGGCGTTCGGGCTCATCCCGCGCGTCTTCGCCGCGGACACGCAGGGCCGCGCGTTCGCCGTGTGGGGCGTCATCGGCTCGGTGGCCTCGCTCATCGGCCCGGTCGCCGGGGGCGCGGTCGCCGAGACCGCCGGGTGGCGCGCTGCGTTTTTCGCGCAGGCCGGTCTCGGGGCGGTGGCGCTCGTGGCGGGCCTCGCTGCGCTGCCGCGGCTGCCGCGGGGCAGTTCGCGTATCGACGTCCTCCCGGTCCTCCTCTCCCTCGCCGGCCTCGGGCTCGCGGTCTACGGCATCCAGTTCGGCAGCTGGCTCCCGCTCGTGGCCGGCGCGGCGCTGCTCGCCGCCCTCGTTGCCACCGCGCGCAACGGCGGGGACCACGGCTTCCTCCCGCTCGAGCTCATGCGCCAGCGCACCTTCGCGCTCGGGGCGCTTGGCGTCGCGGCGATGGGCTTCACGGTCGCGTCCATGTTCATCCCGATGATGTACTGGCTGCAGGCCGTCGCTGGCGCGTCGCCGACGGCGTCCGGCGCGATCTCCGCCCCGATGTCCGTCTTCGCGCTCGTGCTCACCCCGGTCGCCGGCTACCTCACGGACCGGCGCGACCCGGGTCGGCTCTGCGCCGCCGGCTTCGCGGTGTGCGCGGCCGGGCTCGCGCTCGCCGTGGCACTCGTGCACGCGGGGGCGGGGGCGTGGTGGTTCACCGCGGTGACCTCGCTGCTCGGCATCGGCGGGGCGTTCGTCTGGGCGCCGAACGCGGCGGTGACCATGGGCGGCATCGCCGAGCGCGACACGGGCGCGGCGTCAGGCCTGTACAACACCGCGCGGCAGGTCGGCAGCGTGCTCGGCGTCGCGCTCGTCGGCAAGGTGCTTGCCTCCGGCGGCATCGAGGCGACGGCCGCCCCATCGCTCACCCTGCCGCTCGCCGCGATGGTCGTCGGCGCGGTGTCGTCGCTGTGGCTTGGGCGCTAGTCTGGGAACATGCGACTTGCCACTTTGACCTCCGGCGGCGATTGCCCCGGCCTCAACGCCGTCATCCGCGGCATCGTCCGCACCGCCAACAAGGAGTACGGCTCGACCGTCGTCGGCTACCGCGACGGCTGGGTGGGGCTCATGGAGGACCGCCGCGTCGACCTCTACGACGACGCGTACATGGACTCCCTCCTCCTGCGCGGCGGCACGGTTCTGGGCACCGGCAGGCTCCACCCGGACAAGTTCAAGGCCGGCATCGACACGATTAAGGCGAACCTCGACGACGCCGGGATCGACGCGCTTATCGCCATCGGCGGCGAGGGCACGCTCAAGGGCGCGAAGTGGCTCTCCGACAACGGCATTCCGGTCGTGGGCGTGCCCAAGACCATTGACAACGACGTCGCCGCCACGAACTACACGTTCGGCTTCGACACCGCGGTCTCCGTGGCTACCGACGCGATCGACCGCCTGCACACCACCGCCGAGTCCCACAACCGCATCCTCATCGTCGAGGTGATGGGGCGCCACGTCGGCTGGATCGCGCTGCACGCGGGCATCGCCGGCGGCGCGCACTACACCGTCATCCCGGAGGAGCCGTTCGACATCGCCGACATCTGCAAGGCCATGGAGCGCCGCTTCCAGATGGGGGAGAAGTACGGCATCATCGTCGTCGCCGAGGGCGCCACGCCGAAGGAGGGCACGATGGACGCGGGCCTCGGCGACGTGGACGAGTTCGGCCACACCACCTTCAACGGGATGGGCCACATCATCGCCGACGAGGTGAAAAAGCGCCTCGGCTACGACGTGCGCACCACCGTCCTCGGCCACATCCAGCGCGGCGGCACCCCGACCGCCTACGACCGCGTGCTGGCCACCCGCTACGGCGTCCACGCCGCCCGCGCCGCGCACGAGGGCAACTTCGACACATGCGTCGCGCTGCACGGCGAGGACATCGAGCTCGTCTCGCTCGAGGACGCCGTTGCGCACCTCAAGTCCGTGCCGGCGGGCCGCTACGCCACGGCGAAGACGATGTTCACCTAGGGGTTCACCCAGTTGCACGACCGCATCCCCGACCCCTGCCGCCTGCTCGTCGTCGGCATCAACCCGGGGCGCCTCACCGAGGAGGTGGACGCCCCGTTCGCGTTCCCCGGCAACCGGTTCTGGCCGGCGCTCGAGGCCGCCGGCATCACCCCGTACCGCGTCCGCGCGAACGAGGGCCTGTCCGCCGAGGACGCGGCAATGCTCGCCGAGCGCGGCATCGGCTTTACCAACCTCGTCAACCGCATGACCCCGCGCGCCTCCGACCTCTCCCGCGCGGAGCTCGTCGAGGGTGGGCGGCGCCTGCGGGACGTCGTCGTCACGCATCGGCCCGGGGCGCTCATGTTCGCCGGGATCGGGGCCTATCGCGATGCCTTTCGACGCCCCAAGGCCACCCGCGGCCTCCAACCCGAGACCATCGAGGGCGTGCCGGTGTGGGTGGTGGGCAACCCGAGCGGGCTCAACGCGCACGAGACGGTGGCCACGCTCGCGGAGAGTTACCGCGAGGTGTGGGAGGCGACTGCGCGGGAGCGGCGGTAGAGCCACACGAGCAGCACCCACAGCGATGCAATTGCTTTGCGACGTCCTGCCGGCCAACCCCGGCGACACATTGTGGGGGACGATCCATGCGGGCAATGGACCGTCGATAGGCAATGCGCTCGCTGTCGGCCGCGAGAAGGTGGCCGCATTTGTGTGGGTGGCACGACGCGGCGAGCTGTAGCGCGGGCGCGCGCGGCGGGGCAGTAGACTGATGCGCATGACTGCGTACGACCTGATGGATTACAGCGAAGTACTGGAAAAGTACGACCCCGTGATGGGCCTTGAGGTGCACGTCGAGCTCGCCACCGAGACGAAGATGTTCTCCACCTCTTCCGCTCACTTCGGCGCCGAGCCGAACACGAACGTCGACCCGGTCTCGCTCGGCCTGCCGGGCGCGCTGCCTGTGGTCAACGCGAAGGGCGTCGAGTGGGCCATCAAGATAGGCCTGGCGCTCAACTGCAAGATCGCGGAATCCTCCCGCTTCGCGCGCAAGAACTACTTCTACCCGGACCAGCCGAAGAACTACCAGATCTCGCAGTACGACGAGCCGATCGCCTACGACGGTTACCTCGACGTCGTGCTCGAGGACGGCACGGAGTGGCGCGTCGAGATCGAGCGCGCCCACATGGAGGAGGACACGGGCAAGCTGACGCACCTTGGGTCGTCGACAGGCCGCATCACCGGCGCCACCGCCTCGCTCGTGGACTGCAACCGCGCGGGCATTCCGCTCATCGAGATCGTGACCAAGCCGATCACCGGCGCCGGCGAGCGCGCCCCCGAGGTGGCCAAGGCCTACGTCGGCGCGCTGCGCGAGCTGGTCAAGGCCCTCGGCGTCTCGGACGCGCGCATGGATCAGGGCAGCATGCGTTGCGACGCGAACGTGTCCCTGCGCCCCATCGGCCAGGAGAAGTTTGGCACCCGCACCGAGACGAAGAACATCAACTCGCTCAAGTCCGTGGAGCAGGCCGTCCGCTTCGAGATGCAGCGCCAGGCCGCCGCGCTGGACAACGGCGAGGCAATCGTCCAGGAGACCCGCCACTACCAGGAAAAGGACGGCACGACGTCGAAGGGCCGCCCGAAGGAGGAGGCCTCCGACTACCGCTACTTCAACGACCCGGACCTGCCGCCCGTGATTGCGAAGCCGGAGTGGGTCGAGGAGATCCGCGCGACGCTGCCGGAGCTGCCGTGGGTGCGCCGCGCACGCATCCAGGAGGAGTGGCAGCTGCCGGAGAAGGAGTTCCGCGACCTGGTCAACGCGGGCGCGCTCGACCTCATCGTGGACACCGTCGAGGCCGGCGCCACCCCGGACGAGGCCCGCGCCTGGTGGGTCAGCTACATCAACGGCAAGGCGAACGAGGCCGGCAAGGACCTCGACGCGCTCGGCGTTACGCCCGCGGATGTGGCCCGCGTGGTCGAGCTGGTCAAGGAGGGCAAGCTGACCACGAAGCTCGGCCGCCAGGCCATCGACGGCGTGATCGGCGGCGAGGGATCCGTGGATGAGGTCGTGGCTGCCCGCGGCCTCGAGGTCGTGCGCGACGACGGCGCCATCGAGAAGGCCGTCGACGAGGCGCTCGCCGCCAACCCGGACATCGTGGAGAAGTACCGCGCGGGCAACACCAAGGTCACCGGCGCCATCGTCGGCGCGGTGATGAAGGCGACGCAGGGCAAGGCCGACCCGGGCCAGGTGAACCAGCTCATCGCGAAGAAGCTCGCCGAGTAGGCGCGCGGGGCTGGTGCGGCGTGTTGCGCAGCCACCCCACCACCCGCAAAACCGGCTACCTAGAACCGGCTACCAACCGTTTTTGGGAGCGCGGACAAAAAGTTGGAGTGTTGGGGGCTGGAAGGTATTCCAATGCCCGCAGGGTTTCCATCTGATATCCGCGATGGTGCGGTTGAGAGGTTTTTGGCTGGGGCGTCTGCCCGTGAGGTCTGCGACTGGGCTGAAGACGTATGTGGTCGCCGACCATCGGTGGACACGGTCGGCAACTGGGTTGCGGCCAAACGCCGCGGCCAGTCCTTTGATGGCACGCGACGCGCCTACGACGCTGAGACCATCGCGAAGGTTGTAGCACGCAGGTTGACCTCGCAGGCGACGGTGCGTGAGATTGCCGTGGAGTTCGATGTCAACGACACCGCAGCACTGACCTGGACGAAGCGGTACTGGCCAGACGATGACGACCGCGATTCGGCAGCGTCGATGACCTTCGACGAGGCGTTTGCGGCGACAATGGAACGCGTGAGCAAACACCGCAAAGTCCAACGCAACCATCAACAGCAGCGAGTCGATGAAGCAGCCGATGCGAAAAGGCCACCCCGGCCAGTCAACGAGTGGCTGCCAGGGCCTGGACCGATAGACGACATCGCTGATTTACCCAGTGACATGGACGAGCTGAAAAAGCTCGTTGTCGAGATGCGCGACCGGGAAACAGTCAAAGACGCCATTATCCAAGTGCTCATGAGCGACGGTGAGCCGCAGGGAAAAGGCAACGTCCGTGGCGGTGAGTCGCGGGGAAAAGACGACGTCCGTGACGGGGAACTGTCCACCGCGGCGAAAGCCGCAGTGGTGGTTGCCCTCACGGACGCCCACGGGTTTTCCATCGCCAAAGCATGCGCGGTTGTCGGGATTGCGCAGTCGACGTTTTACTACCACCGACACACCCACACGAAGGTGGTGCACCAGCGCGAACAGCGCCGCGCTGCACTCAAACCGCTGATCTTGCAGGCAGCAGCCGAATCCGGGCAAAGCTACGGCTACCGGCGCATCCACGCCTGGCTGAAGATCATGGGGCATACAGTGTCGGAAAAGATCGTGCGTACCCTCATGGAAGAGCTTGGGTGCCGCCCGCCGGCGAAAGCGTCGGGCAAATACTCCTCCTACACCGGTGAAACCGACCACAAACCCGCGAACCTGCTGCTGATCGCCCCAACCGACAACAGTGACGATGATGGGGATGCGGATGTGGATGTGGCCCGGCCGGTTGTTGCACCGTCGCAGTACTTCATCGACCACGCCGACGCTCAGGGGCTGACCCACGATTTCCACGCGGATGCCCCGTGGGAGAAAATCGGCACCGACGTCACCGAAATCCACTGCCCAGACGGCAAATTGTTTCTGTCGGCAGCGATCGATTTCTACGACGGGATGCCGATTGCGGTGACCATGTCAACATCACCGAACCACGACTTGGTCGCCGAGATGATCGCGCGAATCGACGAGGTAAAACCCGACGAGGCACAACCGATCATCCATTCCGATCGTGGTGGGCTCTACCGCAGTGAACGCTGGGTCAGTCTGATTACCGACCACACCCACAACATCTTGGATTGCCCCGACTGCCAGGCCGATACATGGTGCGGCAACCGGTGGCGATACATCCCGTCACTGTCGCGCAAAGCCACCAGCGGCGACAACGCGCGCACCGAAGGCTTCTTCGGCACGATGAAACAAGAACTGCTCAAAGGCAGGCCTGTGGTGTCGACGATGACGGTGGCGCAAATGCGCGACTATATTGATTCCTACATCGACTTCTACATCAACACACGATTGAAGTCGACACTCGGCGAGGGCTACACCACCATCGCCGAGCACCGCAAGGCACTGAGTGCATAACAACGAGACAAAGTCCCCCAAAACGCACTCCAACAAAAAGACCGCATCCCCTTTTGGCGTGGTAGCCGGTTCGAGGTAGCCGGTTTTGGCTCGTGGGCACGGGCGTTGGGGGGCGGGCCGCCACCGGAACGCGCGAACGCCCCCGCGGCCGGGAGGGGCGGCGGGGGCGCTGTGCGTCGTCGAGAAGCGGATGCCTACTTCGTCTCGGGCTTGATCGCGGGGAACTCGCCCGTCTTGTACATCTCGTCGTAGGCCTTCCAGGCGATCTCGTCGCCCGGGGTGTCGGGGGCGCCGGCGTAGGCCTTCGACTCGGGGTCGAGCGCGGGGACATCCTTGAGGCTGAAGTCGCTGGACGAGTCGGCGTCGAGGTCGGCGGCGACCTCCTCCTGCACCGACTGCCACAGCTCCTGGTCGGCGACGTGGGAGTCGGAGGTGAGCTCCTCGACCTCGGCGCGCTCGGCGCGGGTGAGGTCGGCGGAATCCGGGTCGAGCTGCGTCTCGGCAAGCTCGGCGAGACGCTCGCGGCGGCCGGTCTCGTCCTTGATGTTCTCGCGGTCGCGGAACCAGGCGGCCCCCATGACCACGGCGAGGATGAGGCCCAGGTAGCCGAGCAGCGGATACACCCAGCCGACGAGGTCCGCGAAGCCGATGAAGGACAGCGCGAAGCCGACGAGTACGGCGACGAAGTAGTAGGCGCGGAACTTCGCCGGCTTGTCGTGGCTGAGGCGGCGGCCGAGCGCGTAGAACAGGCCGACGGCGGTGTTGTAGATCATCAGGTAGATGACGATGGAGACGAACACGCCAACCGCCGGGTGCATGCTGTCAAACACCTTGAGCAGCGGCATATCGGAGCCCATGATGTCCTCCATGTTCATGAAGAGGATGAACGTGAGGATCATGAGCAGCACGGCGAAGATGATGCCGCCGAGCAGCCCGCCCCTGCCGGCCTGCGCCGGGTTCATGTGGGAGCCGGCGAAGACGAGCATCATGGAGGTGTCCATGATCATCACCAGCGTGGCGTAGTTCAGCGCGGTGATGAGCCAGTTGTTGAACGTGCCGGTCGCGTGCGGGTTTTGTTGCGCGAGGTCGTTGAGGTGGCTGAAGTCGTCCGGCATGTTCATGAGCGTGATCACGAACGCGCCGAGCAGGCAGAGGATGAGCAGCGGGGTGATGAACGAGATGACGTTGGTCAGCTTGTCGATGTCCAGGAGGCCGGACAGCAACAGCAGCACCACCATGATGACGGAGCCGACCCAGGTGGGGGCGCCGAACTGCTGCTCGAGGTTGGAGCCCGCGCCGGCGATCATGACAAAGCCGATGCAGAACAGCGTGAGCATCGTGGTGACGTCCATGTACTTGGCCACCCACGGGCGGGTGACGCTGCGGAAGACAGCGCTGTGGTCGTCCGCCAGGTAGTAGGACCCGAGCTGGTAGACCCAGCCGCTGAACACGGCGATGGTGAGGCCGGCGATCGCGACGCCGAGGACGCCCCAGTAGCCGAACGAAAGGAAGTACTGGATGACTTCCTGGCCCGACGCGAAGCCAGCGCCGACCGTGAGGCCAACGAGCGCGAGGGCCACTTTCCAGGTTTTACCCATAATTTTCCTTACGAAAGTCAATGAGAAAGAGCGCAACCAAAAGTAACAGCATTATCCGGGCATTGCTAACCGACGCCTCCGGCAACCGCGCCGAAACACCCCGCCGAAACACCGCGCCGAAACACCCCAGCACACGGCGATGTTTTGGGCCCCGTGCACGGCGAGTTGGCAGTGGTTGGGCAGACGTTTCGCATAGATTGTGAGGCATGGCTACCAACCCACGCGATCTCACACCCGACGAGCTGCACAACCTGGACGACCTGAACACCCCGGACGTGCCCGAGTACACCGGCGGCGACGCCCCCGCCTCCGACGGCCTGTACACCCGCGCCGGCAAGGCCGCCCCGACAGAAATCTTCCCCCGCTCCAAGAAGAAAGGCACCGTGGAGGAGGTGCACATCGCCGCGAACCCCGCGACGAAGCAGACCGGCCCGCTCATCCCGTCCGCGCCCGCGCGCGAAACGGCGGAGCCCGCCACTGAGGTGACGGAGCCGGCCACGACCGCGTTCGAGACCGCCGCCGTCAACCGCGAGCCGGAGTACATCCCGCCGGCGGAGCCCGCCTACGTCGAGCCGGTGGAGACCGTCGAGCCGGCATACGTGGAGGAGAACGTCGAACCCGTCGCGGTGGAGGAGGAGACCCGCCGCGGCACCACCGACCTCGGCCTGTTCCTGCTGCGCCTGTTCCTCGCCGCGTACCTCATCATTGATTCGGTGGGCGTGTTCTTCCGCCTCGGCGGCAACGAGGGCATCTCCGGCCTCGAGGACGCCTACGCTGGCTACCCGTATGGCAACGGCCTCGCGGTCGTCGTGCCCACCCTCGAGCTGGCCGCCGGCGTGTTCCTCGTGCTCGGTCTGCTTACCCCGGTCGCCGCGGCGGTCGCGGTCGCGGTCACCGGTTTTATGGCGCTGCACGCGTTTACCGCTGCGGGAAGCGAGTACAACGTTTTCGCGTGGAGCGCGGAGACGTGGGTGCCGGTGATGCTGCTCGCCGCCTCGCTCGCGGTGCAGTTCACCGGCCCGGGCCGCTACGGCATCGACGCTTCGCGCGGCTGGGCAAAGCGCCCGCTGGTCTCGAGCTGGATCTGCGCCCTCATCGGCCTGGCCGCAGCCGGGCTGATGTGGTGGTTCGGCACCGAGATCAACCCGTTCTAGTCCACCTTGCGCACCGCGCCCTTGTCGGCGCTGGTGGCCATGGAAGCGTAGGCGCGGAGGGCCTTCGACACCTCTCGGACGCGGTTCGGCGTCCACGGGTGCTCGGAGGCCTCCATTGCTTCCCGGCGGCGGGCGAGTTCGGCCTCTGGGACGTCGAGACGCAACTCGCGATTGGACACGGAGATAGCGATCGTGTCGCCGTCCTCGATGAGCCCGATGAGCCCGCCGTGCGCGGCCTCGGGGGAGATGTGGCCGATGGACAGGCCGGACGTGCCACCGGAGAAGCGGCCGTCGGTGATCAGCGCGCACTTCTTGCCCAGGCCCGCGCCCTTGAGGAACGAGGTGGGGTGGAGCATCTCCTGCATGCCCGGGCCGCCCGCGGGGCCCTCGTAGCGGATGACCACGACCTCGCCCTCGAGCACCTCGCGGTTGAGGATCATGGAGACCGCCTGCTCCTGCGAGTCGACGACGTGCGCCGGGCCGGAGAACTCCCACAGCCCCTCCTCGACGCCGGCGGTTTTCAGGATCGCGCCGTCCGGGGCGAGGTTGCCGCGCAGGACGACGAGGCCGCCGTCGGACGTGAACGGGTGCTCGACGTCGTGAATGACGCCGTTCTTCGCGTCGGTGTCCAGCTCCGACCAGCGCGCGGACTGGGAGAACGCCTTCGTGGTGCGCTCGCCGCCGGGCGCGGCGTGGTAGAGCTCGAGCGCGTCGTCCGTCGCGCTGCCGCCGCGGATGTCCCAGTCGGCGAGCCAGGCGTCGAGTGACGGGTAGGCGACCGAATGGACGTCGTTATGCAAAAGCCCCGCGCGGTTGAGCTCGCCGAGGATGGCGGGGATGCCGCCGGCGCGGTGGACGTCCTCGACGTGTGCCTCGCCGTTCGGGGCGACCTTGGACAGGCACGGGATCTGGTGCGACAGCTCGTCGATGTCGGTGAGGTCGAAGTCGATCTCCCCCTCCTGCGCCGCGGCGAGGATGTGCAGGATCGTGTTCGTGGACCCGCCCATGGCCATGTCGAGAGACATGGCGTTGCGGAACGCGTGCTCGTTGGCCACGTTGCGCGGCAGCACCGACTCGTCGCCCTGGCCGTAGTAGCGCTCGCACAGCTCCATGACGGTGCGGCCGGCGCGCTCGAACAGCTCGCGGCGCGCGGTGTGCGTGGCCAGGGTCGTGCCGTTGCCGGGCAGCGACAGGCCGAGCGCCTCGGTGAGGCAGTTCATCGAGTTCGCGGTGAACATGCCGGAGCAGGACCCGCAGGTGGGGCAGGCGTTGTTCGCGATGTCGTCGAGCTGGGTGTCGGTGACGTCGTCGTTCGCGGACAGCGCGATCGCGTCGATGAGGTCCGACTTCGGCTTGGTCACCCCGCCGACGGAGAACGCCTTGCCGGCCTCCATCGGGCCGCCGGAGACGAACACGGCGGGGATATTCAGGCGCATCGCGGCGTTGAGCATGCCCGGGGTGATCTTGTCGCAGTTGGAGATGCACACCATCGCGTCGGCGGTGTGCGCGTTGACCATGTACTCCACCGAGTCGGTGATGATCTCGCGCGACGGCAGCGAGTAGAGCATGCCGGAGTGACCCATGGCGATGCCGTCGTCGACCGCGATCGTGTTGAACTCCTTCGGCACACCCCCGGCCGCGCGCACCGCGTCGGCAACGATCTCGCCGACTTCCTTGAGGTGCACGTGGCCCGGGACGAACTGCGTGTACGAGTTCACAATTGCCACGATGGGCTTGCCAAAGTCGTTTTCTCCGGTGCCGGTGGCGCGCCACAGCGCGCGGGCTCCCGCCGCCTGACGTCCGACTGTGGTGACGCGTGAGCGCAAGGGGATCACGGTGCTACTCCTTTACTCTGGGCTGTTGCGTATCGACGACCTCCGGCCGCGGCCCCGGCAAATCCGGGTGCTCGGCGACGTAGGCGTCGTACTCGTCCCGGTTCATGAGGACGCGGTAGCCCTCCTTGTCGATGACCTCGTACTTGCCGTCCGCCGCCGCCTGCGCGGAGGTGATCACGTCCGTGATGCGCCCGCCGGACGCCTCCGCCAGCGCTGGGATGTCGTTGAAGGTCACGCCCGGCAGCGGGTGCTCGGCGCCGTCGGCGGCGACGGCGCGCACCGAGGAGCCCTTGAACGCGAGACCTTTGAGGTCGCGCCAGGGCAGCGAGACGTTCTTGCGGAACAGGTACTTCGCGGTGATGCCGCGGGCGTCCACCGTCGTCGAGGCGGTGAGCACCCACGCGAGCCAGAGCGCGGGGAAGATGAGCAGCCAGGCGAGGTACTGCGGCGCCCACATGATGCCCATGAGCGCGATGCCGGTGGCCACGACGATCGCGAGGATGTGCTCGCGGGTCGGGGTAAAGGCGTGCGGCGTGCGCTCGGGCTTATCGGTCATAGTTCGGCATGCTAGTCACCCTTGGGGCGTCGATACGCAATCGCCCTGAGGAAAAGATTCATGAATAAAAACCCGCGCCCGGCGCGGGGCGGGGTTAGGCTAACGGGCGTGATCAACCAGCGACTCGTCATTCTCGTACCCTCTCGGCGCTTGCCGTAGCGGGATCGTTTGACACGCCGCATACGAAGCGCCTCGAGAGCACACGCTCCGCGGGCGCTTTTTTAGTTGCTTGATCGCGACACGTTGGATTCGAACTAGCAAGGAGCCTCTACCGTGGCAGCTTCACAACACGCCCCAACACACGAGGAGAGCGGGCACGAGCGGATCACCGGCGCGGACGCCGTAGTCCGCAGCCTCGAAGCACTGGGCACGGAGATCGTCTTCGGACTCCCCGGCGGGGCGGTGCTGCCGCTCTACGATGCGCTCTTCCGGGCCGAGCACCTGCGCCACGTCCTCGTGCGGCACGAGCAGGGCGCGGGCCACGCGGCGGAGGGCTACGCCGTGGCCTCCGGCAAGGTCGGCGTGTGCATCGCGACCTCGGGGCCCGGGGCGACGAACCTGGTGACGGCGATCGCGGACGCGTACCTCGACTCCGTGCCGATGGTGGCGATCACGGGCCAGGTCGGCTCGTCGCTGCTGGGCACGGACGCGTTCCAGGAAGCGGACATCCGCGGTATCACGATGCCGATTACGAAGCACAACTTCATGGTCACCCGCGCAGAGGACGTCCCGGCGGCGATTGCCGCGGCGTTCCACATCGCCTCGACCGGCCGGCCCGGCCCGGTGCTCGTGGACATCCCGAAGGACGTCCAAAACGCGGAGATCGAATTCGTCTGGCCGCCGGAAGTCGACCTCCCCGGCTACAAGCCCAACACCAAGCCGCACAGCCGGCAGATCGCGCAGGCGGCGGAGATGATCTCGCAGGCGCAGCGCCCGGTGCTCTACATCGGCGGCGGCGTGGTGAAGGCCGGGGCCGCCAACGAGCTCGCCGAGTTCGTCGACGCGACCGGCATCCCCGTGGCCACCACGCTCATGGCGCTCGGCGCGTTCCCGCAGTCGCACCCCCTCTACCTGGGCATGCCGGGCATGCACGGCACGGTGCCCGCGGTCGGCGCGTTCCAGGAGGCGGACCTGCTTATCGCGATCGGCACGCGTTTCGACGACCGCGTCACCGGCGACACCGACTCCTTCGCGCCCTACGCGAAAGTCATCCACGCCGACATCGACCCGGCCGAGATCGGCAAGATCCGCCCCGTCGACGTGCCGATCGTCGGCGACGCGAAGCGGGTGCTCTCCGCACTCACTGACGCGTTCACCTCGTCGGGGCGCGCGAAGCCGCCCCAGATCGGGCCGTGGCTCGAGCGGCTCACCGGGCTCAAGGAGCGCTTCCCGCGCGGCTACGACGAGCACGCGGACGGCACCCTCGCCCCGCAGTACGTGCTGGAGACCCTGTCCAAGGAGGCCGGCCCGGACGCGGTCTACGTCTCCGGCGTGGGGCAGCACCAGATGTGGGCGGCGCAGTTCATCGATTACGAAAAGCCCCGGCACTGGATCAACTCCGGCGGCGCGGGCACGATGGGCTATGCCATCCCGGCGGCGGTGGGCGCGAAGGCCGCGCTGCCGGATACGGAGGTATGGGCCATCGACGGCGACGGCTGCTTCCAGATGACCAACCAGGAAATCACCACCGCCGCCCTCGAGGGCTTCCCCATCAAGGTCGCCCTGATCAACAACGGAAACCTGGGTATGGTGCGCCAGTGGCAGACCCTGTTCTACGAGGGCAACTACTCGCACACGAAGCTGGGCGGGGAGGTCTACGTGCCCGACTTTGTGAAGCTGTCGGAGGCCCTCGGCGCTGTCTCGTTCCGCGTGACCACCAAGGACGAGGTGCTACCCGCCATCCAGCGCGCCCGCGAGATCAACGACCGCCCCGTGGTCATCGAGTTCGTCGTGGGGGAGGACGCGCAGGTCTGGCCGATGATCGCCGCCGGGTCCTCGAACTCGGACATCCAGTACGCGCGCGGCATGCGCCCGTTCTTCGGCGAGGAGGAGTCGGCCGCCGAATCCCCGCAGTCCATCAACGACACGCTCGACGCACTCGATGCACAGGAGGGCAACTAACACCATGGCTCAGCCACAAGACATCTCCCGCCACACGTTGTCGGTGCTCGTCGATGACGTCGACGGCATCATCACCCGCGTCACCGCGCTGTTCACGCGGCGCGGCTACAACCTGGTTTCGCTCGTCTCCGCGAAGACGGCCACCGAGGGCATCAACCGGCTCACCGTCGTCGTCGACGCGAGTGAGCACGCCGTCGAGCAGATCGTCAAGCAGCTGTACAAGCTCATCCAGGTGCACAAGGTGCTCGAGCTTGACGACGATTCGACCGTCGGCCGCCAGCTGCTCCTAGTGAAGGTCGACGCCGACAACACGACGAGGCCACAGGTCGTCGACGCGGCGAACCTGTTCCGAGCCCGTGTCATCGACGTGGCGGTGGACTCCGTCGTCATCGAGGCCACCGGCACGTCGGCGAAGCTCAAGGCGTTCCTCGAAGTGATGGACTCCTTCGGCATCCGCGAGCTGGTGCGCTCCGGCACGGTCGCGCTCTCGCGCGGCCCGAAGACGATGGCACCCGCCGACTAATCCCCAATCCCCGAGGCGGTTGTGTCATAATGTGAAATGACCGTCTCACAATATGAAGAAAGTGACGTGAACACCATGGCAATCGATGTGCTGTACGACAAGGACGCCGACCTCTCCCTGATCCAGGGCAAGAAGGTGGCTGTCATCGGATACGGGTCCCAGGGTCACGCCCACGCCCAGAACCTCCGCGAGTCTGGCGTCGAGGTGGTCATCGGCCTGCGCGATGGGTCCAAGTCCGCCGACAAGGCCCGCGAGGCCGGCTTCGAGGTGAAGTCGAACGCGGAGGCCTCGAAGTGGGCCGACGTGATCATGCTGCTCGCCCCCGACACCTCCCAGGCGAAGATCTTCACCGAGGACATCGAGCCGAACCTCAACGACGGCGACGCGCTGTTCTTCGGGCACGGCCTGAACATCCACTTCGGCCTGATCAAGCCGGCGGAGAACATCACCGTCGCCATGGTCGCCCCGAAGGGTCCGGGCCACCTCGTGCGCCGCACCTTCGCGGACGGTAAGGGCGTGCCCTGCCTCATCGCGGTGGAGCAGGACCCGCAGGGCAACGGCCGCGACCTCGCGCTGTCCTACGCCGCGGCGATCGGCGGCGCACGCGCCGGCGTCATCCCGACGACGTTCGAGGCCGAGACCGTCACCGACCTGTTCGGCGAGCAGGCCGTGCTCTGCGGCGGCCTGGAGTACCTGATCATGAACGGCTTCGAGGTGCTCGTCGAGGCGGGCTACGAGCCGGAGATGGCGTACTTCGAGTGCCTCCACGAGATGAAGCTGATCGTCGACCTCATCTACGAAGGCGGCATCGCGAACATGAACTACTCCGTGTCCGACACCGCCGAGTTCGGCGGCTACCTCTCCGGCCCACGCGTCATCGACGAGGGCGCGAAGAACCGCATGCGCGACATCCTCAAGGACATCCAGGATGGCTCCTTCACCAAGCGCCTCGTCGCCAACGTTGAGGGCGGCAACAAGGAGCTCGAGGGCCTGCGCGACACCATCGCCCAGCACCCGATCGAGAAGACCGGCGCCGAGCTCCGCGACATGATGTCGTGGGTCAAGAACCCCCTGACCGACACCGCGCGCTAGTCGCCTTCGCGCTCGCCGCGTTTTCGCCCCGCCCCGGATTCCGGCGGCGGGGCGTTGTCGTGTTCGCGGCCGTTCGATCCGCCCGTGCCGCCTCCCGGGCAAGAATCCAGCTGGTAAGACCCAGCTTTTCGCGCTCCAGGAGCCGATTGGCTGGATCTTGGTAGCTGGAAACAGCGCCGGGGTCCGTTCGGAGGTGGGCTGCGGGGCGAGGTGCGCCGGCGTGACGACGCCTCCGGCAAGCCAGACCTTGACAAGAGCGAGACGCGTCCGCACGGATCAGCCGACCAGGCCCCGCCGCCTTCCGGGCAAGAATCCAGCTGGTAAGATCCAGCTTTTCGCCCTCCAGGAGCCGATTGGCTGGGTCTTGGTAGCTGGAAACAGCGCCGGGGCGTGGGGAGAGGCGACCTGCGCGCCCCGCAAGACGCGAGAAACCCCGCACCCGGTAAGTGGGTGCGGGGTAAAACGCGACGGGCGCGGGAAGCGCCGCGAACGCGAGTAGCGCCGCGAGCGCGACGAGCGACTAGTTGGTCTTCGGCGCGAGGGTGTCGGTGACCTCGGAGACGACCTCGGTCTGGGTGACGGTGTCGTCAGCGCCGGAAGTGGCGGTGCCGTTGGTACCGGTGCCGTCGACCGTGGTGGTCTCGGAGACGATCTCGGTTGCGGCGGTGGTGGTGGAGGTGACCACGTCGCCGTCGTTGTCGTCGTTGTTGGAGAAGAGCTCCCACAGCAGCCACAGCAGCAGCAGGGCGACGAGGATGCCGATCAGCCACTTCCACCAGCCGCCGCCGTTGTTGCCCTCCTCGGTCACAGCGGTGGAGCCAGCAGTCGTGCGGGCCGGGGTCGTGGTGGTGGTGCGCTCCGGGGTGGTGCGCTCAACGTGCGCGTCCTTGTGGTGGAGCTTGTCGTGCTCGGCGCGGAGCTTGTCCTGCTCGGCGTGCAGCTTGTCGTGAGCCTTGCCGGAGAAATCCTTTGCGGCGTCCTTCGCGTTGCGCTTCGGGTCGTTCGGGTTCGCGGTGGTCATAATAAATTCCTTTCGTGCTAACTCTGGAGCTGGCATCTCGTTCGCGAGCGACGCGGGGAGATTGCCAGCATCCTCGGTGAACAGTCGCCCACTCTAACAAACATTCGCAACGTGCCGCGGAAGGCTCGTGTCAAGGGATGTCGCGAATTTCACCATTTCCCCTTGTGGGTGATGTCGTCGACGCCGCGTGGAACGATTTTCAATAAGTTGTCGTTAAGGTTTTCGACGCATACAGTCGGTCGTATGAAAGGGAACCACATGCACAGCCACGACCACTCGCACACCGACGGCGCGCCGCTGCGCGCCCTCGTCGCCGCCCTCGCGGTCACGGCGACGGTGTTCGTGGCGGAGCTCGTCGGCGGGTGGCTCACCGGCTCGATGGCGCTGCTCGCCGACGCGATGCACATGCTTTCCGACGCCGCGGGTCTGGTCATCGCCGTCCTCGCGATCGTCATCGGGAAACGGGCGGCGTCGCCGACCGCAACGTACGGCTACCGGCGCGTCGAGGTGCTCGCCGCGCTGCTCAACGCCGCGACGGTGCTCGCGATCTCCATGTGGATCGTGGTGGAGGCGGTCGGCCGGATCCGCAACCCGCAGCCGGTGGAGACGGGGCCGATGATGGTCATCGCCGTCATCGGACTCGTGGCCAACGCGGCGTCGGCGTGGGTGCTGGCCCGCGAGCGCAGCGACTCGATCAACGTCGAGGGCGCCTACCTCCACGTGCTCGTGGACATGTTCGGCTCGCTCGCGGTCCTCGCGGCCGGCGCCGTCATCGCGCTCACCGGGTTCGAGAGGGCGGACGTCGTCGCCTCGCTCGTCATCGCCGCCCTCGTGCTCCCGCGGGCGTGGCAGCTGCTCGTCCGCTCCACCAAAGTCGTGCTCGAGCACGTGCCGGGCGGATTCGATGCCGCGGCGGTGGATCCGGCAATCCGCGGGGTGGGCGGAGTCGTCGATACGCACGACCTGCATCTGTGGTCCCTGGATGGAGTGCACGTCATTGCTACGGTGCACGTCGTGCCTGCGGCGGGGGCGGACCGCGACCGGGTGCTCGACGGCGTCCAGGACGCCCTGCACCAGCTGGGCGTGGAGCACGCGACGGTGCAGATCGAGCCGCCGGGGCACATCGGCCACGAGACCGTCTGCGAAATCTGATCTACCCTTGATGGCATGGGCTTTACCACGCCGAGCTACTCGCTGAAGGACCTGTTCTCCCGCGCCGAACGCGGGGAGCTGCAGCTGCCGGATTTCCAGCGCTCCTACACGTGGGACGTCGACCGGATCCGCACCTTGGTCACGTCTGTGCTGCGTGGCTACCCGGTCGGGTCGTTCCTCGCGCTGGACACGCGCAACACCCCGCAGCGCTTCCGGCCACGCCCGCTCGAGGGCATCGCCGCGGAGGGCGTCGAGCCGGGGCTGTTGCTTCTCGACGGCCAGCAGCGCCTCACCTCGCTCTTCCACGCGTTCAAGGGCGACGGGGAAGTGGTGACGGTGGACTACCTCGGCCGCCCGATTCGGCGGCGCTTCATGGTCGACGTCCGCGCGGCCGTCTCCGCGGACCCGATGCCGGTCGAGGCCCTCTTCGCCGTCGACCCGGACGGTGTCGTGCGCTCCCACTTCGGCCCGGACGTGCAGGGCGCGCTGGCGACGCGGGAGGACTTCATTGCAAACGGCGTCATCCCCGTCAGCGCACTGCTGTGGCGCGAGGGTAACGACCTGCTCGTCGACATGGCTGCAAGCGGCGACGAGGAGCTGCGCGACGCGGCCAAGCGCTTTATCAACCAGGTCATGCGCTACCTTCCCGCGTACGACGTGCCGGTTGTGCGCATCGACCGTGACACGACGCAGGCGGGCGTGGGGCAGATCTTCGCCTTCGCCAACTCCGCCGGCGTGCAGATGGACGTGTTTGAACTGCTCACCGCCATGTTCGCGGCGGAGGACCCGGACTTCGCGCTCGCGAAGCACTGGGCGGGCGTGGAGCGGCGGCTGCGCGAGTACCCCGTGCTTGAAAGCGTCGGGCGCGTGGAGTTCCTCCGCGGCCTGTCGCTGCTGCTCACCAGTCGCCGCGGCCCAGCGCTCGGCCACCGCGGCGACATCTTAAACATCTCGCTGCAGGAGTACCTCGCGCACGCCGGCGAGATGTGCGACGGGTTCATTGCCGCCGCGACGTTCCTCGGCGAGCGCCGCGTCGTCGCCGCCGAGCAGGTGCCGTACCCGGCGCAGCTCGTGCCGCTCGCGGTCGTGCTCGCCCGCCTCGCGGAGCAGCCCGGCGCGCTCGAGGACACCGGGGCGGCAGACCGGCTCAACCGCTGGTTCTGGTCGGGCGTGTTCGGCGAGCTCTACGGCGCGCACGCCCCGACGATCCGGATCGGGCTCGACGTCACCGAGGTCACGCCGTGGGTGCGCGGGGAGGCGGCCCACGAGCCGCGCACCGTGGCGGACGCGCGCTTCCACGAGTCGCGCCTGCTCACGGCCGGGCCCGACAGCGGCGTCTACCGCGGCCTGTACTCGCTGCTCATGGCGCGCGGGGCGCGGGACTGGCGCACCGGCGAGCTGTTCACCCAGGAGACGGATGAGCAGCTGCGCCCCCGGTTCCACCTCGTCTTCCCGCGCGAGTTTCTCGACGTCCGAGGGGTGGACCCGCAGCTCGCCGAGTCCGTGCTCAACCACACGCCGATGGGGCAGCGCACCGAGGTGGTCATCGAGCGCAACGAGCCGAAGCGCTACCTGCCGCGCCTGCAGTCGAAGTCGCTGCTCGAGGACGACGAGTTCGACGCGATGCTCGCCGGCCACGAGATGGACCCGGACCTGCTCATGGCCTCCGACTGGGAGGGCTTCATCGCGGACCGCCGGACGCGGTTCGTCGGCATGATCGAGTACGCGATGGGCCGCGAGGCGGTGCGCGACTGGGACGCGCCGGACGTGCAGGCGCACGAAGAATGCGGCGAAGCGTAGGGCGCCGGGTCGCCGCGGCGCTTGCGTGCGCGGCGCTCGGGGTATCGGTCGCGTCGCTGTCCGGTTGCGCGCAGCAGGCGCAGCTCGGCCCGCTCGAACGGGCGCGCAGTGTCAACCAGTCCAAGCACGTCGCGGCGCAGTTCGCGGACACGCCGCAGGTGCTCGACGACCCGCTGGGCATCGAGACGACCAAGCTGTTCTTCCCGAAGTCGGAGACGCTCGTGCTGTGCGACGACACGGTGGAGGCCCAGCTGCGCGCGGCGTCTATCGCCGTGGCCACGAACGCGCCGATGATGGTCTACAACCCGGCGACGCACGGCGAGTACGTGCGCATGATCGCGGACATGCATACCGTGACCGTGCTCACCGTCGGCAACGTGTCGGTGGCCCCGGCGACCGGCGTGGTGCGAGTGCAGCGCGACCCGGGCGGGCTGCGCGCGCTGGGGGACATGACGGCGCTGCGCTTCCAGGAGAAGAAGGTGCAGGAGCCGGCCTCTGCGGTGCGCGAGATCGCCGCGCTGCGGCAGCGCACCCCGACGTGGCTGCGCGCCGCGTGGGGCGACCCGGCGGTGCTGCCGGGCGCGGTGGCCAAGCCGTTTCCCATCCAGTCCCGCCGCGACGCGAACATGGCGCCGCAGGTGGTGGCCACGTGGGACTCCTCCATCGCTTCCGTGGCCAACGCGCGCAGCTACGGGGCGAAGGTCGAGGTCGTGCCGCTGCCGGATCCGCGGCGCTCCGAGGAGACCCTCTTCGCCATGGCGGGCCTGTCGGACCACCCGCTCGTGGCGCTGGGCAAGCAGTTCGGCACGTCGGCGCAGCTCGCGGGCCGAATCCGCCAGGCGGAGCGCAACCGTTAAGATAACTCGCGGCTTATTCGTCGTGCCGAGGAGATCCCGCCGTGCCCGCTTCCCCCGTCGTCCTCATCGCGGATCCCCTCGCGCCCGAGGCGGAGCAGTTGCTTGTCGACGCCGCCGTGTCCGTCCGCCACGTCACCGGCGCGCAGCGCCCGGACCTGCTCGCGGCGGTGGGCGACGCCGACGCGCTCGTTGTCCGCTCGGCGACGCGGGTGGATCGCGAGGTGTTCGAGGCCGCGCCGCGGCTGCGAGTGGTCTCGCGGGCCGGGGTGGGCATCGACAACATCGACGTCGACGCGGCCACCGCCCACGGCGTCCTCGTCGCCAACACGCCGGCCGCCAACGTCCATTCCGCCGCTGAACACACGGTGGCGCTGCTGCTCGCGGCGGCGCGCAACATTCCAGCGGCGGACGCGTCGACGCGCGCGGGGCGATGGGAGCGGTCCGCGCTGCAGGGGGTGGAGCTCTACGGCAAGACGGCCGGGGTAGTCGGGTTCGGCCGCGTCGGCCAGCTCGTCGCCGAGCGGCTCGCGGCGTTCGGCATGCGCGTGGTGGCGTATGACCCGGTGTGGGACCGTGAGGCGTCGATACGCATCGGCGTCGAGTATGCCGACCTCGACGAGCTTGTCGCGCACTCCGACGTGGTGACCATCCACGTGCCGAGGACGGAGGCGACACGCGCGCTGTTTGACGCGCGCCGCCTCGCCGGCGCGAAGCCGGGGCAGATCCTGGTGAACGCGTCGCGCGGCGGTGTGGTCGACGAGCGCGCGCTCGCCGACGCCCTGCGCGACGGGCCGCTGCGGGCGGCCGGGATCGACGTCTTCGAGGAGGAGCCGCCGGCGGATTCGCCGCTGCTTGCGTGCGGGAATGTGGTGCTCACGCCGCACCTTGGGGCGTCGACACGCGAGGCGCAGCTGCGGGCGGGGGAGGCCGCCGTCGACGCGGTGCTGCGCGCGCTGCGGGGCGAGGGCGCCGACGTGCCCGGCGCCGTGAACGCCGAGGCGCTCGCCCGCCAGTAGCGCGAGCGGGCGAATATAAACCCTGGTGTTTGCGCGAACCGGCCCCGGCGCCGGCGCGGCCACGCTACACTTTCGCAAAATCGTGTGACGGAACTCACGACAAAGCGGAAGGAGTGGCATGAGCACAACGGTGCAGGGGCCGGGGTCGGGCAGGCTGGACACGTGGCCCGAGCGGGACCGGCTGGAAATCTCGGTGACGCCGGACGGCGAGGAGAAGGTCGTCGGCGTGAAGCCGGAGAAGGTCATCGGTACGACGGAGCGCGTGGTCATCGCGATCTCGGCGGTCATCGCCGCGCTCGGGTGGGGCGCGATCGCCCTCCACCGCGACGAGCAGATCAGCTCCGTGTGGATCGTCCTCGCCGCGATCGGCTCCTACCTCATCGGGTACACCCTCTATGCGCGGCTTATCGACTACCACGTGGTCAAGCCGCGCAACAACCGCGCGACGCCGGCGGAATACGTCGACGACGGCAAGGACTACGTGCCCACGGACCGCCGCGTGCTCTTCGGCCACCACTTCGCCGCCATCGCCGGCGCCGGCCCGCTCGTCGGCCCGGTCATGGCCGCGCAGATGGGCTACCTGCCCGGCACGCTGTGGATCATCCTCGGCGTCATCTTCGCCGGCGCGGTGCAGGACTTCCTCGTGCTGTGGGTGTCCACCCGCCGCCGCGGGCGCTCGCTCGGGCAGATGATCAACGACGAGATCGGGCGCGTCGGCGGCATCGCCGGCATCCTCGCCACGATGGTCATCATGATCATCATCATCGCCGTGCTCGCGCTCGTGGTGGTCAACGCGCTCTCGGACTCGGTGTGGGGCGTGTTCTCCATCGCCATGACCATCCCGATCGCCCTCTTCATGGGCTGCTACACGCGCTTCTTCCGCCCCGGCAGGGTCGCGGAGGTCTCGGCCATCGGCGTCGTGCTCCTCCTCGCCGCGATCATCGGCGGCGGCTACGTCGCGGAGACGCAGTGGGGCGAGGACGTGTTCCTGCTGTCCAAGACCACGCTCGCCGTGTGCATCATCATCTACGGCATCGTCGCCGCGGTGCTGCCGGTGTGGCTGCTGCTCGCCCCGCGCGACTACCTCTCCACGTTCATGAAGATCGGCGTGATCGCCCTGCTCGCGGTGGCGATCTTCATCGACCGCCCGACGATCCAGATGCCGGCGGTGACGCACTTCGCCCACGACGGCGGCGGCCCAGTGTTCTCCGGCTCGCTCTTCCCGTTCCTCTTCATCACCATTGCCTGCGGCGCGCTCTCCGGGTTCCACGCCCTCATCTCGTCCGGCACGACGCCGAAGCTCATCGAGAAGGAATCGCACATGCGCATCATCGGCTACGGCTCGATGCTCGTGGAGTCCTTCGTCGCCGTCATGGCGCTCATCACCGCCGTCATCCTCGACCGCCACCTCTACTTCGCCGTGAACTCCCCGGCGGGCAAGACGGCGGGCACCGAGGAAGGCGCCGCCGACTTCGTCAACTCCCTCGGCCTGCCCGGCGACCCGATCACCGCCGCCCAGCTCGCCGAGGTGGCCAGCAACGTCGGCGAGCAGACCGTGGTCTCGCGCACCGGCGGCGCGCCGACGTTCGCCCTCGGCATGTCCGAGATCATGACCAACATCGTCGGCAACGCCGACATGCAGGCGTTCTGGTACCACTTCGCCATCATGTTTGAGGCCCTGTTCATCCTCACCACCGTCGACGCCGGCACCCGCGTCGCGCGGTTCATGATGTCCGACTCGCTCAGCCACATCCCGGGGCTCGGTAAGTTCAAGGACCAGTCCTGGACGCTCGGCTCATGGATCTCCACCCTGCTCGTCTGCGCGCTGTGGGGCGCGATCCTGGTCATGGGCGTGACGGACCCGCTCGGCGGCATCAACGTGCTCTTCCCGCTCTTCGGCATCGCCAACCAGCTCCTCGCCGCGATCGCGCTCACGCTTGTCACGGTCGTGGTGGTGAAGAAGGGGCTGTACAACTGGGTGTGGGTCCCCGCCGTCCCGCTCGTGTGGGACCTCGTGGTCACGCTCACCGCGAGCTGGCAGAAGATCTTCTCCTCGGACCCGGCGATCGGCTACTTCGCCCAGCACAACCGCTTCCGGGACGCGAAGTCGCAGGGGCTTACCGAGTTCGGCAGCGCCAAGACCCCCGAGGCCATCGACGCGGTGATCCGCAACACCATGATCCAGGGCGTGCTCTCCGTCGTCTTCGCCGTGCTCGTCATCATCGTCGTCGCGGCCGCCGCGGTCACCTGCGTCAAGGCGGTGCGCATGCGGGCGGAAGGCCGAGCGATGCCCACCTCGGAGGAGCCGGACACGCCGTCGCTCCTCTTCCTGCCCCGCGGGCTCGCCCCGAGCAAGGACGAGAAGAAGGTCATGGCGGAGCTGGGCTTGCGTTTCGACGACACCTCCGGAGGCCACTAGCCGTGTCCCGCCCGCTGCACCGCGCCGGGAGCGCCGTGGTCTGGTACGTCAAGGAGCTCATGGGCGACAACGAATACGCTAAGTACTGCTCCCACCTTGCGCGCCGCCACCCGGGAGAGACCCCAGTCTCCGAGCGGGAGTACTGGCGGCAGCGCTGGGAGCGAGAATCGAACAACCCGCAGGGCCGCTGCTGCTAGCGGCCCCGGGGCTACACACATGCCAGGAAGGACAGTGGACGCGATGAAGATCGCTGTGATCGCAGGCGACGGAATTGGCGAAGAGGTCATGGCGGAGGGCCTGAAGGTTCTCCGCGCCGTGCGCGACGACGTGGAGACGACGGAGTACGACCTCGGCGCGAGGCGCTACCTGCGCAACCGCGAGACGCTTACCGACGCAGACCTGGAGAGCCTGAAACAGCACGACGCCATCCTCCTCGGCGCGGTCGGCGACCCGGAGCGCGTCCCGGCGGGCGTGCTCGAGCGCGGGCTGCTCCTGCCGCTGCGGTTCAAGCTCGACCACTACGTCAACCTGCGCCCGTCGCGGCTCTACCCGTCGTCGACGAGCCCGCTCGCGAACCCGGGCGACATCGACTTCGTCGTCGTGCGCGAGGGCACCGAGGGCCTCTACGCCGGTAACGGCGGCACGCTGCGTCAGGGCACCGTGCACGAGGTCGCCTCCGAGGTGTCCCAGAACACCTACTTCGGCGCCGAGCGCGTGGCGCGCTACGCGTTCGAGCTGGCGATGACGCGGCGCAAGAAGCTCACCCTCGTGCACAAGACGAACGTCCTCGTCAACGCCGGCGGCCTGTGGCAGCGCGTGGTCGACGAGCTTGCCGCCGAGTTCCCCGAGGTCGAGGTGGGCTACAACCATATCGACGCCGCGACGATCTACATGGTGCAGGACCCGGCACGCTACGACGTCATCCTCACCGACAACCTCTTCGGCGACATCCTCACCGACCTCGCGGGCGCGGTCACCGGCGGCGTGGGCCAGGCGTGCTCCGGCAACATCAACGCCGCCCGCGAGTTCCCGTCGATGTTCGAGCCGGTCCACGGTTCCGCGCCGGACATCGCGGGGCAGGGCGTCGCCGACCCGACCGCGATGATCCTCTCGGTGGCCATGATGCTGCGTTTCCTCGGCGACGACGCGAACGCCGACCGCATCGAAGCGGCGGTGGAGCGCGACGTCGCCGACCGCGGTGACGCGCCGGTACGCACCGCCGAGGTGGGTGACAGGATCGCCGCCGCGCTCGCGTAGGGTGGTGCGCATGTCTGTGACCCGCACCTCCGTCGCCGTCCTTAGCGCCTCGGCGCTCCTGCTCGCCGGCTGTGGCTCAGACAGCTCAGACGGCTCGGACGGCTCAGTCGGCGGGGTCGTCGACGCCGTCAAGCCCGGCAAGAGCAAGCTGAAGACCGACGGCGACGAGGTCATCCAGGACGCCGACGGCTCCGGCGCCGAGGTGTCGCAGCGCTTCTTCGACTCCTCCGACACGGTCGTCGTTGCCGCGAAGGAGCGCGACCAGCAGCTCAAAGCCGCGGCGCTCGCGGTGAAGCTGGGTGCGCCGATGCTCACGCGTGTCGACGGCACCGATGCGGCCGTTGACGCGGAAATCGAGCGACTCGGCGCGAAGCGCGTGATCAACGTGCCGGGCGACGACGCGGAGATCGGGTCGACTGAGCCCGTCGCCTCCGCGGAAAAATCCGGGGACGTCGCGGCGATCGCGGCGGTGGACCCGGGCAACCCGCGCGACCTGGAGATGCCGCCGGTGTTCGCCACGGCGCTGTCGTCGCGGGCGTCCGTCGCCACGGCGCGCGCGGCCGGCGCCGACGTGCAGGTGCTTGCGGCGGCGGACCCGCGGGCGACGTCGCAAAGCATGCGCGACGTCACGGAGCAGGATGCCCTCGCGCTCGGCCGCCAGTGGGGCTCGACCGACAACTTCCGCGAGCGCGCGGCGCTGGCGGGCAACGGCGAGCTGCCGGGCGGCGGCGGGCTGGTGTTCCCGGGGCGGCGCATGGTCGCGCTCTACGGCCACCCGTACGGCCCGGACCTCGGTGTGCTGGGCGAGCAGGACCCGGCGGCGTCCGTGGAGCTGGCGAAGAAGTTCGCCGCCGAGTACCAGCCGCTCGACGACCAGCCGATCGTCCCCGCGTTCGAGGTCATCGCCTCGGTGGCGTCCGAGTTCCCGGGCGACGACGGCAACTTCTCCAACGAGACGCCGGCGGAGGACCTCGTGCCCTACGTCGACGCGATCGTGAACGCGGGCGGCTACGCGGTGATCGACCTCCAGCCGGGGCAGGGCAACTTCCTGCAGCAGGCGAAGCTCTACGAGGACCTGCTCAAGCGGCCGAACGTGGGGCTCGCGCTCGACGCGGAGTGGAAGCTCAACCCGGGGGAGGCGCCGCTGTCGCGCATCGGCAGCGCGTCCGCGGCGGAGATCAACGAGGTCGCGGACTGGCTCGCCGCCCTCGTGCGCGACAACCACCTGCCGCAAAAGGCGATGGTGCTCCACCAGTTCAACTCCTCGATGTTCCCGGACCGCGAGAACATCGTCACCGGCCAGCCCGAGCTCGCCTGGGTGCTCCACGCGGACGGGCACGGCACGCCGGAGCTGAAGTTCGAGACCTGGAACGTGCTGCGCGAGGGCCTCGATCCGAACTTCTTCATGGCGTGGAAGAACTTCTTCGACGAGGACTCGCCGATGTTTACCCCGCAGCAGACGTACGCGGACGTGAACCCGCGACCCTGGTTTGTGAGCTACCAGTAAAAACGCCGAAAATGTGCCCCGGGCCACGATAGGCTCGGGGCATGAGCGTTGAACTGGAGGAAATCACCCGCTTCCTCGCCCAGCACGAGCCGTTTTCCACGCTGCCCGAGGACACCCTGCGCGCCCTGCCCGCATCCATGGGCATCACGTACGTGCGCCGCGGCGAGACCGTCGTCGCCGTGGGCGAGTCGAACGACACGCTCTACATCATCCGCTCGGGCGCCGTCGACGTCGTCAGCGCGGACGACATGCTGCTCGACCGCCGCGAGGCGGGGCTGAACTTCGGCTACTCCACGCTTGTGGGCGAGCGCGAGTCGCGCTACCTCATGCAGGCGGTGGAGGACAGCGTCCTGCTCATGCTCCCGCGCGAGGCGTTCGCAGGGCTGCTCGCGGAGTTTCCGGACCTCGGCCGGTTCTTCCAAACCGCGTCGCGCCGCGTGCAGGCCGCGGCGGAGGAGATCCGCGACCACGGAGCGGCAGACGTGCTGCGCACGCCGGTGCGCGACCTCTTCGTCGGCCGCCGGGCCGCGACGCAGCCGGCCACCGTCTCCATCGCCCGGGCCGCGGAGGCGATGGGTGAATACGGGGTGAGCTGCCTCATCCTCACCAGCGACCAAGGCGAGCGGGGCGGCATCGCCGGCATTGTCACGGACCACGACATGCGCGCCCGGGTGGTGGCCCGGCAGCTCGATCCGGCGCGCCCCGTGGCGGAGGTGATGACGGCGCCGGTGCGCACGATCGGCCCCGACGCGCTCGTCATCGAGGCGATGCTCACGATGGGCGAGATCGGCGTGCACCACCTGCCCGTGGTGGGGTCAGACGGCATCGCCGGGGTGCTCGACGCCGCCGACATCATGCGCCAGCTGCAGACGGACCCGATCTACCTGACCACGCAGGTGCAGCACAGCTCGCTCGACGAGCTTGAGGGAGCGTACGTGGACGCGGCGCGCGCGGCGGGGCGGTTCTTCGAGCGCGGGGCGTCGGCGGGGGAGACGCAGCGGTTCTCCACCTCCGTCGCGGACGCGGTGGCGCGGCGGCTGGGCACCTTGGCCGTCGAGAAGCTTGGGCCTCCGCCGGTGCCGTTCGCGTTCGTCGCGGTGGGCTCCCAGGCGCGCGGCGAGATGGGGCCGGCCTCGGACCAGGACAACGCGCTCGTCCTCGGCGACGGCTTCGACCCCGCGGCGCACGGCGCGTACTTCGCCGCGCTCGCCGAGTTCGTCTGCGCCGGCCTCGCCGGGGCCGGCCAGGCGCTGTGTCCCGGGAACATGATGGCCTCGAACCCGGAGTGGCGCATGACGGAGTCGCAGTGGGAGCGCACGTTCCACGGCTGGGTCACCGCGCCCGTGCCGGACGCGCTGCTGCACGCGCAGGTGTTCTTCGACTTCCGCGCGGTTTTCGGCGCGGGCGATGGCTGGGAGGGGCTCGCCGAGCGCGTGCGCGCCACGGCGCTGTCCTCGGCCCACGGCTCCGCGCGCCTGCACGTCCACCTCGCCGCGCTGGCGACGTTCCGCGAGCCGCCCGTCGGGTTCTTCCGCGGCCTCGTGGTCGAGCGCAGCGGCGAGTACGCGAACACGCTGGATATCAAGCGTGGCGGCACGGCGGCGGTGGTGCAGATGGCGCGGCTCTACGCCATCGCCGCCGGCGTCGATGCGACCGACACCGCCAGCCGCCTGCGCGCGGCGGCGGGGCAGTCGGTCTCCGCGCAGGGCGCCGCGGACCTCCTCGACGCGTACGAGTACCTCAGCGACCTCGCCATGCGGCACCAGGTGCAGCAGCTGCGCGCCGGCGAGCGGCCGGACTACCACATCGACCCGAAGCGGCTGCCCGAGCGCGACCGCGCGGCGCTGCGCGACGCGTTCGGCGTGATCAAATCCCAGCAGGCGGCGCTCGCGCAGAAGTACCAGACG
Organism: Corynebacterium jeddahense; assembly: GCF_028609865.1. Lineage (NCBI taxonomy): Bacteria > Bacillati > Actinomycetota > Actinomycetes > Mycobacteriales > Corynebacteriaceae > Corynebacterium > Corynebacterium jeddahense. Next base: position 1,192,614 of record NZ_CP063194.1, read on the forward strand.
AGGGCGGTGTGACGTGTTGTTCGGCCCGAAGAAGCGCCCGCTTATCGACGGTGCCCTGCTCGCCGTGGACGTCGAGACGACCGGCCTCAAGCCCGAGCGCGCGCAGCTCGTCTCCGTCGGCTGGGTGCCGGTCGATGGCCGAGTGATCGACCTCTCCGGCGCGGAGTACTTTGTCGCCGCCGGGGCACAGGTCGGGGAGTCCGCGACGCTGCACGGGGTGACGGACGACGACGTCGCCCGGCTGGGGCGCGACCCCGCGGACATCCTCGACGCGTTCCTCGCCGCGCTCGAAGGGCGCAAGCTGCTCGCGCACTTCGCGCAGATGGAGCTGGGCTTCCTGGGCACGCTGCACAAGGACGTGCGGGGGACGCCGTGGGCGCTGCACGGCAGCGAGGTGGTGGACACCTTCGCGCTCGAGCGGCGCCACATGGAGCGCATGGGCACGTACCCGCGCGGCGAGGACCTGCGCCTGGCCCGGGTACGGCAGCGCTACGGGCTGCCCGCCTACGGCAACCACAACGCGCTCACAGACGCGATTGCGTGCGCCGAGCTCTACCTCGCGCTCACGAGCTGACGAGGCGCCACTGCGGGGCCGCGGTTGTATGCTCGGTCACATGCGTTTTGGACGAATTGCAACCCCAGAAGGAATGACGTTCGCCGTCATCGACGACGAGGGCGCCACCGCGAAAGTCATCGCCGGCACGCCGTTCACGGAGCCCGAGTACACGGGCAAGGAATACCCGCTTGAGCAGGTGCGCCTGCTCGCCCCGACGCTGCCGTCGAAGATCGTCGCCGTCGGCCGCAACTACGCGGACCACGTCGCCGAGGTGTTCCAGAAGTCGGCGGAGCACCTGCCGCCGACCATCTTTATCAAGCCGTCCACCGCGGTGATCGGGCCGGACGCGGCGATCAAGATCCCGGAGTTTGCCACCCGCGTCGAGTTCGAGGGCGAACTCGCGCTCGTCGTCGGCGTGCCGTGCAAGAACGTCAAGGCTGAGGACTGGAAGTCAGTCATCCGCGGCGTGACCATCATCAACGACGTCTCCTCGCGCGACCTGCAGTTCGCGGACGGCCAGTGGGCCCGCGCGAAGGGCATGGACACGTTCGGCCCGCTCGGCCCGTGGATTGAGACCGACCTGGAGAAGTTCGACTTCGCCAACCTGCCCATCAAGGCGCACCACACCCACGACGGGGTACGGGAGACGAAGCAGGACTCGAACTCGAACCAGATGATCAAGTCCGTCGGAGAGATGGTCGAGTGGGTCTCCCAGTCGTTCACCCTGCTGCCGGGCGACGTCATCGCCACCGGTTCGCCGGCCGGCACGGCGGAGATGGTGCCGGGCGACACCATCGAGGTGGAGATCCCCGGCATCGGCACCCTGCGCAACTCGGTCGAGCGCGCCTAACGCCGCTACAAGCCCAGCGCGCGCATGATGGTGCGCAGCTTCGCCGTGGTTTCGTCAAGCTCCGCCTGCGGGTCCGAGTCGGCGGTGAGCCCGCCGCCGGCCCAGGCGCGGGCGCGGGTGCCGTCGCCGTTGACCTCGGCGCAGCGGATGGCCACCATGTACTCGCCGTCGCCGGCGGCGTCGGTGTACCCGACGGCCCCGGCGTAGAACCCGCGGTCCGACTCGGCGGTGGTGATGAGCGCCTCGGCTGCTGCCTGCGGGGTGCCGCACACCGCGGGGGTGGGGTAGAGGCGCAGCGCGAGGTCGAGCGCCGTCGGGGCGGGGTCTTTGAGCACGCCCTCGATGGGCGTGGCCAGGTGCCACATCTCGCTCGTCTTCTCTAGGACGGGGCGCTCGGGGATGCGCAGCTCGTTGCACAGCGGCGCGAGCACGCCGCGGATGTGCTCGACGACGAAGCGGTGTTCGTCGAGATCCTTCTGCGAATCCTGCAGCCCGGCCGCCGCGGCGCGGTCGGCCGCCGGGTCGTCCCGGTAGCGCGGCGCCGAACCGGCGAGCGGGAAGGACCGGACCCGGTTGCCCCGGCGGCGCACGAGCACCTCGGGGGAGGAGCCGACGAGGAAATGCCCGCGCCTGCCGGCGGGGGTGAGCTCGGCGATGAACCCGTCGCGGGTGGCGGACAGGTCGATGAGGCGGGCCGCGACGAGGCGCGGGTCGACGGGCGGGTCGAAAGCGATGTCGACGGCGCGCGCGAGGACCACTTTGTCCAGGATCGACCCCTGGATCGTCGAGACGGCGGCCTCAACGCGGCGCAGATGCTCGGCGGGGGACGGGTCGACGTCGACAAGCGAGGCGTGCAGGCGCGACCCTACACCGACGCGGTAGTAGGGGTGCGGCTCAAGCGGGCCCGGCTCGCGCACGATGCGCTCGGGGACGGTGAGCGCGGCGGGGCAGTGCTGGTCGAAGGGGAGTGCGCCGACAACCATCTCCACCTCGCCGCGCTCGATCGCCTCGACGGCCTCCCAAGCGTCGGTGAACGTGCCGCGCGCGCCCTGGGTGCGCACCGAGCCGTCCCCGCGGGAGAGCAGGAAGTCCGGCGCCGACGCGGGGCGGCCGGAGTGCGAAGCGGGATCCGGGTTGCTATCCGGGGAGGAGTCTGGTTCGGGCGACGATGACATGGGGCAACACTTTATCGCCAACGCGCTTGGGACACGCTGCCGGTCCACTTGCCGGTGTATACCACTGGGTTTATTGTTGCCTGTGTGAAAATTGGTAACGCTCTTGCGGGCGGCTTCGCCGCTGTATTAGTGGCGGCGAGCGCCCTCGTGCCGGCGCACGCGACCGCCCAGGACATGTCATCCCAGATCAGTGGCCAGATCAGTGGCCAGATCAACGGCCAAATCAACAGCGCCATCAACGACGCGAACCGGGCCGCGGCCGACGCCGCGAACCAGGCCAACGCCGAGTGGAACAAGTTCGTGCAGATGGCCAACGAGTCGCTCCCGCCGGGGTCCTCGCTGCCGAAGAACCCGATCCCGGTCCCACAGGCTCCTGCTCCCGCGCCGGCTCCCGCCCCCGTCGCGCCGCGCGCATGGTCGCCGCAGGCCCCCGCGCCGGTGGCGAACGGCACGAACGGTGAGGTCCGTGCCGCCGGCCGCAGCTACCTCATCTGGGTGCCGCGCAACTACAACCCGGCGAACCCGGTGCCGGTGATGGTCGGCTACTCCGCGTTCGAGGACTCGACCGAGAACTTCCGCAACTACTCGCGCCTGCGCGAGTCCTCCGTTGGCCGCGACGCGATCATCGTCTACCCGCGCGCCATTGGCGCCTCCTGGGAGGGCTCGCCGACCGCGTCCACCGGCCCGGGCCAGGACATCGCGTTCGTCCGCGCCATGATCAACGACGTGCAGCGCTACTACAACATCGACCGCCGCCGCATCTACGCCACGGGCATGTCCACCGGCGGCGGCATGGCCGCGGTGTCCGCGTGCCACATGGCTGACCTGTTCGCGGGCGTCGCCGGTGTCTCCGGCGCCTACTACGAGCCGGTGAACATGAACTGCCAGAACCTGCCCATCGCGTTTATGGCGCTGCACGGCACCGGCGACACGCTCACCCCGTACAACGGCACCATCCGCCGCGGCGTGCGCGTCATGGCTGTGCCGGAGCTGTTCCAGTCCTACGAGCGTCGCAACCACTGCGCCGGCGGCGTTGACCAGGCGCCGGTGGGCAACTACGCCACCCGCGTCTCGGCCCGCGGTTGCCTCAAAGGCGTCGAGGTGATCAAGGTCCACGGCTCCAACCACTTCTGGTGGTACGAGCCGTCCGCGGCCGACGAGATGTGGGCCTTCCTCATGCGCAACCCGAAGTAGCGCCCCGCTTCTCGACGAGCTCTCGCCCGCCCCGCCCTTCCCACAAGGAAGCGCGGGGCGGGCGTTTCATGGCATGGTGGGGGAGCCGGAGGCGTCGCTAAGCAGGATGCCCCGCGCGCTACCATTGCCCCATGACTGAATCCTCGAATATGCGAGTCCGCTTCTGCCCGTCGCCAACCGGAACCCCGCACGTGGGCATGGTGCGCACCGCCTTGTTCAACTGGGCGCAGGCGCGCCACTCCGGCGGCACGTTCGTCTTCCGCATCGAGGACACCGACGCCGCGCGCGACTCGGAGGAGAGCTACCAGGCGATCATCGATTCGCTCGAGTGGCTCGGCCTGGGCTGGGACGAGGGGATCAATGTCGGCGGCCCGCACGAGCCGTACCGCCAGTCCCAGCGCTCCGACATCTACGCCGAAGTGCTGCAGAAGCTTATCGACGCGGGCGAGGTGTACCCCGCCTACTCCACCAACGAGGAGGTCGCGGAACGGCACAAGGCGGCAGGCCGCGACCCGCAGCTGGGCTACGACAACTTCGACCGAGAGCTGACCCAGGAGCAGATCGACGCGTACGAGGCAGAGGGGCGCAAGCCCGTGTGGCGCCTGCGCATGCCGGATCAAGACTGGACCTGGAACGACCTCGTGCGCGGCGAGGTCACGTTCAAATCCGAGACGCAGCCGGACTTCGTGGTGGCCCGCTCCAACGGTGCGCCGCTGTACACGCTGGTGAACCCGGTGGATGACGCGCTCATGGGCATCACCCACGTGCTGCGCGGCGAGGACCTGCTTTCCTCCACCCCGCGCCAGATGGCGTTGTACGAGGCGCTCAAGCGCATTGGTGTCGCCGAGCGGACGCCGGAGTTTGGCCACCTGCCGTTCGTGATGGGGCAGGGCAACAAGAAGTTGTCCAAGCGCGACCCGGAATCGAACCTGTTCAACCACCGCGACAACGGAATCATCCCCGAGGGCATGATCAACTACCTTGCGCTTTTGGGCTGGTCGCTGTCTGCGGACAAGGACATCTTCTCCGTCGAAGAGTTCGTCGAGGCCTTCGACGTGTCCGACGTGCTGGGCAACCCCGCCCGCTTCGATCAGAAGAAGCTCGAGGCCATCAACGCCGACCACATCCGCCTGCTTACGCCGGAGGACTTCCGCGATCGCCTGCGCGACTACCTCACGGCGTACACCGACTTCCCGGCAGATTACCCGGCGGAAAAGTTCGAGGTGGCCGCCGACCTGGTGCAGACACGCATCAAGACACTGTCTGAGGCGTACGACCTGCTCAAGTTCCTGGTCACCGCGGATGAGGACCTCGTGCTGGACGAGAAGAGCGCGAAGAAGAACCTCAAGGACACCGCCATCGAACCGCTCGACGCGGGCATCGCGGCGCTCGAGGCGATCGGGGAGGCCGACTGGACGACGGCGAACATCGAGGCGGCACTGAACGAGGCACTTATCGACGACCTGGGGCTCAAGCCACGCGTCGCCTTCGGCGCACTGCGCGTCGGCGCCACCGGTGCTGCGGTGTCCCCGCCGCTGTTCGAGTCCATGGAGCTGCTCGGCCGCGAGTCCACGCTGACACGCCTGCGCGCCGCCCGCGCGGTGACGCCGTACCAGGCGGCGGAGTAGCGCTGGGGCACGCGGGCGAGTTACACCGCTGTTGTTTGCTCGCCCGCAATGTCTGCCGTTTCGGGGGATGTGCAGGCGATTTGGAGCCCGCCACGCTTCGTGGTTATAGTAATCCACGTTGTTCAGACCGAGCCGGTAGGAAATGCAGGGTGTTTCCGCAGGTAAGAGCTGGAAAACGATGGCCTATGGTGTAATTGGCAACACTACGGTTTCTGGTACCGTCATTCTAGGTTCGAGTCCTGGTAGGCCAGCTGCAAAGCTAGTAAAACAAGTTTTGCTGTCCCAATGCCCCGTTCGTCTAGCGGCCTAGGACGTCGCCCTCTCACGGCGGTAACACGGGTTCAAATCCCGTACGGGGTACCAATGCGGCGCCGCGTTCCACCCAAGGAACGCGGCGCCGATTTGCGTGGGTAGGTTATTCCCATGACCTGGAGCCTGTCATCTGTCCTCTCGTCGGCGTCCTCGTTTAACCCACTGTCGTCTATCTTCACTGGGTTTCCCAGCCGGACCGGGTCGAGCGTCCTCGACTCATCCAGCGTGCCGTGGGCGGCATCAAGCCTCATGTCCTCCACACCGCTGCTCGCAGTGCCCGCGCTGTTCCTCGCAATCCTTGGCGGAGGCATCTTCGGGAGCTCGATGTACGAGGCCACGGGAAGCTCGGAATCACCGCTGAGCTCCCGCGCAGGCAACGTGGATGAGACGTTTCCGGATGCCGACGCCAAGCCAGCGACGCTGAAGAGCGTCACACACATCGAGCACGACATGTACGAAGTCGTGGTGTACTCCCACGCCATGAGGCGGGAGGTGAAAAACGAGGTGATCCTCCCCGGTGGGCCAGGGAACGCTGAGCGGCGACCCACGTTCTATCTCCTAATGGGAGCAGATGGTGCCGCCAACGGCTGGTCCTGGCGAAACTCCTCGAAGCACCAGGAGTTCTTCCAGGACAAGCTGGTCAACGTGGTCACCCCCATCGGATCGGTGTCATCCATGCAAGCGGACTGGTACGAGGACGACAAAGAAACTGGCCGCAACAAGTGGCTGACCTACTTCACCAAAGAACTTCCACCGCTCATGGACGCACACTTCTACGGCAACGGGCGCGACGCCATCGGCGGGATCTCGCTTTCGGGCGGGCCGGCTCTACACATCGCATCCCTCGAACCCGCCCGCTTCCGAGCCGCCGCGTCTTACTCGGGCTGTCCGGCGACGTCTGGTTTCCTGGGCAACATCTACGTGTCTGAAGGTTTGAAGATGAACGGCGCGGACAAGGTGAAGATGTGGGGCCGCTTCGGAGACCCTGCATGGGTCGCGCACTCACCCGTGCTCCACCTGGACGACTTCAAGGACATCGCGTTGTTCGTTTCCGCGGCGGAAGGGGTGCCCGGAGCAATCGACGCAACGGCAACGTCCTCCGAGCGCATCGGCCCGCCCGTCGCCATTGAAGCTGCGTCCTACGCCTGTTCCACCTATTTCGTCGAGAAGGCGCGTGAAGCCGGGGTCGACGTTGAGTGGTACGGGCAAGTCGAAGGCACGCACAGCTGGGGGCTGTTCGAACTTTCCATGCGCAAGAGTTGGGACGTGATCGGGCCAGCGCTGGACGTGAAGCCCTTTACCCGCGACACCCCGGTGGTGGTGGACCTCAAGCCGTCGGAAGCCCCCCAACCTGTTGGAGGGAAGGGGTCATCGGGGTCGAGCCGTCAGCACTGACCTCGGATACATTGATCGGTGTGGACAACCCAATCTCCAACGCGCTAGCGCGCCCGGTGCAGCCGGACCTTTCAGGTCAGCTCACGCGCCTGCGTGCCCAGCGAAGCGCGATCTTCACCCCGGATGACCTCACGTCCTTCGAATCGGACGTGATGCGCCTGAATGAGGATCTGAAATCCTGGTCGCAGAACGCCCACCGATCGACAGGTGAGGTCGTGGCTATCGCAGCAGCGGTGCTCATCGGAGCGTTCGTCATGGCAGCGGCGCTGTACTGGGCCGGCGATGCTCTCTTGGGGGCGTTCGATGGCTAAGCAAAACGACAGCGGGGCCGGATGCGGCATTCTCGTTGCGGTGATGCTGTTGCTCGGAGTCATTTTGTGGCTAGTCGGGTTCGCGCTGAAACTCCTCGCCGTAGCTGTCGCGATTGCGGGTGTGTTTTACGCGGGAAAGCTTCTGCTCCAAGCGCGCGACCACACTGCCCACCGGCGTGCCATCGAGGAGGCGCAGCAGCAGGTGGCGGCGCTTGCAGCAGAAAGCGCGAGCGATCTGCGCACACTCCTGATCGACGTCGACCAGGTGGTGCGCACACGAGGTGTGGGGACAAAGTTCGAGGAGACGTTCTACAGCAACAGCGGGGCCTTGAATCAGATGGTGCGTGACATCGAGGGAGCGATCACCCAGCTGGAAACGGCGCCCGATACCGAGCTGCAGCTGCATTCCATCGCCCGGGCCGAGCGCCTGCGGGCGCAGATCCGCAACACGCTCTATTGAGGGTTTTCGCTTACCAGCTGCGGATTTGTGTTCTCCGCGGCGCGTCCTTTATTGTTACCAAGTCGCAAAACGAAAGCGAACGCGCCCCGTTCGTCTAGCGGCCTAGGACGTCGCCCTCTCACGGCGGTAACACGGGTTCAAATCCCGTACGGGGTACAACGCAGATCCCTCGATCCGGATAACGGGTCGGGGGATTTCGCATTGGTACCCTCGGCTCGGTGACTTCCCTCGACTTCTTTGAACTCGACGTTTTCGCCACCAGTCCATTCACCGGTAACCCGCTTGCCGTAGTCGCAGGCGCAGACGCGCTGACCACCGAGCAGATGCAGTCCATCGCGTCGTGGACGAACTTTTCGGAAACGACCTTCTTGCTCACGCCGGAAAGCCCCGCGGCAGATTACCGTGTCCGCATCTTCACCCCGACAGAGGAGTTTGCGTTCGCGGGCCACCCGACCCTCGGCTCGGCCAAAGCGTGGCTGGAACTCGGGGGCCAACCCAAGAAGCCAGGGTGCGTCGTCCAGGAATGCGGGGTAGGAGAGGTTGAGGTGCGTGTGCACGACGGCTCGCTCGCGTTCGCTACACCGCCCCTGCGTCGCAGCGGCCCCCTCCCAGGCGACGACCTCGGCGAGATCGTTCAGGCGTTCGCGCTCCAAGAGCAGCAGCTTATCGACGCAGCCTTCGGTGACAACGGCCCCGGCTGGAAACTCGGGCTCCTCGACAGCGTGGACACGCTCCGCGGTCTGACGCATCCACGGGTGCCTGGGCTCAAGGTCGCGTTCGCGGCGCTGACCGGCGGGAATGATCCGGCCTACGAACTGCGCGCGTTCACCCCGACGTTTGAGGACCCGGTGACGGGCAGCGCGAACGGCGCGATGGCTCAGTGGTTACGGGCCCGCGGGGACGTGCCCGCCCGCTACACCGTCGCGCAGGGGATGGCCTTGGGCCGAGATGGCCGGGTCCAGATCGTCGACGACGGGGATGCGCTGTGGGTGGGTGGTGCGGTTGAGGTGCGGGCGCGTGGCAAACTTGCCGTCGATTAGCACAAGTATGCGATAGACTCCTCGTTGTGTCCGAGGCGGGTCGTATCCTGAGATCGTTCCCGACCGAAAGGACCCTCCTATGGCAGATAACTTCGCCCTCACGGGCGCGTCTCCCCGTCTCATCCGCGCCATCAACGTCGCGGCGTGGGCGCACCGCAACCACACCCGCAAGGGCACGGACATCCCCTACGTCTCGCACGTGTTTGGCGTGATGCACCTCGTCTCCCAGGTCACCGACGACGAGGACGTGCAGATTGCGGCGCTGTTCCACGACATCCTCGAGGACGTGCCCGAGGAGTACTCGCGTGAGCAAATGGCGCAGGATTTCGGCGAGCGCGTGGTACAGCTCGTCCTCGGGGTGACCAAGGACGACACGCTGACAAGCTGGCAGGACCGCGCTGATGCGTACCTCGCCCACTTGCGCCAGGCGGATGACGGCTCCGTGATGGTCTCCGCCGCCGACAAGCTGCATAACTTGCTGTCCATTCTCGCGGACCACACAGAGCTGGGGGACGAACTTTGGGGCCGCTTCAACTCCGGCAAGGAGCGCCAGCAGTGGTGGTACCGCTCGATTTACACGGTGGCGGCCGAGCGCCTGCCCGGCAATCCGCTGGTGGAGGAGCTGGGGAGGCGGGTCGACGAGCTCGAGAGCCTCTAACGCATAGGGTGGGACGCATGGATTTCACCGGCCAACCTGACAGCCCACAAGGGCTCATGAGCGCAATCGGGCACACGCCGCTCGTCGACTTCAGAGCGGGATTCGCGCCCGACGCACGTGTGTGGGGCAAGCTCGAGTCCTTCAACCCCGGCGGAAGCGCGAAAGACCGCACGGCCCGCGCATTGGTTGCAGATGCCACCGCGAAGGGGCTGCTTCACCCCGGTGCGGTCGCAGTGGAGTCGAGCAGCGGAAACCTCGGCATCGCCCTGGCGCGCGAGGCCGTCATCGGAGGCTGGGAGTTCCACTGTGTGGTGGACCCGCGGACCAATGCAGCTACCTTGGCCATGATGCGCGCCTTGGGCGCCGTCCTCCACCCCGTCACCGAACCGGACCCGGAGACCGGGGACTGGCTCACCGCCCGCCGCAACCTGGTCGCGCAGCTCAAAGAGGAACTCGGCGCGGTCAACCTGGACCAATACTCAAACCGGGCGGCCTTCGACGCGCACGATTACGGCACCATGGCGGAGATCGTGCAGCAGCTCGGCCACGCGCCCGAGATGGTTGTAGTGGCGGTGAGTACTACTGGCACCATCGGAGGGTGCCTCAGACACGTGCGTGAGCACGGGTACGCCACCAAGGTGGCGGCCGTGGATGCGGAGGGGTCAGTCCTCTTCGAAGGCGCGAGGGGTGAGCGCATCCTTCCCGGCTACGGCGCGGGGGTGGTGACGGAGCTTTCGAAGGAGGTCGAGCCGGACCGGGTGATCCGGGTCGAGGCATTCGATGCCGTGGACGCCGCTCGCGCACTTGCGAGGTCGACCGGGTTTGTGCCGGGGGCTTCGGGCGGGGCGGTGGCCTGGGCCGTCGAGAAGCTTGTGAGCGAGGGGGCTGCGGACGAGATCGTCGGGGTCTTCCACGACGACGGGCGCGCCTACCTTGACACTGTGTACAACGATGATTGGGTGAGCGAGCAGCTCGGTGTGGAGGTGGAAACGTGCGAGTGGCCGTTGTAGGCGCAGGCCCGCGCGGCTTGTGGGCCGCCGAGGCGTTGATGGAGCGGGCGCGCCAGCGGGGTGCGTCGATCGAGCTCGTGGTATTCAGCGACGTGGCGCTTGAGGAGGTTTCGGCGCCGGGGGCGTTCGGGGCCTCGGTGCCGAAGGAGTGGGTTCTGAACGCGCCGAAGCGCATTGTTCGGACCCAGCTCGGCGAGCTTGATCCCGGGAACCGGTTTGATGGGGACTTCCCAAGCCGACGGGTCGTCGGCGCGCACCTCGAATCCTCCTGGCGCGCGCTGGAGGCGCATCTGCCCCCAGGGTGCTCTTTCGAGTTCCGGGTCCAGCGGGTGGAGTCGGTGGCACCGGATGGGGAAGGGGTGGTTGTGGACGGCGAGCGTTTCGCTGAGGTGCTCATCGCCACCGGCCACGCGCACGATTGGCCAGGCTCTCTCGCGCACGCCGACTTCGGTGACGTGCGGGTGGTTGCGCCGGTATATCCGGCATCAAACCTCGATGCCGTCACGGGCGAAGACGTGGCGCTCGTTCGGGGGGCCGCGTTGACGTTCATCGACGTGGTCAAGGTCGCGCGCGCAAAAGTGTTTTATCCAGTCACGCGTACGGGACGGTTCATGGAGGTCAAGGCGTACCTCGATGCCACCCAATCGGCGGCAGTCAAGCCTCGGGTGGACGCTGCGTCTCGCGCGATCCTGGCCTGCAAGGGCTTAGACGAACTGAGAGTGATCCTCGCTGACTGCGCCGCGGCCATTCTCGCTGAAGCAGGCGGGGAGGGGACCGAGGACGATATTCGCGCGGTGCTGCGCGGCGAGGACTTTAGCGGTGACCCCGTCACAGAGCTGCGAACATCCCTTACTGCTGCGCGCGGGGAGCGACCGTGGACACCAGCGCTGGCTGTGGCAGCTGCGTTCAGGGACACCTACGATGCGCTGATTGAGCGTGCCTCATTCGGCGGCCGCGACACCCTTGGCGGCGCCGATTTCTACGCCTTCACCCGCACCATGGAGCGCGTGGCCTTTGGCCCGCCCGTGGACTCCGCGGAAATGCTGCTTAACCTCATCGACGCCGGCCGCGTCCGCACCGACCTCATGGCGCGCGGCAGCGAGGACCTCGGCGAGCTTGCCCGGGAAATCGGCGCCACCGTGATCATCGATGCGGTCTTGGCACCCCCAGGTGTCGTCGAGGGCACGCTGGTAGGGGACCTCGTGGAGCAAGGCGTGGGTGTGCGCTACGGCGACACTAACGCGCTGCACGTGGGGCGCGATGGGACCCTCGTGGGCCAGCGCCACATCGCCGCGGCGGGCCGCATGAACGAGGGGTTGATTCTCGGCCACGACACGTTGAAGCGTACTGACCACGACGTCATTGAACGCTGGGCGGACAGGGTGAGCGCTGCGGCGCTGACCGACCCCGTTCGCGTCCACGGCCTGCCTCCGCTTGAACCCAAACGGTTCGCGTGGTCTGACGCGCTGCTCGACGATGCTGACGCGTGCAACGCCTTGTTGGAGCGATACGGCAGCCCGGTCAACGTGCTCAACCCGGAGCCGATGCAGGCGAACATCGATGAGCTGGTTTCCGCCGGCGAGCGAGCTGGAGTGGAGACGAAAGTCTTCTACGCCCGCAAGGCGAACAAGGCGCTAATCTTCGCCGGCACCGCTCGCGATACCGGAAACGGCGTCGATGTGGCCAGCGAAAACGAGCTACGGCAGGTGCTCGGTCGTGGGGTGCCGGGGGAGCGGATCATCCTGTCCGCCGCGATCAAGCCTGACCGGTTGCTGCAGCTGGCGATCGAAAACGGTGTGGTCATCTCCGCCGACAACCGTGCCGAGTACGACCGCATCAAAGCGTTGGCTGAAGCTAGCGGCACCCAGGCGCTCGTCGCACCTCGGCTCGCTCCGGACCCGGACACCATGCCCCCGACCCGTTTCGGGGAGCGGCTCCACGCCTGGGCGGAGCACCTCGCCGCACCTGCGGAGGCGGTCCGCATCGTTGGCGTGCACGCGCACCTCCACGGCTATGCAGCCGCGGACCGCTCAGCTGCGCTGCGCGAATGCATGATGCTTATCGACGCCCTCACGGCCGCCGGCCACACCCCCACCTTTATCGACATCGGGGGCGGGGTGCCCATGCGCTACCTCGAACACGAGTCGCAGTGGCGCGCATACCAGGACGCGATCGACCTGCAACGCGCAGGATACGCGGAGCCGTTCACCTGGAAAGCCGACCCGTTGCACAACACCTACCCGTACTGGCAGGAACCCACCCGAGGGAAGTGGCTAGAGGAGGTACTCGCAGACGGCGTTGCAGATGCCATGCGGGAGCGTGGCCTGCGGCTGCACCTTGAGCCGGGGCGCTCGCTTCTCGACGGCTGCGGGGTCATCCTCGCCCGGGTTGCGTTTGTAAAGACCCGTTCAGACGGGCTTCCGCTTGTCGGGTTGGAGATGAACCGCACGCAGTGCAGGACCACCTCCGACGACTACCTCACTGACCCAATCTTGGTGAAGCGCACCCCCACTGGCGACGCCGTGGAAGCGTTTCTAGTTGGCGCGTACTGCATCGAGGACGAAATCATCCTGAGGCGGAGAATCCGCTTCCCCAACGGTATTGCACCGGGCGACATCGTGGCCATCCCCAACGCCGCCGGATACCTCATGCACATTTTGGAAAGTGCCTCCCACCAGATCCCGTTGGCGAAGAACGTGGTGTGGCCGGCTGGGGAACTCGACGCGATCGATCAGACGTAGCCCGTCCGTGTCCGCCAGATCAAGCCACGTCCCAGGCCCTTGGGATGCAAATCCAGCGAAACGGTTGTAGCGAATCCCGGGTTTCGGGCGTTTCGCTACGACCGTTTCGCTGGAAACTCCCGATGGGGTTGGAGCGCGGGAGGGGAGCGCCAGGGGAACGCTTGCGGCCGGGTTCCCTACGTCGTAGCCATGTGCAGCGCCACCCCCTGCACAATCGCACGAATGTGGGTGACGCAAAAAACGCACACCCCGCCCGAGACCGGGGCAGGGTGTGCGAATTTCCTGAGCTGGGCGCTAGATGTTGTAGCGCTCGCGGAAGTCTTCCACCAGCTGCGGGTACATGTCGAAGATCACTGCGATGATCCCCGCTAGGAGTGCAGCCAGAAGGCCCAGCACAATCGCGATGATGCTGGAGGCGCTGCTGCCGCTGGAGGTCTGCTCAACGTCGCCGTCGGTCTGGCCGGAAGGCTTCGCCGTGGTTGCAGGGGCCGGCTCCTGGGACACCGTCTTGGTGACAGTGCTCAGGGAGCTATCCGTTGCCTTTATGGTGGTCGTCTTCTCAACCACCGTGGTGGTGCCGTTAGACGTCAGGGTCGTGGTCACAACCTGAGTCTTCGGGTCGGCGGCACCGGTGAGGGTCGTCGGCACCAGCTTGGTTTCAACGATGGTTTCCGTTGCGGTGGTAGGCACCGTCTTAGTCGTCTCAACCACCTTCGTTACCGGCGAGGTCAGCGTCGCCGTCTCGGTGACGGTTGCGCTTCCCACCGAGGTCCGGGTCGTGGTCACCACCTCCGTTGCCTGAGCCTTTGTAATCGTGGTAGGCACCTTCACCGTTTCGGTCTGAACGACTGTCTCCTTCACGGTGGTGGGCACAGTCTTCGTCTGCTCGACCACCTGGGTCACCGGAGTCGTCTGCGTCGACGTCTGCGTGACGGTGGCGGTTCCCACGGAAGTCTTGGTCGTGGTGACCAGCTTCTCGGAGGTGACGGTGGTGGTGAGAACCTCCGTCTTGGGCGGTTGCGTCGCCGTCGTGGTCTGCGTTGCAGTAGCTGTTTCGGTAGCTGTTGCGGTGGCTGTTTCGGTGGCTGTTGCGGTGACGGTGCTGCCCGACGGCTCAGTGGTGGGCTCAGCCGCCGTCGAGGTTTGCTCGGAGGTTGGCTGCCCAGAAGTTGGCTGCCCAGTGGTTGGCTGCTCAGTGGTTGGCTGCTCAGTGGTGGGGTTCGCGGTAGGAGTCTCCTCCGGAACGTCCTTCTTCTTCAGCGTGACCTGGTCCACCACGTACGGGGTGTTGATGTTGTAGGTCGTCAGCTTCAGCTCAGTTGGGGAGACCTCGATGTTGGTGTAATCCGGGTTGTAGTCTTGGCGCCAGCGGGCGGTTGAGTCGTGAGCCAGATCGCGTGCGCGCTCCTCGCGGATGTTCGGGTGAGTGTCACCGTATTTGTCCTGGAAGTCGTAGTACTTGCCGCCGGTCGCGGTGGTGGAGGTGACGTAGAGGACTTCGCCGTCTTCCGGGATCAGCACGTCGCCGGACTTCGACGCACCCTCCGGGATGACGGGGTTGAAACCGTTCATCAGGTGGGTGCGGGTGTAGATGTGGTCGTGGCCGCTGAGGACGAGGTCCACGCCAGCTTCGGAGAGCTTCGGCGTGAGCTCGTTGCGCAGGCGAACGACGTCACTGTCGGTGTAGTGCTTGCCCTGGGAGAACGGAGCCTGGTGGATACCAACGACAACCCAGTCTGCCTCCGCGCCGCTGTTTGCAATCGTGTCGTTGACAAACTTCGCGTGGGAGTTGATGTCCTCGCTGCTCGAACGGTTCCCGTCAAGGCCGATGAACAGCACGTTGTTGTAATTGAAGAAGTAGTTCGCAGACGAGCCAACCTCGTTCGGCAGGAAGTACGTGTCGCGGAAGTGGGAATCCGGCGCGTAGGTTTCGTGGTTGCCCTTCATTACGGCGAGGCGGTACTGCTGAAGTTTCTCCGGTGCGGTGAAGGCCTCGAGCTGAGCCACAGGTGCGCCCCAGCCCTCAATCTGGTCACCCAAGAGCATGATGAAGGCCGATTCTGGGTGTTCACCGGTCGCGACGTTGACCGCCTTGTTCCAGGCCGCAGCCTGCTCACGGATCTTGGTGTCGACGCCGATCTGCACATCTGCCATAGCAAGGAAGTTCCACGTATCCGAGTCGGCGCCGGTGGTGAATGTGCGTTTCTCGCTCCACCCGCGGCGGTCGTTTCCTACGCGGTAGATGTACTGCGTCTCTGGTTGCAGCCCCGTCATTGTGGCCTGGTGCGGGTAGAAAAACGCCGCGTTGTACGGGCCAGGCGTGGATTCAATCTCAGTGACACTGTCCGGGTCGTTTGCAGGCCAGTACTGGACGTACTGTGCACCTGATCTCTTCGACTGCCATGCGAGGTTCGCCTCGGTGGCGTCGGAGCCGACACCGAGAACGATGCGGCTGATCCTGGTGTTGATGGTCTCTTGGGCGTTGGCGGAAACCGCGGTGGCGGAGGAGGTGAGAAGGGTAATCGCGACGGCGGTGGCAAGCGCGCCGCGGCGAAGTGGTGGGTTTTGGGGAGAACGCAAAAGGGTCATGCCCTCGTACTTAAATGCCCAGGAGTTAACAGCCGGTTACAAGCGGGGCGACACCTCAGTGAATTCAAAGTGAATTTTAAGCAACATGCAGCTGACCTTCTTGCGCAAGCCTGTGACCTGGTTGAAAGTGAGCCCCATGAGCTCAAACCGCCATGTGAATTCCGGTGTGAATTCTAATGTGAATCCCAGCGCCAATCACCGTCTGAACCGTCGCGTGTTCCTGCAGTCCGCCGCCGCAGCTGTCGCGGCTACGGCGATTGGCGCAGGTGGTGCGTACGCCGCCCGTCGCGGAACTGTGTCTACGCCGGAGGATCCCACGCCGGCTGATCAGTGGGCTCTGCCCTTCCTGCACGGTGTGGCTTCCGGTGATCCGCTGCCGGACCGTGTGGTGCTGTGGACGCGCGTCACCCCATCACGCGACGCGTTGCCCGGATCGGGACTGGGCGAAGATGTCGAGTTGGAATGGCAGATCGATACCTCCGAAAACTTCTCGAACCCCCGTACTGGCACCATCACGGCTACGGCAGCATCCGATCACACTGTTCACGTCGACCCGGATGGCCTCGCTGCAGGGACTGAGTATTTCTACCGCTTCATCGTGAAGAAAGGGCAGTTTTCCGGATCGACCTCTCCCGTTGGCCGCACGTTGACCGCGCCTGCTGCCGATACAGAACTCGACCACCTCAACCTCGCGATCGCCTCATGTGCGAACTGGGAATCCGGGTTCTTTAGCGCCTACGGTGATATGGCGAAGCGCGCCCGCGCTGGCGAGATCGATCATGTCGTATTCCTGGGCGATTACATCTACGAGTATCCGACCGGTGAGTACGCCGGCAAGAGCGGTGTTGCTCGTATGCACCACCCCGAGTGGGAGATCACCACACTTGAGGATTACCGCCAGCGCTACGGCCGTTACCGCACGGACTTGAACCTGCAGGCCGCGCACGCGGCATGCCCGTGGATCGTGGTGTGGGACGATCACGAGACCGCGAACAACAGCTGGATGGAAGGCGCCGAGAACCACACCGACGGCCGCGTCGAGGGCGAGTGGCCCGAACGTCTCGCGGCGGCGGTCCAGGCGTACTTCGAGTGGTTGCCTGTGCGGGCGCAAACCGAGGAGCAGGTCCTTTACCGCAGCTTCACGTTCGGAAAACTGGCGCAGCTGACGATGATGGATCTGCGCTCCTTCCGCGACGAGGAAACGACGGGCGACCGCTTCGGCGAGGACAGCCGCACGATGCTGGGCGAAGCTCAGTTCAAGTGGGTGGCGGAGCAGCTGCAGCAGTCGGACGCGCGCTGGGACGTGCTGGGCAACTCGGTGATGATTTCGCCGATGCGTTTCGTCACCATCCAGAACAACAAGAAGGCGAACATCGCGACCGGGTACATGCAGGAGCGCGCGACGGGCATCGCGGTGAACTCGGACCAGTGGGACGGCTACGCCGCGGAACGCGACCGCCTGCTGACCATGTTGGACGAGCAGGAGTCCAACGCGCTGTTTCTCACCGGCGATATCCACTCGGAGTGGGCGAACTCGATCGTCTCGCCATCCGGCTTCGGCGAGATCGGCTGCGAGATGGTGACCACCTCGATCTCGGCTCCGAATGTTGATGAGATCTTGACCACCACGTTTGGTGCGTACCACAAGGAGGACAACTCCACCTCATTGCTGGTGGAGAAGACCATCCGGGACTACAACCCGTGGGTGAGCCACATCGACTTCGACGCGCACGGCTACGGCATCGCCAGCATCCACTACGACTACGTGGACATGCTGTACTACCGCGTCTCCGACGTGGAGGACCCGGACGCAACCGTCGCGCTGGGCACGAAGCGCCAGTGGCGCATCGGCGAGGGGTTCGTCGAAGCATAATCTGCTTATCGACGACGGCCGCGACATCTGGGTGGGCGGGCTGGTCACCGCGCGCGTGCGCGGCACCATCGAGCTGTAGGCGGGCGGCCTACGTCATCATCACCTTGGTCTGGGCGACCGCCTCGTCCATGCGGCCGATCGCGTGGTGCAGCCGGTGGCGCAGCCAGAGGCCGAGGAAGAGGAAAGGCAGCACGAAGAGGACGAGGCTGCCGAGGGCTCGCCAGAAGTCCCAGCCGTAGGTGCCGAAGACCGCGGCGCGCATAGCGCGGATCGAGTAGGTCGCGGGCAGCCAGGGGCTGATCGCCTGCGCCCAGCCCGGCAGCAGCTGCAGCGGGTAGGCGCCGCCCGCCGCCGAGACTTGGAGCACCAGGATGAGCACGCCCACGGCCTTGCCGGCGTTGCTCAGGGAGAGCACCAGCGTGTAGCAGATCAGGTGGAAGACCAGGCTCGAGACCCACCCCGCCACGAAGAGGAGGAAGGGGTGCGCGGGCTCGATGCCCACGTAGATGATGAGCCCCGCCATGAGGAGCGTGGATTGGGCCAGGCCGGTTGTCACGAACGTCAGGTAGCGGCCAAAGTACTTCTGGCCCGCGGTGACGCGGCCGGGATCGACCACGTTCTGTTCGATGGAGCGGTCGTCCATGCGCAGGGCCACCGACGTCAACAGGGCGCCCACCCACAGGGCGAGCACCGTGTAGAGCGGGGCCATGCCGGCGCCGAAGCTGACGCGGGGGAAGACCTCCTTGCGCTCCACCTTGACTGGGTCGACGAGGGCGTCGGCGAGCACTTCCGGGTGGCTGGAGACGAGGTCGGCCAGCTTCGTCAGGTCCCCGCTCGAGCGCGCCTGCGCGATCGACCGCTGCGCCTCCTGCATCCTCGCCGCGTTGGCGCGCAGGGATTCCGCCGTGTCGCGCAGGTCCGCACCGGAGGCTGCGAGGGTGTCGCGCAGCGAGCCGGGCCGGTTGGCCAGGGCAGAGGAGACGCCGTCCATGTCCGAGCGGGCCTTGTCGACGTTCGCGCGGACGTTGTCCAGCGAGCCCGACAGCGCCTCGAGGCGCGGGCGGATCCCGGTGTCGTAGGAATTCTTGGCCGAGTCCATCGCCTCGCGGGCCCGGGCGATCGAGTCCTCGATCTCCTGCCGGTCCGCGTTCTTCCCGTCCCGGCCGCCCTGCCCGGCGGTGAGGTGCGCGGCGGCGTCGTTGAGTCCGTCGCGCACGGCCGTCTGGCGGGCGATGGCGTCGTTGAGGTGGCCGACCACCGCGCGCACCCCCGGCTGGGCGTCGGGGGGAAGCGCCGGGGCGACTTGGCCGTTGATGGTGTAGCGCAGGGCCGTGTACTGCTTCACCTGGACATCGATGCGCGCGGCGATGTCCGTCAGGCTCGCGGCGGTGGCCTGGGAGGTGGCGGAGGAGTCCGCCAGCAGCTGGTCGACACGGTCGCTCACGGCGGCGAAGCTTACCGAGGTCGCCCCCAGCGCCGCCGCAAGCGCCGCACCGCCTCCGCCGAGGCCCGCCCCGGTGACCCCGAGGTCGACGGGGTGGACCTGCCCGAGAGAGTCGCCCAGCGCCCCGGAGATCCGCGCGGCGCTGTCGACGAGCGGCACGCTCGACTCTGTGAGCGAGGCGAGCGCGTCGACGGTGCTGGCGCTGGAGAGCAGCAGGTCGCGGGCGCTGGCGGTGCGCGTCTCGATGGAGTCGAGCGCCTGCTTGGTCTCCGCCTCGTTGAAGTAGTCCGAGGTCGTCTCGATCAACCCGAATGACACCTCGGAGAGGGCCCTGGTGAACGACGCGCTGATCTGGGCGCTGACGCCCTGCGTGCCGTTGGAGATGAGCAGCGGGGAGATTGGGTTCTTCTTCTCGTTGACGTAAAGGTCGATGCGGCTGGGTTCGGCGTCGCCGGCGTAGAAGGTGAACATGTCGTCGCTCAGCGTGGGAGGCAGGACGATGGCGGCGTAGTACTCGCCGGATTTCGCGCCCTCGATGGCGTCGTCGGCGTCGGTGATGACCCAGTCCATCGAGTCGTCGCGGTAGAGCTGGGAGAGCACCATGTCGCCGACGTTGACGGTCAGCGGGGTGAGGTCGCTCGTGTGGCCGCGGTCGGTGTTGGCCACCGCCACCTTGAGGTGCTCGGTGTTGCCGAATGGGTCCCACGTGGCCAGCACGTTGAACCAGGCGAAGAGGCAGGGGATGGCTACGAGGCCGACCATGACGATGCCCGCCATGACGTTGGTGTAGAGCCGCCGCAGGTCGTTGTAGGCGATGGAGAAGACGGTTCTCACTTGGTGTCCTCGCTTTCGGCGTCCGCGGACCCGATGGTGACACTGGTGCCGGCGGAGTCGTGGCGGTGGATCACGGCGTCGCGCAGCTCGGCCTCGCCGAGGCGCGAGACCTGTTCGGCGTCGACGAGGCTCTGCGTGAAGTACTCCACCGCGCCGAGGTAGAGGGTGACCAGCAGCGACCAGGCGACGACGATGGCCAGCATGATCGTCTTGTCGGTGGGCAGGAGCATGGTGAGCAGGGTGATGATGGCGATGCCGACAACGCCCGCGCCGATCCCGCCGAAAATGAGGGTGCGGTAGTTCTCCCGCAGCATCCGCGCCCGCTTCTCGAGGCCCCCGCGGAACTCATCCCGGTCCGACAGGGCGGCCATGATGTCGGACGCGCGGTAGGGCGAGCCCATGACCTCCACCTTCTCGTTGGTGATCAGGTTCGTGCGCGCGAGCTGGCGGTTGAACAGGAGGTTGGCGTGCGAGGAGGTGAGTCGGAACAGCCACCCCAGCGCGAAGGCCGCGGCGGACATGGCGAGAAGCGTCGCCAAAAAGCGGAGGTAGTGATGGTCGTAGAACCCGGCGACGGTCTCGCGCATCGCGTCGATGCCGTAGCGGAAGGGGAGGAAGGGGTAGATGTGGCGGAAGAAGTCGGGCATGAGCTCGATGGGGTAGAGGCCCGACGCGCCCGGGATCTGGATGACGACGAGGAAGACGGCGATGCCGCGGCCAATGTGGCCGAGCGCGGAGACGATGGAGTAGATGATCCCCGTGTAGGCGACCCCGATGGCGATTGCGGTGGCGAGAAAGGCCGTGACGGACTGCATCTGCACCCCGAAGGCCACGTTGCCGAGCGTCACCACGACGGCCTGGAGCACCGAGAGCGTGGCGAAAAGGAGGAAGCGACCGAGGTAGGCCTGGCCGACGGTGAGGCGGCGGAAGCCCTCGGTGTCGACCTCGACGCGGAAGATGATCGTCAGCACGAACGCGCCGATCCACAGGGCCAGGTTGGTGAAGAAGGAGGCCATAGAGCTGCCGTAGTTCTCCGTGGGGAAGATGGCCTGCTGCTCGACGGTGACGGGCGAGGAGATGTACTCGCCGATCTGCGCGGAGTTAAGGTTTGTGACAGTGTTGAGGGCCTTCGAGTCGGAGGTGGCCAGGAGGGCGTTGATGTCGGACTGGGCGGAGCGGGCGCCGTCGGCAAGCGTGCCGAGGTTGCCCGAGACCTCGTCGAGGATGCCGAGGCTGGCCGCGAGCTGGTTGTCCACCCCGGCGAGCAGGGAGGTCGTTTCCTCGCGCAGAGCACGCTGGCTGCTCAGCGCGCCGCGCACGGAGGCGACGCTGCCGGAGGCCTGCGCGAGCGAGGCGTTGATCGCGGGCACGGACTCGCCGAGCTGCTTGCTCGCGTCGCGCGCTGCGGCGTTGGAGTCGGCGGTCGCGGCCTCGAGGGAGTCGCCGAGCTCGCCTATCGACGCCAGCGCGGCGCCCGCGCTGCGGTCCACGTTGTTCAGGCCGTCGAGGACGGCGCGGGAGGCGGCGGTACGCTCCTCCAGCGCGCTGGCCGCGGCGTCGAGCTGAGCGCGGACCTCGGGCGATAGGGCGGCCCCGGCCGATATGGCGCGCAGCTGCGCGGCGGCGGATTCGCCCTGCTTGACCACGCCGTCGACCTCGCCGACGGCGGAGCGCACCCGCCCCTGGGCGGTGCCGAGCTGGTCCGTCGCCTCCGCGATGGAGGCGTTGGCGGAGGCGGCGCCGAGGCTGAGCGCGTTGGTGGACTCGACGAGCGCGGCCGACGTGTCGGCGCTGAAACCAGCGGAGGACTTCTGCAGCTCGGCGATGATCCCCTCGGCCTCGCCAAGGGAGGAGTCCACGGACACGAGGGTGTCGTCGACGGAGCCGACGAGGGTGTTCAGCTCGGCGACGACCGGGCGCGCCCCGCTGATGCTCTGCTTCATCGTGGCCACCCGCCCCTGGGCGGCATCGAGGTCGGCGGCGATCTGGCCGAAGCTCCCGGAGGCCTTGCCTCGGACCTCCTCGGCGCCATCGCGCGACGCGAACCCTTTGTTGCGCAGCTCGGTCGCCGCGGCCTCGCCGACCTTCTTCTTGAAGGCCTCGGACACGGCCGTGTCGACGGCGGAGGCGCCAGCGTCGGTGATCGAGGGGGCGACGCCGTTGCTCTTCTCGTTGACGTAGTACTCCAGCACCGGCTGCGTGTAGGTGCCGCTGACCAGGCTCAGCATGTCCTCGCTGAACTCGGGCGGGATGAGGAACATGGCGTAGTAGTCGCCGCGCATGAGCCCGTCGCGGGCTTCGTCCTCGGGGAGGAACACCCACCCGATCTTGTCGTTGCCCTTGAGCTGCTCGGTGATCTGCTCGCCGATGTCGACCTCGCCGACGCGTTCGGCGGATGCGCCACGGTCGTTGTTGACCACCGCGATGCGGATGTTCTGGGTGTGGGCGTAGGGGTCCCAGAAGGCGTTGATGTTGAACCACGCGTAGAGCGCGGGGATGATGAGCACGCCGACGATGATGATGAAGGCCCGGGGAACGCGCAGTAGGCGACGAATGTCCCGTCCAAGAATCTGCCCGCTCTTTCTCACGTGGCGAGCGTACCCTCGAATGGAGCGTTAGGGGAAACGCAGCAGCCGGGGCGCTCGCTTGTCGACGGCTGCGAGCTAACCCTTGTCGAAGTCGCCTTCACCAAGACCCGTTCGGATGGCGTGTCCCTGGTGGGCCTAGCCATGAACCGCTTCCAGTGCCGCACGACCTCGGATAACTTCCTCATCGACCCCTACCTGGTCAAGCGGACCCCGCCGAGCGAGGAGATCGAGGCGTTCTTGGTCGGCGCCTACTGCATCGAGGACGAACTGATCCTGCGGCGGAAGATCCGCTTCCCCCGCGGTGTGGCGGCGGGAGACCTCGTCGCGATCCCGAACACCGCTGGGTACTTCATGGCACCCCCAGCGCCAGGCCCGAGCTCGGCTAGAGCTCGGCGCTCAACCGAGCGGTGGCGTCCTTGAGCGCGGCGCCCCACTTGGCTGCGGGGCTCGGTCCGAGACGCTCGGCCGGGCCCGAGACGGACAGCACGGCTACGACGCGGCGGTCTGACTCGAACACCGGCGCGGAGACCGAGGCGAGCCCGACCTCTCGCTCGGCGACGGATTCCGCGAGCCCCGTCTCGGTGACGGTGGCGAGCTCGTCGGCTGGAAAGGCGGTGGCGTCGATAAGCGAATAGGCGGCGAAGACGCGCGCGGCTGAACCCGCGGAAAGAGGCAGTTGCGAGCCCACCGGAACGACGTTATGCAGTCCGTGTTCCGGCTCGTCGGCTGCGATGCAGGTACGCGTTGAGCCGGTGAGCTGGTAGAGCTGGGCTGACTCGCCGGTCGCGGCGACGAGGTCGCGCAAGACTGGCGCGGCGGCAGCAAGCAGCTTCGGCGACGGGCCGTCGGTGTATCCGGCGAGGGCCGGGCCCAAGGTCCACTCGCCGCGCGGGGTCCGGGCGAGGACGTGGTGCACCTCCAGTGCGGTGGCGATGCGGTGCGCGGTCGCGCGGGGTAGTTCGGTGGCCTCGCTGAGCTCCCCGAGCGTCTTGTCCCCGGCGGCGACGGCGCGCACGATCGCCACCGCGCGGTCGAGCACTTTGATCCCGGATCCTTCGTTATACTGTCTCACGGTTTGAATCCTATCATCTCATTATGTGAGAATGTGGGCGAGAGTGCGAAGGAGTGTTTCATGGCGGACAAGCCGTTGACGTTGGCCGAGAAGGTGTGGCGCGACCACGTGGTGCAGGAGGGGGAGAACGGTCAGCCGGACCTCATCTACATCGACTTCCAGCTCCTCCACGAGGTGACCTCGCCGCAGGCGTTCGACGGGCTGCGCATGGCGGGCCGCACGATGCGCCACCCGGAGCTGCACCTGGCCACCGAGGACCACAACGTGCCCACGGAGGGGATCAAGGCGGGCGACCTCACCGAGATCGCCGAGCCCACCTCCCGGACCCAGGTGGCCACGCTGCGGAAAAACTGCGCGGAGTTCGGCGTGAAGCTCCACCCGATGGGCGACGTCAAGCAGGGCATCGTGCACACGGTCGGCCCCCAGCTCGGCATCACCCAGCCCGGCATGACCATCGTCTGTGGCGACAGCCACACCTCGACGCACGGCGCGTTCGGCTCCATCGCGATGGGCATCGGCACGAGCGAGGTCGAGCACGTGATGGCCACGCAGACCCTGCCGCTCAAGCCGTTCAAGACCATGGCGGTGGAGGTCACCGGCGAGCTGCAGGAGGGCGTGACGGCGAAGGACGTCATCCTCGCCATCATCGCCAAGATCGGCACCGGCGGGGGACAGGGCCACATCATCGAGTACCGCGGCGAGGCCATCGAGAAGATGTCGATGGAAGCCCGCATGACCATCTGCAACATGTCCATCGAGGCCGGCGCGCGCGCCGGCATGGTCGCCCCCGACCAGAAGACGTTCGACTACCTCGAGGGCCGCGAGTACGCGCCGAAGGGCGCGGACTGGGACGCGGCCGTCGAATACTGGCGCACGCTGCCCACTGACGACGGCGCGACGTTCGACACCGTCGTCGAGATCGACGGCGCGAGCCTCACCCCGTTTGTCACCTGGGGCACCAACCCCGGCCAGGGCCTCCCGCTCGGGGAGAACGTGCCCGACCCGGAGGACCTCGCGGACGACACGGCGAAACAGGCCGCGGCGAAGGCCATCGACTACATGGGGCTGACCCCGGGCACGCCGCTGCGCGACATCGCCATCGACACCGTCTTCCTCGGCTCGTGCACGAACGCCCGCATTGAGGACCTACGCGCCGCCGCGGCGGTGGTCAAGGGGCGCTCCATCGCGCCGTCGACGCGCATGCTCGTCGTGCCCAGCTCGACGATGGTCAAGCAGCAGGCCGAGGACGAAGGCCTGGACAAGATCTTCACCGACTTCGGCGCGGAGTGGCGCACGGCCGGGTGCTCGATGTGCCTGGGCATGAACCCGGACCAGTTGCGCCCGGGGGAGCGGAGTGCGTCGACAAGCAACCGCAACTTCGAGGGCCGCCAAGGCCCGGGCGGGCGCACCCACCTCGTCTCGCCGCTCGTGGCCGCCGCGACCGCCGTCGCCGGCCACCTCGCCAGCCCCGCCGACCTGTAAAGGAGCAACCCCATGGAGAAATTCACCACACACACCGGCGTGGCGGTGCCACTGACCAGGTCGAACGTGGATACGGACCAGATCATCCCGGCGCGCTACCTCAAGCGCGTCACCCGCACGGGCTTCGAGGACGGCCTGTTTTCCAACTGGCGCGAGAACGAGCCCGGCTTCGTGCTCAACCAGGACGCCTACAAGGACGGGTCGGTGCTGTTCGCGGGCCCGGACTTCGGTACCGGATCCTCGCGCGAGCACGCCGTCTGGGCGCTCATGGACTACGGCTTCCGCGCCGTGTTCAGCCCCCGCTTCGCCGACATCTTCCGCGGCAACGCGGGCAAGGCGGGGCTGCTCGCCGGGGTGATGGAGGAGTCGGACATCGAGCTCGTGTGGAAGCTCCTCGAGCAGCACCCGGGAGAGACCGCGACGGTCTCGCTCGCCGACCGCACCGTCACCGTCGGCGACAACACGTTCACGTTTGAGATCGACGACTACACGCGGTGGCGCCTCGCCGAGGGCCTCGACGATATCGGGCTCACCCTCCGCAACGAGGACGCCATCGAGCGTTTCGAGGCGCGCCGCCCCGCGTTCAAGCCGGCCGTACGTTAAGGCCGCGCTAGTGCCGCGTTAGCTCTGTGCCTGGTTGTCCAGGTACTCGAGCACCTGCGGCGCGAAGGTGGCGAGGAAGTCGCGGGAGGCGGCGACCACGCCCTGGATACCGGTGCGCACGTGGGAGTCGAACTGCGCGTCGGTGTACTCCCAGTACCCCGGGATCGCGTACGTGGCCCCGAACGCGGCGATGCCGCGGTTCTCGTCCTTGAGCGCCGTGACGGAGGGGAACGCCTTAGTGAAGTTGTACTGCTCCACCCAGTCGCGCACCTCCCCGTAGCGCTCGGCGGTCAGCTCATCCACGGCGACGGTGGACACGACGTTGACCGTCGGCTCAATGTAATTGATCTCCAGGCCGATGCCGGCGAAACCGGTGCGGAGCACGACCTCGTTGACCTCGGTGTACTCCCACCCCTCCTGGGCGAAGACGTCCTTGACGCGCTGGATGGATGCGGGGGCGGTCTGTTCGGTGCTCACGGTTATGCCTCCTCGGCGGGGGTGTCGGTGAATGCTTCCTCAAGCCCGGGCAAGGCCTCGCGCAGCTGCGCCGCGGCGTGGTGGATCGCGGAGAAGAAGTACTCAAGCATCTGCTGCAGCTGCTCGTCGGAGAAGCCGTCGTTGGAGAAGAACGGGGCCTCGATGATGGCGATGGCGGTGCCGTCGTCGCGGCGCACCGGGTGGACGCGCACGAGCGGCATCGAGCGGTTGAGGTGGTTCGAGAGCTCGCGCAGCGTCTCGACGTCCTCCGGCTGCGACGCCGTGGCCATCCAGCGCGAGGTCGCTTTGAACCCCTCGCTTTCGACCTCGAAAAAGACGACGAGGCCGGGAAACGCGGTGCGCGTGTCGCCATCGTCTTCCCGGAAGTACTTCAGATCCATCGCCTCCAGCGTCGCGGCGATGCGATCCTGGCTGACGGGGGCAAATGTCATTGCCATTGGCTCATTCCTTTCTTCGCGTGTCTTCGCATGCGTATGCGGCGGTTACCTCACCGGCAGCGCCGAGGGGATGTAGTCGGCGCCGGTGAGCTGGCCTCCGTGGAAGCTCAGCACCCACACCGAGCCCTTTTTGGCGTGGATCTCGCCGTCGATAGGCAAGGTGCCCTGCGCCGACAGCCAGGCGATGAGCCCGGGGATGATCTCGCCCTGGGCGCACACGACGCTCGTGCCGCCCTGCGCGATGACGTCGGTGAAGGCCGCCTGCGCGCCGACCATGCCCGAGAGCCACGCGTCGTCGCCGAAGCGGGCGTCGACGGCGACCGGCAGGCCGAGCTCGTCCGCGAGCGGCGCGACGGTGGACTGGCAGCGCTCGGGCTGCGCGGAGTAGATGCGCTGCGGGCGAAACGCGCTGAGCAGCGGGACGAGCATCTCGGACTGGCGGCGGCCCTTCTTGTCCAACGGGCGCAGGTTATCGTCGCCCGCCCACTTCTCCCGCTCGTGTGCCCGCGCGTGGCGGACGTAGAGCACGCGCGCGTCGGCGGGGGTGCGGAAGCGTTTCTCCGCCTTGTCCAGCACCTCTCGGTCGAGGTCGTACGTCATGAGCTCGCGCGCCTCGCCGATGGGCAGCCAGCGGATCTCGTCCACCTCGTCGTTTGGGGTGAACTCGCCGCCGGTGACCTCGCCCGTCCAGTAGTAGACCACCTTCGTAGTCTTTTTCACTGGGTAGACGGTCTTGCCCAGCAGCTTGCCAAGCCGCACGTCGTAGCCCGTCTCCTCCTTGATCTCGCGCACCGCGGTCTGCACGAGGGACTCGTCCGGGTCCACCTTGCCCTTGGCCAGGGACCAGTCATCGTAGTGCGGGCGGTGGATGCAGGCGACCTCCACGGTGGACAGGTCCGACAACGTGCCGCGCCAGAGCACGGCCCCGGCCGCGAGCGTGGTGCGCTCGAACTCGTCGTGCGGCTTGGCCGGGATTTCCTGGAGGCGCCCGGTGATGAACATCTCCCGCTGCGTGTCCTTGTCCTGCTCGTGCAGCGTGGCGCTGCCGGAGGCGGCGGAAGGGGAAGTGTGCTTAGGCATGGGTTCTATTGTGTCGCACACCGCGACTCCGCGCTACGTTCGCCCTCAATGGTAGGTTAGTGCGGGTTTAACTGCAGTGATGCTGGGAGGACGCGAGGCATGGTGAAGGTGGCGGTACTCGGCGCGGGCTCGTGGGGCACCACGCTGGCGAAGGTCTTCGCCGACGCCGGCAACCAGGTGGCGCTGTGGGCCCGGCGAGATGCCGTGGCGCGCACGATCCAGCAAACGCGCGAGAACCTGGAGTACCTGCCCGGCATCGTGATCCCGGAGGCGGTGGAGGCCACCTCGGACGCCGCGGAGGCCCTCGGCGGCGCCGCCATCGCCGTGTTCGGCGTGCCCAGCCAGACGATGCGCGACAACCTCACCGCGTTCGCGCCGCACCTGCCCGGGGACGCGACGCTCATGTCGATTGCCAAGGGCGTGGAAACGGGCACGCATATGCGTATGAGCGAGATCATCGCGGAGGTCACCGGCGCGGACCAGAGCCGCATCGCGGTGCTCAGCGGGCCGAACCTGTCGCGCGAGATCGCGGAGGAGCAGCCCGCGGCGACGGTCATCGCCTGCACCGACGAGAACCGGGCGAAGCTCGTCCAGGCGGCGTGCGCGACGAGCTACCTGCGCCCGTACACCAACGCGGACGTCGTCGGCTGCGAGATCGGCGGCGCGACGAAGAACGTCATCGCGCTCGCCTGCGGCATGGCCGCGGGCATGGGCCTCGGCGACAACACCGTGGCCACGCTCATCACCCGCGGCCTCGCAGAAACGTCGCGCCTCGGCACCGCGCTCGGCGCCGACGCGCGCACGTTTGCGGGCCTGGCCGGCATGGGCGACCTCGTGGCCACCTGCGCGTCCCCGCTCTCGCGCAACCGCACGTTTGGCGCGGCGCTCGGCGAGGGCGCGACGATGGACGAGGCACGCGCCGCCACGAAGGGGCAGGTGGCCGAGGGCGTCGTGTCCTCGCGCAGTATCTTCCAACTCGCCCAGGAGCACGGCGTGGACATGCCCATCACCCAGGCCGTCTACGCCGTGTGCCACGAGGGGGTTCGGGTGCCGGAGACCATCTCGGCGCTCATGGGTCGCAGCAAGAAGGCGGAGTAGGCGGCGGTAGGCTAGCCTTCCGTGATCCGCATTGCTGTTTTGTACGGTGGCATGTCCACCGAGCACTCGATTTCCTGCATTTCCGCCGATTCGATCATGTCGCACATGCCGCGCGACTACGAGGTCGTGCCCATCGGCATCACCCGCGACGGCGTGTGGGTCGAGGGTGTGACCAACCCTGCCGAGGGTGCGGAGCTGCCGGTCGTCGAGGGCGGGCGCGAGGTCGCGCTCTCGCTCAACCCCGGTACGAAGGGGCTGATTTACGACGTCACCACAGGCGAGGAACTCACCCGCGTCGACGCCGTGTTCCCGGCCCTGCACGGCAAGTACGGCGAGGACGGCACGGTACAGGGCCTCCTCGAGCTCGCCGGGCTGCCGTACGTCGGCCCCGGCGTGCTCGCCTCCGCGTGCGGGATGGACAAGGAGTACACGAAGAAGCTCGTCGCCGCGGCCGGCATCCCGATCACCCGCGAGGTGGTGCTCGACGGGCGCACCGAACTCACCGACGACGAGCGCGCGTACCTCGGCCTGCCCGTCTTTGTGAAGCCGGCGAACGGCGGCTCCTCCATCGGCGTGTCCAAGGTCGGCTCGTGGGAGGAGCTGCCCGCGGCCGTCGACCTCGCGCTCGAGTCCGACGGCAAGGTGATCGTCGAGGCGGAGCTCGTCGGCGACGAGGTCGAGGTCGGCGTGCTCGAGCGCCCGGACGGCACTGTCGCCGCGTCCGTGCCCGCCAAGCTCAACGGCACCGAGGACTCCGCGGAGGGCTTCTACGGGTTTGAGACGAAGTACCTCGACAACGAGGTCACCGCCACGATCCCCGCGCCGTACGACGAGGCGCTCACCGCGCAGCTGCAGGAGATGGCGGTGACCTGCTTCAAGGCGCTGAACTGTAAGTCGCTCGCGCGCGTGGACTTCTTCGTCACCGCCGACGGCCCGGTGCTCAACGAGGTGAACACCATGCCCGGGTTCACCGCGATCTCGATGTACCCGCAGGTCTGGGCCGCCTCCGGGCTGGACTACCCGGAGTTGCTGGACACGCTGGTGCAGACCGCGCTGCGCTAGTTCGCCGCGGGATCCTTCGCCGTGTGCGCCTCGATGAGGTTAGTGAGGTTCGTGATCGCCTCGTTGCTTTCAGCCTGTGGCAGTGAGGCGGCGACGTTGACCGTCCGCCCCAGCGCGTACCAGGTGGACGCGGTGGTGCCGTTGGCGAGCGTCACGTCCTCGAACCAGGGCACGCCGTTGACCTGATCCAAGCGCGCGCCGGGCCGGTAGCTCGCGGGCGCGGCCACGCCGCAGCGCAGCACGATGGCGTCGCGCCCCGGCGCGGCCCAGGCCGCGGTGTCCGGGCTCGCCGGCTCGGCCACGCGCGTGTAGCCCCCCGCGATCGAGTCTGGCGCGGCGCCGATGAGCTCCGCGCACGCGCCGGACGCGCCCGCCGCGGCGGGGAGGTCGGCGAGCGGCGCCGGGTTGGGGTGCGGCGCCGTGGCGGAGAGGGCGGAGAGCGCGGAGGTGTCGACGTCGGCGACCGGAGGTTCGTCGTCACGCGAGCGCTCCCCGGAGGCCGTCACCGCGAGGGCGGGGGAGCGGTCGACCGCGTACCAGGTGGTCAGGTCCGAGCCCGGGGTGGCGTCGTCGACGCGCAGCCACTGCGCGCCGCCGACGTCCTGGGTCTGCGAGTACGGGGTGTACTGCGCGGGCAGGTCCACGCCGCAGCGCAGGGTGATGCGCTCGGTGGAGGAGGACTGCCACGCGGCGGCGCCGGCGGGGGCGGGCTCCGCCAGCTCCGCTCGCTTGAGGCCGGCGAGGGAGCCCGGCAGGGCGTCGATAAGCGAGGCGCACTCGGGCGAGGACGCCTCGGGCGCGGGGAGCTCCGACATGGCCACGGGCTGAAGGGCCACCCGGTTGTAGAACACGCGCGCACCGACCAGCACGGCGAGGACGAGCGCGAGCGCGAGCCCGAGGCTGACGAAGACGACGGTGCGGTTAATCTGTGGTTCGTGCGCCGTGGAACTCATGGCGGAAAAGTTTAGTGAAAGGTGGTCTGCGCCCGTGATTACGACAGGCTTCCCCGCTTCCGGCCCGACGCTGCGCGAGCTCGGCGAGCGCGAGGTCATCCGCCTCATGCGCGCGGCCGCCCCGTCCTCGCTCAACGGCGATGACGCCGCGGTGCTCACCCCGGCGGCGCCGAACTCCCGCGTGGTGGCGAGCACGGACATGCTCGTCGAGGGGCGCCATTTCGCGCCGGAGACGTCGACGCCGTACTTCGTCGGGCGCAAGGCGGTGCTGCAGAACTTCGCCGACATCGAGGCGATGGGCGCGCGCCCGATCGCGGCGCTGCTCGCCGTCTCCGCGGACCCGGAGACGCCGGCGCGGGTGCTCGAGGACCTCGCCCGCGGCGTGGCCGACGAAGCCTCCGCCTACGCTTGCGAACTCGTCGGCGGGGACGTCACCGGCGGGAACCGGCTCGTCGTCGCCGTCACCGCGATCGGGGCGCTCGGCGGCAACCGCCCGCCGCTCACGCTCGACGGGGCGCGGCCGGGCCAGCGCGTCATCGCGCACGGGCGCCTCGGCTACTCGGCCGCCGGACTGGCGCTGCTCCAGGCGGGGGTGGACGTGCCGGAGCGCCTCGAACCCCTCGTCCACGCGCACCAGGTGCCGGAGCTCATCCCGGGCCGCGGGGTGGTCGCGCGGGCGGCGGGCGCCTGCGCGATGACGGACAACTCGGACGGCCTCATCCGGGACCTCACCATGCTCGCGGAAGCGTCCGGGGTGGGCATCGAGCTCGCCTCGACCGCCATCGCCCCGGACCCGCTGCTCGTCGCCGCCGGCGAGCTCCTCGGCACCGACCCGTGGCAGTGGGTCCTCGGCGGCGGCGAGGACCACACACTGCTGGGCACCATCGAGGGCTCGGCGCCGGTGGGCTTCCGCTCCATCGGCACCGTCTCCCGCAAGGCGGGCGTGCGTGTCGACGGCGCCGTGCCCGCCGTCACCGCCGGATGGGAGAGCTTCTGATGCTGCCCGTCCACGAGTCTTGGCAGGAACCGCTCGCCCCGGTCGAGGCGCAGATCCACGCGATGGGGGACTTCCTGCGCGCCGAGGGGGACTACCTGCCCCGCGGCCACGACATCCTGCGCGCCTTCGCCGACCCGTTCGACGACGTGCGCGTGCTCATCCTCGGCCAGGACCCGTACCCCACGCCCGGCCACCCGATGGGGCTGGCGTTTTCCACCCAGCCCGGCGTGCCCGCGCCGCGCTCGCTCGTGAACATCTACAAGGAGCTCAACGACGACCTCGGCGTCCCGCCGCGCGCGGACGGGGATTTAAGCTCCTGGTCCACGCAGGGGATCCTCCTGCTCAACAGGGTGCTCACCGTCCGCCCCGGCAAGCCCGCCTCGCACCGCGGGAAGGGCTGGGAGCCGGTGACGCAGGCTGCGATCGAGGCGCTCGTGCGCCGCGACGCGCCGCTGGTGGCCATCCTCTGGGGCCGCGACGCGCAGTCGGCCGCCCGGTTCCTCGGCGACACCCCGCGCATCGAGTCGCCACACCCCTCGCCACTGTCCGCCTCGCGGGGCTTCTTCGGCTCCCGCCCGTTCTCGCGCGCGAATCGGGCGCTCGAGGAGATGGGGGCGCAGCCCGTGGACTGGGGGCTGTAAACTCACCCACCATGGCTGCATCCCCGCTTCTCGACGGCACCCGGCTGCTCGCATGGGCCCGCCGCGCCGCCGACGAGCTGGACAGGCGCCGGGTGGAGATCAACGCGCTCAACGTCTTCCCGGTGCCCGACGCGGACACGGGCTCGAACATGGCCCACACCATGGCGGCCGCGGTCGAGGAGGCCGAGGCGCTCGGGCCGGGCGCCGGGGCCGAGGAGGTCGCCGAGGCGCTCGCCGTCGGGGCGGTGCGCGGCGCGCGCGGCAACTCCGGCGTCGTGCTCTCCCAGGTGATGCGCGGCGTAGCGCAGTCGATCGCGGAGGACGCCTCCGAGGGGGTCATGGTCGCCGAGGCGCTCGGCAGCGCCGTGGGGTTCGTCGACCGCGCGATCGCGGATCCCGTCGAGGGCACCGTGGTCACCGTGCTGCGCGCCGCCGCCGCCGAAGCACGTGAGGTCGTGGAGGAAGCCGACGACCCCGCCGCGCTCTCGCTTACCGACGTCGCCGTGCCCGCCACCGACGCCGCCCGCGTCGCGCTCGCGCGCACCCCCTCGCAGCTGCCGGCCCTGCGCGAGGCCGGGGTGGTCGACGCCGGCGGCGCGGGGCTCGTCGTGCTGCTGGAAACGCTCGTCGGTGAGACGGCGCCCGCGGCGCCCGGGCTGGCGAGCGAGGCTGCGCCGAAGGACGTCGATACGCATGGGCTCGGGGGTGATGTGGCGCTCGAGGTGCTGTTCTCCTTCGAGGGGGATCTCGACGCGCTCGAAGGTGCGCTCGCGCCGCTCGGCGACAGCCTCATTGTGGCGCGGCTCAACGAGACCGCGGGCCGGGTGCACATCCACTCGCACGAGGCCGGGCGCGTGGTTGAGGCCGCCTACGCTGCGGGCGCGGTGAGCGAGCTGCGGCTCGAGGCGCTCCCGCCCGCGACGGCCGCCCCCGCGCCCGCCACCGCCGCGCCGCGGCGCCTCATCATCGCGGTGACCCCGCCCGGCTCGCTCACCACGCTCTACGCCGAGTCCGGCGCCGTTACCGTCGCCCCGGGCCCGGAGGTGATCTCGGACATGCTCGCCGCGATCAAGCACTCGCAGAGCGACGAGATCATCGTCCTGCCGAACGGGCTGCTCAGCAGCGACAACCTCGCCGCGGTGGAGAAAGCGACACGGGCGATGGAGCAGACCATCACGCTGCTGCCCACTGTCCGGCTCGTCTCCGGCATCGCCGCGCTGTCGGTGTACGACGAGACGCAGCCGCTGGCCACCGCGGCGTTCACCATGTCCGAGGCGGCGGGCGAGATGCGCACGGCGGTGGCGGTGCGCGCGGAGAAGGGCGCGCTCACCCAGGGCGGCGCCGTGGGCAAGGGCGACGTGGTGGTCACCGCGCGCGGCGAGACGCTGCTCATCGCGGACCGCCCCGCCGATGCCGTCGAGCGCGCGTGCCGCCGTCTCCTCGAGCACGGGGGAGAGCAGGTGACCATCCTTTTCGACCCGGCGGAGCTCTCCGCCGCGGAGCTGGAGGAGCTCGCCTCCGCGCTGCGTGTCGAGGTCATGGTTTATCCTGCCGACGGATTGGAAGCCTGCGCGGAGATAGGGGTGGAGTAATGCTCGGGTTCGAGGACACGCGGCCGCTCAACCTGGTCATCCCGCTGAAGCAGGCGAGGGCGATTGGCAAACACCTCGAGATTCACACCTGCGGCGAGCTTTTGCACCACTACCCGCGGCGCTACCTGCACTTCGGCAGCGGCGCGGACCTCGACGGCGTGGCGCCGGGCGACACCGTCAACGTCGTGGGGACCGTGACGCACACCGAATCGTTCCGCACGCACAAACCGCCGCAGCGCACGATCACGAAGGTCTACGTCGACGACGGGCGGCGGGTCTTCCAGGCCACCTTCTTCGGCTCCAACTACGCCCAGCGCGTGCTCAAGGAGGGCCGCCGGGTCATGCTCACCGGCAAGTACGAGCTGTTCCGCAACCAGCCGCAGCTTGCGCACCCGGACTTCGTCCTTCTCGACGGCCCGACGGAGGCCACCGGCTCCCTCAAGCAGCTCGCCCACTTCGGCGACCTCGAGGAGATCCTGCGCGGCCGCGAGTGGCTGCCCATCTACCCGGCCGCGAAGAACGTGAGCACGTGGACGATCATGGGCGCGGTGCACACGGTGCTCAAGTCGCTGCCGCCGATCGACGAGCCGATGGGCTCCACCCCGATCGGCTTCCTCCCGCTGAACTCGGCGGTCCGGCAGATCCACGAGCCGCCGGCGACCGGGCCGCACAAGGCGCTGCAGCGGCTCAAGTACGACGAGGCCCTCTCCGTGGCGCTCGCGATGGGCGTGCGCCGCGCCGACGCCGCGAACCACACCGCGCCCGCGTTGCCGCGCGTCGCGGGGCGCGACCAGGAGGCCATGCTCACGCGCCTGCCGTTCCCGCTCACCGGCGGGCAGCAGGAGGTGCTCGACGACATCGCCGCGGACCTGGCGCGCACCGCGCCGATGAGCCGCCTGCTGCAGGGTGAGGTCGGCTCGGGCAAGACGATCGTTGCGCTGCTGGCCATGCTCCAGGCGGTGGACAACGGCGCGCAGTGCGCCTTCCTCGCCCCGACCGAGGTGCTCGTGATGCAGCACGCGCGCTCGATGACGCAGACGCTCATGCGCGCCGGCCTGCCCACGCGTGTGGTGGCGCTCACCGGCTCGATGCCGGCGGGCAGGAAGCAGGAGGCGTTGCTCAAGATTGTCTCGGGGGAGGCGGACATCGTCGTCGGTACGCACGCGCTCCTGCAGGAAGGGGTGGACTTTTTCAAGCTCGGGCTCGTCGTGGTGGACGAGCAGCACCGCTTCGGCGTGGAGCAGCGCGACCAGCTGCGCGCGAAGGCGGGCGAGTCCACGCCGCACCTGCTGGTAATGACGGCGACGCCGATCCCGCGCACGATCGCGATCACGGTGTTCGGGGACCTGACCGTCTCCACGCTGCGCGAGCTGCCCGGCGGGCGCAAGCCGATCCAGTCGGCGGTGGTGCCGGAGTTCAAGCCGCGCTGGGTGGAGCGCGCGTGGGAGAAGATCCGTGAAGAGGTCGCCGCCGGCCACCAGGCGTACATCGTCTGCCCGCGCATCGACGGCGAGGGCGGCGTCACCGAGGTCGCCGCCACGCTCGCCGCGACGGAGTTCAGCGGGCTGACCGTCGCGGTGCTCCACGGCCGGATGAAGGGGGAGGAGAAGGACCGGGTGATGGCGGACTTCGCGGCGGGCGGCGTCGACGTGCTCGTGGCCACCACCGTCATTGAGGTCGGCGTCGACGTGCCGAACGCGACGGTGATGATGGTGCGCGAGTCAGAGCACTTCGGCGTCTCCCAGCTGCACCAGCTGCGCGGGCGCGTCGGCCGCGGAGGCAACCAGTCGCTGTGCCTCTTCCACACCCTCGCCGAGGAGGACACGCCGGCCTACACCCGCGTGAGCCAGGTGGCGGCGACGAGCGACGGGTTCACGCTCGCCGAGCTCGACCTGCTCAACCGGCGCGAAGGAGACGTGCTGGGCACAAACCAGTCCGGCCTGCACCGCACGCTGCAGCTGATCAACCTCGTGGAGGATTTCGACCTGGTGAAGCGCGCCTACGACGACGCCGAGGCCATCGTGAACACCAACCTGGAGTACGCGCGCGCAGTCACCGCCGATTTCGTCGCCGCCGACTTCGAGTATTTGGACAAGAGCTAAGGTTGTCCGCATGAATCGCATCATCTCGGGCGAGGCCCGCGGCCGCAAGATCAAGGTGCCACCGGAGGGCACCCGGCCCACCTCGGACCGCGCGCGCGAGGGGCTGTTTTCTTCGCTGCAGGTCCGGTTCGGCTTCGTGGACAAGCGCGTGCTTGACCTCTTCGCGGGTTCCGGCGCGCTCGGGCTCGAGGCGGCCTCGCGCGGCGCGGCAGAGGTCGTGCTCGTGGAGAACAACCCGGACGCGGTCCGCATCATCGAGTACAACGCCGGCGTTGTCGGCCACCCACACGTGCGCGTCGAGCCGGTGAAGGCGTCCACCTACCTCGCCGGCGCGCCGCGCAAGCACTTCGACATGGTCTTCGCGGACCCGCCCTACGAGCTCGCGGACGAGGCCGTCGCGGAGATGGTGGAGGCGCTCAAGCCGACGCTTGTCGACGGCGCCGTGGTCGTCGTCGAGCGCCACCGCGAGAGCCCCGAGACCGCCTGGCCGCCCGAGTTCACCCCGACGGGGCAGAAGCTGAAGAAGCGCCTCTACGGCATCGCCCGGATGGACATGGCCGTCTACGCAGACCCGGAAGCGGAGGAATAAATGACTGTTGCAGTGTGCCCCGGCTCGTTCGACCCGATCACGAACGGCCACCTGGACATTGTCACCCGCGCCTCGCGGCACTTCGACGAGGTGGTCGTTTTGGTCACCGGCAACCCGACGAAGACCTCGGGGCTGTTCACCATCGACGAGCGCGTCGAGCTCATCCGCACCGCCACCGCCCACCTGCCCGGCGTGCGCGTGGACAGCTGGGGCGGGCTGCTCGTGGACTACACCTCCGAGCACAGCATCACCGCGCTGGTGAAGGGACTGCGCTCCTCGCTGGACTACGAGTACGAGCTGCCCATGGCGCAGATGAACCGCCGCCTCACCGGCGTGGACACGTACTTCCTGCTCACCGACGAGAAGTACGGCTACATCTCCTCCTCGCTGACCAAGGAGGTGGCGAAGTACGGCGGCGACGTCACCGGCCTTGTCCCCGAGACCGTGCGCGAGGCGATGCTGGAGAAGTTCCGCTGATGCTCGTCATTCTCGGCGTGGGGCTGGCCGTCGCAATCGGCGCGACGATGCAGCGCATCTCCGGCATGGGCGTCGGGCTCATCGCCGCGCCCGTGCTGTCGCTGCTGCTCGGCCCGGTCGACGGCGTCCTGCTGGTGAACCTGCTCGCCGTGATCAACGCGGCGACCAATACGTGGGGCATGCGTGACGACGTCGACTGGCGCAAGTTCTGGCCCATCGCCCTCGCCCTCCCGTTCGGCGTCTTCCCGGGCGCGTGGGTCATCGCCCACGTCTCGCCCAAGGTGCTCCTCGTCCTCGTGGGCGCGCTGCTGCTCCTCGCGCTGTCCATCGTGACCCTGGGCAAGCGCTACGTCCCGGATGTCGAGGGCGTCGTCCCCGCCGCGATCTCCGGCGTGATCGGCGGGTTCATGAACACCCTCGCCGGCGTCGCGGGGCCCGCGATCACCGTCTACGCGCACGCGGCGCGCTGGCCTCAGCGCGTCTACGCCGCGACGCTGCAGCCGATCTTCCTCGTCGCCGGGGCGCTCTCGTTCACGGTTAAGGAGCTCACCGGAGCGGCCGACGTCAGCGCGATCGAGCCGGCGCTGTGGGCGACGACGCTGGTGGCGCTGGCGGTCGGGATCGTCGTCGGCAAGCTGCTTGCGCCGCGGGTGCCCTCCGACATCGCGCACAAGATCGCCCTCGCGCTTGCGTTCCTCGGGGGCGCGACGGCGCTCGTGCGCGGGCTGCTGTAGCGCTGCGGGCCTGCGAACACGCGGGGTTTGCTAGCCCTCAACGAACCCGCCGGGGCGTTTCCCCAGGTCGCGTGTGACTCATGGGGCGCCGCCGACGCTGAGGGCTAGCAGCGCCTGTCCTGCAAGCCCCGGCCTGGAGCTCTAGAACAGCGTGGACACGAACGCGCGCGTGCGCTCGTGCTGCGGGTGGTCGAGCACCTCTTGCGGGGTGCCGTACTCGACGATCTGGCCACCGTCCATGAACGCGACCTTGTCGGCGACCTCGCGCGCGAACGCGAGCTCGTGGGTGACCACGAGCATGGTCATGCCGCCGTCGGCGAGGTCGCGCATGACGCGCAGCACCTCGCCCACGAGTTCTGGGTCGAGGGCGGAGGTGGGTTCGTCGAAAAGCATGAGCTTCGGGTCCATCGCCACGGCGCGCGCGATGGCCACGCGCTGCTGCTGCCCGCCGGAGAGCTGGATGGGGTACGCGTCTGCCTTCGAGGCGAGGCCGACCATGTCGAGCAGCTCCATCGCGCGGGCCTTCGCCTGGTCGACGGGCTGGCCCTTGACGTGGACCGGGGCCTCGATAATGTTGTCCAGCACGGTGCGGTGGCCGAAGAGGTTGAAGTTCTGGAACACCATGCCAATGTCGCGGCGCTGCTTCGCGGCGTCGCGCTCGCTCATCTCGTGGAGCACGCCGTCGCGCTCGTGGTAGCCGATGAGCTCGCCGTCGACGTAGAGGCGCCCGGCGTTGACCTTTTCCAGGTGGTTCACGCAGCGCAGCAGCGTGGACTTGCCCGAGCCGGACGGGCCGATGAGGCAGGCCACCTCGCCGGGGGCGACCTCGAGGTCGATGCCCTTGAGCACGTCGAGGTTGCCGAAGTTCTTCCAGACGTCCACGGCCTGGATCATCGGGGTCTGTTTGATGGTCATGGCTAGCGTCCCTTCTTCTGCGGCTGCTCGACGATCTGCACGTTGTTGGGGATGGTGCCCTCGGCGTCGGCGAGCGACGCGAGCTGGCGGGCGGTGAGCTGGCGGGTCGCGCCGCGGTCAAAGTAGCGCTCGAGGTAGTGCTGGGCGACCATGAGCAGCGACGTGATGGCCAGGTACCACGTCGCGGCGACGAGCAGTAGCGGCACCGGCTCGAAGAGCGCGGCCGCGATGTCCATCGAGCGGCCGTAGAGCTCGAGGGAGTACGGCACCGCGACGACGAGAGAGGACGTCTTGAGCAAGGAGATGAACTCGTTGCCGGTGGGCGGGATGATGATGCGCATCGCCTGCGGTAGGACGGTGCGGCGCATCGTCTGCCCCCAGCTCATGCCGAGCGCCTTCGACGCCTCGACTTGGCCCTCCGGCACGGCGGAGACGCCGGAGCGGACGATCTCGGCCATGTAGGCCGCCTCGTTGAGCCCGA
Source organism: Corynebacterium jeddahense (assembly GCF_028609865.1). Lineage (NCBI taxonomy): Bacteria > Bacillati > Actinomycetota > Actinomycetes > Mycobacteriales > Corynebacteriaceae > Corynebacterium > Corynebacterium jeddahense. The sequence goes on from NZ_CP063194.1 coordinate 1,232,085, forward strand.
GCCCGACGACGGCGAGCGCGAACGCGGAGGAGGTGAACGGCTCGAGCGGGATGTCGGCGAAGCCGAGGTTGATCGTGTCGTAGATCGCGCCGATAAGGCCCCAGAACATGAGCTGGACGTAGACCGGGGTGCCGCGGAAGATCCACAGGAACACCCAGGCCACCGTCTTGAACACGGGGTTCGGGCTCATCCGCATCACGGCGAGGAGTACGCCGCCGGCCACGCCGATGAGCATGGCCAGCAACGTGATCGCGATGGTGTGCAGCGCGGCGGTGGCGATGCGGGTGTCGAAGAGGTATTGGAAGTAGGTGTCCCAGCCGTAGGCGTCGTTACGCGCGGCACCGATGATGAACCACACGACGAGCGCGACGAGCACCGCCGCGAGCACCCAGCGCCCGGGGTGGCGCAGCGGCTTCGCCTCGATGCGCTGCGGGCGGGTGCGCTCGCCGCGCTGGGCGGCGTACTTGGAATAGGGGGTGCTCATGTCACTTTCCTCCCACGGGGTGTTCGTTGATCAGGGCCGTATCCAGCAGGCCGCTCGTGATGTTCCACTGCTTGAGAATGCGGGCGTAGTCGCCGGTGTCGATGAGGTGCTGCATCGCCGCCGCCATTGCAGGGGCGAGCGGCGAGCCCTTCGGCACCGCGAAGCCGTACGGCGCGGCGTCGAACATGTCGCCGATCATCTCGAGCTTGCCGTCGGAGCGCTCCACCGCCCACGCCGCGACGGGGGAGTCCGCGCTGTAGGCGTCCGCGCGGCCGACGAGCGCGGCGAGCGCGGCGTTGTCGGCGGTATCGAAGGCGAGCACGGTGATGGGGTCCTTGCCCGCCGCCTCGCACGCCTCGGACTTCGGGCGCACGTCGTCGGTGTCGGAGACTGTGGTGCGCTGCACCGCCACGGTGAGCCCGCAGGCGTTGTCTGGGTCGACGCCCGCGCCCGGCTGCGCGGCCCACTGCACGCCGGCGTAGAGGAAGTCGACGAAGTCGAAGGACTTCTGGCGCTCCTCGTTGTCGGTGAACCCGGAGGAGCCGGCGTCGAGGCTGCCCGCGCTCACGGCGGGCAGGATCATGGAAAAGTCCATGTCGTCGACGTGAAAGTCCATCCCCATCACGGCCGCAACGGCGCGCGCGAGGTCCATCTCCACCCCGATGATGTTGCCCGTGGAGTCCTTGTATTCGAACGGCGCGAAGGGGGGATTGGCGCCGACGTTGAGCACACCGTCGGCGGCGACGTCGGGCGGCACCATCGCCGCGATCTCGGGCACGGCGTCCGGCACGATCGGCTCCCAGCCGTCGGGGGTGCCGCCTTCAGCGTTGGTGACGCAGCCCGCGAGCAGGCTGGTCGCGGCGAGCGCCGCAAATGTCGAGGTGGGATGTCGCATGGCTCGTTTCCATCGGGGATGAATAATTACGATTTATCGTATATTACACCCCGGGCCAATGCGTATCGACGCACCTCCGGCAAGCTACCGCTGCGCCATCCGGATCCCGCGCATGATGAGCTCGATGATCTGGCCGATGACGGCGATGCCGATGACCGTGGAGAGCCACACCGAGGTCGCCTGGCTCGAACCCGCGGACGACATCGCGAAGTCCCCGGTGAACAAGCCCTCCCACATCATCGAGGAGCCCTGCGCCTCCTGTTTGAGCAGCTCGATCGGGTTCGCGGTGTCCGGGATCGAGGAGTTCGCGGCCCACGCCTGCGCGACGTTCGGATCCTCGCCGTTCGCCGGCTTGCCCGTGACCTCGAGGAACATCTCGGAGCTGGAGACCTTCTTCAGCGGGTTCTTCTCCGGGTCGATGTAGAGGGGGTCGTTCTCCGGGTCGAGCTTAAGGTCGGAGGAGGAGCCTGCGCCGTCCTTGTTCGCGGAACCGGAGGCGTCGGAAAGGTCCTGGAACGCCTTCGCTGCGTCCACGAGGGCCTTTTCGCCGTCCGGGTTCGTCGTACCCGTGGCGTTGTCGTTGCTCGCGGGCTTGTCGCTATCCGCGGCGTTCGACGCCCCAGTCGTGTCGGTCTGGGCGAAGGCCGGCACGGGGGCGAGGGTGGTGAAAACGAGTGCTCCGGCGACCGCGCCGGCGAGGTAGGTCTTGCGCATAGCGGGTATCATAACTGCTCCCGCGCGGCCGTGAACAGGTAGCATCATGCCCATGAACCGCGCCCGCCCCGCACTTGCTCTCGCGACGAGCCTGTCCCTCGCCGCCCCGGTGGCGGCCCCGTACATCGCACCGAATGCCGCGCCGTCCGCTGCCGGCGGGCGCGTCTGCGCCGGCGCGGCAGGCACCCGCGGCGGCGCTGGAACCGGCCCTGGATAAGGTCTCGGACATTATCATCGCGGCGACCGACTCGCTGTCGGCGAAACTCGGCATCTCCGAGGCGGCGTCCACCGCTATCTGGGCAGTGCTGTTTGTGGTCGGCCTCCTCGGGTTCTACGGTCCGCAGCTCGCCGAGCAGTTCGGAATCACGCTGCCGTTCTAGCCGCTACGCGATGCGGTGGAGCGAACGCTTGCCCGCGAAGAGCACGATGAGCGAGACCGCGAGCGAGACTGCGCCCACCCAGTAGGGCACGCCGGCGCCGTACGACGCGGCGAGCGGCCCAGAGACGGCCGGGGCGACCGCGCCTCCGAGGAAGCGCATGCCCGAGTAGCTCGAGGACGCAACGTTGCGCGGCATCTCGGTCGCCTCCATAACCGCCTCGGTGAGCACGGTGTTGAACACGCCGATAAAGACGCCGGCGATGATGACCAAAGTGATCACCGCGGTGAGGTTGTGTACGCCGAAGCCGAGGGCGGCAAGGACCACGCCGAAGCTGGTGAGGATGGTCACCAGCACCGGCATGAGCCCGAAAGCCCGGGTCAGGCGTGGCGCGAGGAAGACCGCCGAGAGCGCGAGCGCGAGGCCCCAGCCGAAGAAGACGAACCCGAGCTCGGTCGCGCCGAAGTCGCGGCCGGCCTCAGCCGCGGCCTCGTCGATCGGGTAGGGGGAGTAGGCGAGCAGCGTGAAGAATCCGTAGTTGTAGAAAAATGCCACGAGCCCGAGCGTGAACAGCGCCGGGTCTTTCACCGCGGCGAGGCCCGCGGCGAGCTCGACCGGCTCGGGGGTGTGCTCCGCCTTCTTCAGCAGCAGTGCGATGGCGGCGAAGCCGATGGCCATGAGCACCGCGGTGCCGTAGAACGGTGCGCGCCAGCTGATGCTGCCGAGCACCCCGCCGAGTAGCGGGCCGACGGCCATGCCGATGCCCATCGCGGCCTCGTAGAGGATGACGGCCTCACCCGAGTGCCCGGCCGCGGCGCCGACGATGGCCGCGAGCGCGGTGGAAATGAACAGCGCGTTGCCCAGGCCCCAGCCGGCGCGGAAGCCGATGATCGCGTCCACGGAGCCGGCCGCGCCGGAGAGGAATGCGAACACGACGATGAGCGCGAGGCCGATCAAGAGCGTGCGCTTGACGCCGATGCGCGAGGAGATAAACGCGCTGAAGAACATCGCGATCGCGGTGATGAGCAGGTAGCTCGTGAACAGCAGCATCGTCTGCGTCGGCGTTGCGTTGAGCTCGCGCGAGATCGCGGGCAGGATCGGATCCACCAGGCCGATGCCCATGAAGGACACGGCGCAGGCGAAGGCGAGCGCCCACACGGCGATGGGCTGTTTCAGGATGGAATGGGGTTCGGTTTCAACGTGTGGCGTGTCCGTCACGCGCGGCCTCCTTTGCGGTCTCGGAGTTGTTCGGTGAGTTTCGGTAGCAGCGCCGCGGCGCTCTGCAGCGTCTCGACGTCACCAGGGGAGAGATCCCGGAACATCGGCACGACCTGCCTCGCCGAGGCGTCGCGGTAGTCGCGCACGACGCGGCGGCCGGCATCGGTCACGGTCAGCTCGCTCGCCCGCGCGTCGTCGGGGGCGGGGGCGCGGTCGACGAGGCCGTCGTCGACAAGCCGCTTGATCGCTTGGCTCATCGACGGCTGCGTGATGCCCTCGCGCCTCGCGAGCTCCCCGACGCGCAGGCCGGGTTCGCGCTCGAGCGTGGCGAGGACGCGCAGCGAGACGTAGGAGAGCTCGGTGCCGGTCGCCTGGAAGACGGCGCGTGCGAAGTGGCTGCCCGCGGAGACGAGGTCGACGGCGAGCGAGGCGAGATCCTGATCCGATTGCATAGGCACACTATATAGTTAGGCTATATAAAAGCAAACTGTGGGATCCTGAAGAACGGCTGCCGGGCGGCGCCCGGGGCAGATACGATCCCTCGGTCACGTGACTGAAAACGGAAAGTAGAACCCCCAGGTGTCAACAGTGTCTACAGTGCTCCAACCACACGAAACAGCCGGCCAAACCGGGCCCGCGGCACTGACGAAGCCGCGGAGGGTGGGCGATTTCACGCGGGACAAGGACACCTACCCGGCGGGCGAGCGTAGCCGCGCGTGGGGCATGACCATGCCGTGGCGCTCCTTCGGCCGGACCGTCGTCCTCGCCGTGTGCATCCTGTTCGTCTACTTCTCAATCCTCGCGGTGGTCTACACCGCGTTCCACACGGACTACCGCTTCCTCGTCATCGCGTCCCGGCCGCTGACGCTGCGCTGGTTCCTCGTCGCGTGCGAGTACGTGCCCGTGATGTTCGTCTTCTACTTCGCCAACTCCCTGCGCGCTGCGGTGGGCACGCGCTACCGCGACGTTCCGGCGTGGCAGACGTACCTCATCGCGGCGGTTGCGAACTCCCTCGGCCTCGCCGCCATCTTCGTGGTGCAGTACGCAGTCTTCACCGCGACCAGCACGGTGCACTGGACCGACGACTGGCTCTACGTGAACATGCTGCAGTCGATCCTGCCGATGATGATCCTGCTGCCGATCATGAACAAGCTGTTCTACTCGCAGACCGGCCGCGCGTGGCTCGGCCCCCTCGTGCTCACCCCGCTGTTTGTCACGATGTCGCTTGGCGGCAGCGTGGCCTACATCCCGGGCCTGGCGTAGTGCCTGACCTCGTGGTTGCTGGTTGCTGGAGTGTAATAATTCGTGCCCCAGGTGAGACCCGAACTCATCGTCGACAGCGAAAACTGCAGGCCCGCCCAATGTGTCTGTCATTGCGACGGGCCAGCCAGAGCGCGAAACCCACGGCCCCTCGGCCATCGAGCTGTACGCTCAAGGTGAGAGAAGGGAGCCCCTATGTCTACTGCTATCGGAGCTGATGGCGCATCGAATCCCGGGGCGGGCGGTTTTTCTGGTGAAGACATCGCCGCCAGCGAGAAGCTGTCCGGAATCTATCTGCGGGTGGCCGTCGGTGCGCTGCTAGTCAATATCGCGATGGCCGTGTCGTTCACGGCGATGAGCTTTTTCACCCCGGTGATCTTGTCGCAATTCCCGGAGTTCACGAGCTCGTCATTCCTCGTCTACTACACGCTGCTCGGTGTGTCATCGGCCTTGGCGATGCCAGTGGCAGGTCAGCTGGTGGACAAGCTGAAGGCACAGGGACTGCTCATTATCGGCGGAATCATTGCTGCGGTGGGGCTAATCATCTTTGGGCTGTCAACGTCGCTGTGGATGTTCTACCTCGCGGGCATCGTGATCGGTGTCGGTGTGGGCCTTTCTGCACAGTATGTGCCTATCGTTGTGGTCAACCGATGGTTCTTCCGGAATAAGGGCACCATCATGGGTGTCGTCTTGGCTGGCTCCGGGGTGGGAGGCATGATCCTCGGAATCGGCATGCCATATCTCTTGGATTCAGTCGGCTGGCGCGCCGCCTCATTCTTCCTCGCGGCATTCATGGCGGCGTTCACGATACTTCCGGCGATCTTCCTGGTGCGCAACTCCCCACTGGATTATCAAATCCCGGGCTACGGCGAGACGGCTGTCAACGCTGATGAAGCCGCCGACGTCTCCGGAGTCGAGCCGGGCTTGACCCAAAAAGAAGCGTTCTCGGTGCCCTGGTTCTACGTGCTCATCGCGTCCTACTTTCTCTTCGGCATGACGTACGCGATGACGCAGCACTTTGTGGCGTACCTGTCTGGCACTCCGTGGGGCATCTTTGTCTCCTCCAGCAAGATCTCCGCGGTGGTCATCACCGCGACTCTGAGTTTGATCGTGTTCAAACCGCTGATCGGCTGGTTGATCGACAAGATGGGGCTTCTACCGGCGATGTGGCTGACCTTGGGAGTGGCCGGTGTTGCGGTGTTCATCTCCACCTGGGTCACCTACTTCATTCCGTACCTTGTCCTCATCGTCATTATGTCCCTGGGCACTTCGAACGGTACGGTGTCTCCCCCACTCGTCGCGCAGGCGACGTTCGGGCAGCGGGACTTCTCTAAGATCTGGGGTGTGCTCGGCATGGCCTACCCCATCGGCTTGGCGGTAGGAACACCGTTGTGGGGAGCGTTCCCAGACAAATTCGGTTCTTATGGTGCCGGCTTCGTCCTCGTCCCGTTCGTGACGGTCATCTTCATGATCGGATTCACGCTCTCGGTCAAGAAAACCCGCAAGCTGTGGGCGAAGAATCAGAAGAAGTAGCTCGCAGACATCAGCGCTAGCATCGTGCCGACACATGAAATCGGCCCCGAGGGGAAGCCTCGGGGCCGATAGTCGATAAGCGGGGGCGCGCCTTAATCCTTGGCCATGACCGTGGCTGCGGCGAGGAGCACAGACATGGAGCCGCGGTCGAGAGTCGGCTGGAGCTGCGGGAGGAAACCCTTGTTGTGGTTGGGCGGACCGTCGTGGCCCTCCTCGAATCCGGACCAGGCAATGAAGACATAGGGGGCATCCCAGGCGTTCGGGATGACCGGGAAATCCTCGGAGCCGGATAAGCCGGTGCCCCATCCGACCAGTTCTTCGCCGAAGTAATCGGTGAAAGTGTCCTTAAGGCGCTCGGTCAGATCCCTGTCGTTGTAGATCACGGGGACGGAATCGAGGTATTCGAACTCAGGCGGCTCCGGACAGTTACCGGCCTCGCACTCGGCGGTGATGACGCGTTTCATGATGTCCTGGATCTGTTCGGAGATCTCGTCGGTTGAGGCACGCGTGTTGATTCCGAGCTCGACGAGATCGCAGATCGAGTTGGACGACGTTCCGCCGTGGATAGATCCCACCGAGATCACGCCAATCTCGAGCGGGTCGATCTCGCGGGCTACCGCAGCTTGCAGTCGGGTGACAATCGTCCCCGCGGTTGGAATCGGGTCGATTGCGCGGTGCGGAAGGGAGCCGTGGCCGGATTTTCCGTGGATGCGAACCTTCCAGTTCGACGCGGCGGTAGTCATTCGTCCCGGCGTGAAGGCGAAGCCGAGCGGCGGGTCTTCGGCTAGAACGTGCTGGCCGAACACGTAATCCGGCTTAGGCAACCGTTGAACAAGGCCGTCCTCCACCATTCGGCGGGCCCCGCCCCCAGCTTCCTCGCCGGGTTGGAAAAGGGCGATGAAGGTACCCGACCAAGCGTCTTTATTGCGGACGAGCGCATTCACGGCACCGAGATGCGCGGCGGTGTGCATGTCGTGACCGCACGCATGCATGACACCTTGCTCGGCCGGCACGGCGTAATCGGCTCCAGTGTCTTCGGCGATCGGCAGCGCGTCGTGGTCGGACCGGAACAAGACGGTCGGGCCGTCGCCATTCTCGATGACAGCGACTTTGCCGGTCCCCGCGAATGTCTGCACCTCGAGCCCCATGCGTTTGAGCTCTTCTTCGATGCGGGCGGCTGTCTCATGCTCCTCCATGGACAACTCCGGGTTCCGGTGGAACCACTTATACAGCTCTTCCCGCTCGGCACGAGTTTCCTCCAGCGTGGCTGATAATTTCTCGATGTTCTCGTTGACCATGAATTTCCCTCCGTTCTGCAAGTGGTGGCAGCACCACGTTCACGTTTAAGTCTAGGTCGATTCTGCGGAATGCAGGCGGGAAATACTGTTCGGTGAGGTTGCGGGGCTTCAGGTGGGAGACCTTGACTTGGAACGGCACCGTATCAGTATTAAGCGTCAGGCTGTCACGGTTGGCAATGAAGTGCATGTCAAGGAAGCTCTCAAAACTGAGAGTTCAAGGCGTGAAGTTGCCTTCTCTTCGAAGTTTGACGACGAACTCACAGCACTGTGCGAGGGGAAGAAGAAAACAGATTTCCTCTTCACCAAACAGGGAACAAAAGAGCCGTTAAAGCGACCGCAGGGGACGAAGTTGTGGCTCGGTTGTGCCGTAGGACGCATTCAAGCAGTAGATGAGGATTTCCCCCATGTGACATCTCATGATCTTCGTCACACCGCCATCTCTTTGAAGGTGAGCGTGGGGGCACCCATCTCTGTAATCTCACGTCAGGTGGGACACAAGAACATTTCGATGACGTTGGATCACTACACCGAGCTGTTCGATAGTGACCTAGATTCTCTGACAGCAGCGATGGATTCCATCCTCTAGGGGCGGAGCTGTACGGCATCCATACGGCAATAGCAGTGCTGGAAGTGCCTATTTATTGGCTTTTTTGCCTATTCATTTGTGGATAGCACCCCGCCTGACCTCGTTGTTACTGGTTAATGGAGTGTATTATTTCGTGCCCCAGGTGAGACTCGAACTCACACTGGACGGGTTTTGAATCCGTTGCCTCTGCCAATTGGGCTACTGGGGCGTCGCGCGAAAGTCTATCGCAGCGCCCGCGCCCCAGGAAATCCCGGCGCAGCGAGCGCAGCAGGGCCGTGTCGGGGCGGCCGCTAGACTGGCTGACCGTGAGCGAGACACCCGAGAACACGAAGCGACTGCTGCTGATCGACGGCCACTCGATGGCCTTCCGCGCCTTTTACGCGCTGCCCACGGAGAACTTCTCCACCACGGGTGGGCAGCACACGAACGCGGTGTACGGGTTCCTCTCCATGTTCGCCAACATCCTCGCCGAGGAGCGGCCGACGCACGCTGCGGTGGCCTTCGACGTCGGCCGCAAGACCTTCCGCACCGAGAAGTTCGCCGAGTACAAGGCGCAGCGCGAGGCGGCACCGCCGGAGTTCAAAGGCCAGGTGCCGATCATCGAGGACGTGCTCGGCGACCTCGGCATCACCACCTTGAGCAAGGAGAACTTCGAGGCGGACGACATCGTGGCCACCCTGACCACGCAGGCGCGGGCGGCGGGCGACTTTGAGATCGTGCTCGTCTCGGGCGACCGCGACTACATCCAGCTTGTCGACGCCACGACGACGCTGCTGTACCCGACCCGCGGCGTGTCTACCATGACCCGCTTCACGCCCGAGGAGGTGGAGCGCAAGTACGGCCTCACCCCGGCGCAGTACCCGGACTTCGCCGCGCTTCGCGGGGACCCGTCCGACAACCTGCCCAGCGTGCCCAAGGTGGGGGAGAAGACCGCGACGAAGTGGATTGCGCAGTACGGCACGCTCGACGGGCTCATCGACCACGCCGACGAGCTCAAGGGCCAGGCCGCGAACAACTTCCGCGAGCGCATCGAGCAGGTCCGCCTCAACCGCGAGCTCACGCAGATGGTCACCGACGTCGAGCTGCCGGTCGGCCCGGACGACCTCGAACTCAAGCCCGCCGAGGTGAGCAGGGTCGCCTCCCGCTTCGACGACCTCGAGTTCGGCGTGAACCTCCGCGAGCGCGTGCTCGCCGCGGTGCCCACAGACGGCACCGCGCCCGCCGCCGAGGCGGTCGAGCTCGAGGACATTACGCTTGACGACGCCCCGTTGGACGCCTGGCTGGCCCAGCGAGAAGGCGACGGGTTGGCGGTCTACGTCACCGGCAACGCCACGCCCGGGGAGGGTGACGTGGTGGCGCTGGCGATCGTCGATAAGCAACGGCACGGCGTAAGCAAGCTCGCCGCCGACCTGAGCGCCGCCGAGGACGTGGCGCTGAAGCGCTGGCTCGAGTCGGACGCGCCGAAGTTCTTCCACGAGGCGAAGGCGGCGTACCACATGCTGCGCGGGCGCGGCATCGAGCTACGCGGTATCGCGCACGACACCGCGATCGCCGCGTACCTGCTGCGGCCCGGCCAGCGCACGTACGCGCTCGAGGACATCTACCAGCGCCACCTGCAGCGCCAGCTCAACCCGGGATCGGACCAGCTCAGCCTGCTCAGCGAGACCGCCGACCTCGACGCGGCAGCGGCGGTGCTGGAGCTGTCGGCGGCGCTGGCGGAGGAGCTGCGCGCGATCGACTCCTACGAGCTGTACTCGGACCTCGAGCTGCCGCTCGTAACCGTGCTCGCCGAGATGGAGCACACTGGCATCGCCGTCGACATCGAGGTCCTTGAGGGCCTGCGCAAGGAGTTCACGCTCAAGGTCGAGCAGGTCGAGGAGGAGGCGCGCCAGCTTGTCGACGAGCCTTCGCTCAACCTCTCCAGCCCCAAGCAGCTGTCCGCGGTGCTCTTTGACAAACTCGGGCTGCCGAAGACGAAGAAGACGAAGACCGGCTACTCCACCGCGGCGGGCGAGATCGAGGCGCTCGCGGAGAAGCACCCGCACCCGTTCTTGGACCAGCTGCTCGCGCACCGCGAGCACCAGAAGATGAAGTCCACGATCGAGGGGCTGATCAAGACGGTGCAACCGGACGGGCGCATCCACACCACGTTTAACCAGACGGTCGCCTCGACGGGGCGGCTCAGCTCCGCGGAGCCGAATCTGCAAAACATCCCGGTGCGCACCGAGGCCGGCCGCAAGATCCGCTCCGCGTTCGTCGTGGGCGAGGGCTACGAGTGCCTGCTCACCGCGGACTACTCCCAGATCGAGATGCGCGTCATGGCGCACCTGTCCAAGGACGACGGGCTCATCGAGGCGTACCGGGCGGGGGAGGACCTGCACAACTTCGTCGGTTCGCGCGTGTTCGACGTGCCCATCGACCAGGTCACCCCGGAACTGCGCCGCCGCGTCAAGGCGATGTCGTACGGCCTGGTCTACGGCCTGTCCGCGTACGGGCTGTCGAACCAGCTCTCCATCTCCGCGGGCGAGGCGAAGGACATCATGGCCAGCTACTTCGAGCGCTTCGGCGGGGTGAAGCGTTACCTCGACGAGGTGGTCGAGCAGGCGCGCCGCGATGGCTACACCTCCACGGTGTTCGGCCGCCGCCGCTACCTGCCGGAGCTCAACAGTGACAACCGCGTGGCCCGGGAGAACGCCGAGCGCGCGGCGCTCAACGCGCCGATCCAGGGCACGGCCGCCGACATCATCAAGGTCGCCATGCTGCGCGTCGACGCCGCGCTCGAGGGCAAGCGCTCGCGCGTCCTGCTCCAGGTGCACGACGAGCTCGTGGTCGAGGTCGCCCCGGGCGAGCTCGAGGCGGTCCGCGCGATCGTCGAACGCGAAATGGACGGTGCGATCGAGCTGCTCGTCCCGCTCGAGGTCTCGGCCGGCACCGGTGCGAACTGGGACGCGGCGGCGCACTAACCGCCGAGGCGGGCAGGGCCGCGTCGCAACCCTGCCCGCCTCGCGTGCGGCGGACCACCCCGGCCACCGCAGATTCCCCCCAGGGGCTTCCCCCAAAACCCCGCTACCATATTCAATTGTCGTCCTCCCCGGGGGGAAGGGGCCGCGGGGGTCGGCCGTGCGACCGTGCCGGGGCTTCGATTTCACCCCTGGCTGGGTCTGTCCCCCGAGTGCCAGAGCTAAAGCTAGCAGAAAGCTGAGAGAAAGCTCAATAGGGGGCAAGGTGTTTCTTAGGTGTCACCAACCGTTTAACTTGGACGGCAGCGTAGTAGGGCGCGTGGCCAGCTTGGCGATCGGTTTCGTTCACCCGTCGTTCACCGGCGGTCCACCGCCTGTTTCGCCCCCGCCGGCTACCCCCGTGGCGCTCGGGCGGCCGGGCTAGAGCAGGTCGTTGAGCGAGCGCCGCTCGTCCCCATCGGAGGAGTCGACCTCGTCGCGCAGGGCCTTCTTGAACTCTTCGTCATCGAGGTTCGAGTCGCCGGCCAGCTCGTCGAGGTCCTTGCCAGCCACCGCATCGTCGGCGTCGTCGCCAGTGTCCTCGTCCGCGTCGGCGGCCGGGATGTGCGCGGCGTAGCCCGCTGGGTTGCCGGGGCTGTCGTAGTCGCCGTTGTTGCTGCTCTCATAGCGCTCGGATGCGTTGTCGTCGGAGGCGGCGTCGCCGCTGGCCAGCGCAACGGCGCGCGCCCGGCGCTCGCCTTCGTCCTTGAGCTCGGAGCGGTGCTTGAGGTAGACCGCCGTCATCACGGCCATGACGAAGAGACCGAGGTAGCCGAGAACGGGGTAGAGGCTGTTCACCAGCGGCTGGAAGCCAGCGAAGGACAGGACGAAGCCCACGATGCAGGCGATCGCGTACACGCGGTAGAACTTCTCCGGGTGCTTGCGGGTGAGGCGCTTCGCCAGCGCGTAGAACATGCCCAGGCAGGTGTTGAAGACCATGAGGAAGATGACCCAGGTCATGATGAAGCCGAGCACCGGGTCGACGTTCTCGATGACGGAGAGCAGCGGCATGTCGTCGCCGTTGACGGACTCCACCTGGATGAGCAGGGACGCGACGAGGAGCGCGAGCATGCCCACGTAGATGAACCCGCCGATGATGCCACCGAGGCGGCTCGACTTCGTGTCAAACTCGTCGCCGGCCATCACCAGCGCCATGGACACGCCGCACAGCGCGTTGAGGCCGGTGTGGTTGAGCGCGCCGAGCCACCAGAATGGCGTGCCGTCGGCGCGGGTGACCTCGGACTGCGCGTAGTCGCTCACCTGAGCCCAGTCGACGTCGACCTGGGTGAAGGAGTAGATCGCGCCGATGAGCACGAAGATGACCAGGACCGGGGTGGCGAACCCGATGACGGAGGAGACCTTGTCCACGTCGAAGCGGCCGACGACGAGCATGAGCGCGAGCATGAGCGACGCGCCGACCCAGATCGGCCAGCCGAAGGACTGTCGCAGGTTCGACCCGGCGCCGGCGAACATAACGAAGCCGACGGAGAACATGCAGGCCACGGCGGACCAGTCCATGATGAACGCCGCCGGCTTCGAGGTGACCTTGTAGAAGACCTCGTTGTGCTCGTCGGCGAGGAAGTAGGAGCCGAACGTCATGAAGGCAGTGGCGGCGAAGATCATGGTCACCCCGGCGAGGATGACGCCGTAGAACCCGTCCGTGCCGTAGGCCACGAAGTACTGCATCGCCTCCATGCCCGAGGCGAATCCGGCGCCGACGACGATGCCAACGAACGAGGCGGCGACAGCGACACTGCGTTTCCACATACTGGTGGCTCCAAAATCTGGGAGATTGATAAGACGCGGGCTATGATAGTCGCCGGTTCGTGCGGGGCGACCGGAGGGGCGTCGATACGCATCTGCGAATTATTTGCTCTAGCTGGGGAAAGTGTCTACACTTGCTCGGGCGTATCGACGCGACCGTGCGGCGCCCACCGTAATAGGAGGGTGAGGCTGCCAGCGCGGCGTGGGATCGGGCGGCCAACGCGCCCCCGAGAGATGCGTTCCTGTACACCTACGATCTCCTATTTTTCGGAGCACATACTTCTTATGCGCACTTCCAACGCACCCCAGGTTGCCATCAACGACATCGGTGGCCCTGAGGAATTCCTCGCCGCAGTTGACGCGACCATCAAGTACTTCAACGATGGCGACATCGTCACCGGCACCGTGGTCAAGGTCGACCACGACGAGGTCCTGCTCGACATCGGTTACAAGACCGAGGGCATCATCCTCACCCGCGAGCTGTCCATCAAGCACGACGTCGACCCGGAGGACGTGGTCGAGGTCGGCGATGAGATCGACGCGCTTGTCCTGACCAAAGAGGACAAGGAAGGCCGCCTCATGCTGTCCAAGAAGCGTGCGCAGTACGAGCGTGCGTGGGGCACCATCGAGGAGCTGCAGGCCAACGATCAGCCGGTTACCGGCACCGTCATCGAGGTCGTCAAGGGCGGCCTCATCCTCGACATCGGCCTGCGCGGCTTCCTGCCGGCGTCGCTCGTCGAGATGCGCCGCGTGCGCGACCTGGATCCGTACATCGGCCAGGAGCTCGAGGCGAAGATCATCGAGCTGGACAAGCACCGCAACAACGTCGTGCTGTCCCGCCGCGCCTACCTGGAGGAGACCCAGTCCGCGGTCCGCTCCGACTTCCTGCACCAGCTGCAGAAGGGCCAGGTGCGCAAGGGCGTCGTGTCCTCCATCGTCAACTTCGGTGCGTTCGTCGACCTCGGCGGTGTTGACGGCCTCGTGCACGTCTCCGAGCTGTCCTGGAAGCACATCGACCACCCGTCCGAGGTTGTCGCCGTGGGCGACGAGGTCACCGTCGAGGTGCTCGACGTCGACCTCGACCGTGAGCGCGTCTCCCTGTCGCTCAAGGCGACGCAGGAGGATCCGTGGCGCGTCTTCGCCCGCACGCACGCCGTGGGCCAGATCGTCCCGGGCAAGGTGACCAAGCTCGTCCCGTTCGGCGCGTTCGTCCGCGTCGAGGAGGGCATCGAGGGCCTCGTCCACATCTCCGAGCTGGCCCAGCGCCACGTGGAGGTCCCGGACCAGGTTGTCAACGTCGGCGAGGAGGTCATGGTCAAGGTCATCGACATCGATCTGGACCGTCGCCGCATCTCCCTGTCGCTCAAGCAGGCTGACGAGGACTACGTCGAGGAGTTCGACCCGTCTCGCTACGGCATGGCCGACTCCTACGACGAGCAGGGCAACTACATCTTCCCGGAGGGCTTCGACCCGGAGACCAACGAGTGGATGGAAGGCTACGACGAGGCCCGCCAGGAGTGGGAGGCTCGCTACGCCGAGGCGGAGCGCCGCCACACCGCGCACACCGCGCAGATCGAGCGCCACCGCGCCGCAGCCGCCGAGGCCGCGGAGCACGAGGGCGAGCAGACGAACTACTCCTCCGAGTCTGAGGCTGCGGCTCCGGCAGCCGACCAGGCCGAGGAGAACATCGGCTCCCTCGCCTCCGACGAGCAGCTCGCCGCGCTGCGCGACAAGCTCGCCGGCAACTAAGCACCTCGCTTCACGACGATTCGTCCCGCCCCCGCCGCAACCAGCGGGGGCGGGACGTTTTGCTATCTTCGGCCCCATGAAGAAAGTGGGCCTGACAGGCGGCATCGGCAGCGGCAAGTCGACGGTGGCGCGGATGCTCGCCGACGCGGGGTTCGCGGTGGTGGACGCGGACCAGATCGCACGCGAGATCATGGAACCCGGCTCGCCGGTGCTCGACGAGGTAGCCCGCGAGTTCGGCGCGGATCTCATCGGCCCCGGCGGCGCGCTCAACCGCGGCGAGCTGGCGCGGCGCGCGTTCGCCTCGCGGGAGCAGACAGCGCGGCTCAACGCCATCACCCACCCGGCCATCCGCGCGGAGTCCGAGCGCAGGTTCGCCGCGGCGGCGGTGGCGGGGGAGCCGGCGGTCGTCTACGACATGCCGCTGCTCGTGGACCTCGGCCTGGACAAGGACATGGACCTCACCGTGGTCGTGGACGTGGATGTGGAGGAGCGGGTCCGGAGGCTCGTCGCTACGCGAGGGCTCGACGAGGCCGACGCGAGGGCGCGTATCAAGCAGCAGCTTGACGACGACACCCGCAAAGCCGCAGCCGACGTCATCATCGACAACAACGGGCCCAAAGAGGCGCTCGAGCCGCAGGTGCGAGAGCTGATCGAGACGCTCAAAAGGTAAAGATTTATACCCGCGAAATTAACCTATAGGTAAAAATTTATTTACCTCACGGGTCTACTGTGACCCCTCGTGGGAACGTGGAACACGGGGCCGTTCGACAATGACCCCGCAGCAGATGCCGTCGCCGCACTGGCCGACGGCACGTTCCGCATGGATCAGTTCCGCTTCGAGTGCGGCATGGGGCCGCTGGCCACGGACGATGCGGAATCCATCATCGCGCTCGCAGCCGTGCTCAATGGGCACGCGCCGGACAACTACTCCCCGTCTGATTTGGACTACCCGTTCACCATGGACGACAAACAGTGGATCAGGCGGCGCGCCCAAGCCGCGGTGCGCCCGGGCGGCTCTGAGCTGTACTCGCTGTGGGAGGACACCGGTGAGCTCGACGAGTGGCTCGCCGTGACCCGCCGGTTCGTCTCCTAGCGTGCGCGCCTAGAGCGTCGCGCAGAAACCCCAGAACATATCGGAGGCCTTCTCCAGGTTCGCGCGGAACTCCTCCGGCTTCTCGGCGGTCTCGGTGTTCCAGGACACGCAGAACTCGCCGTCCTGCGGCAGCGGGGTGTAGGCGATGCCGAAGCCTTCCGGCAGGGACGGGACGAACGAGTAGCGCACGACCTGGTCAGCGCCGCCGATCGAGGTGGTGGACAGGAAGTCGCGGCGCGCTGCGGTCGCGTCCTCGTCAGTGAAGAACGGCTCGTTGGCCGCGGCTTCCTCGTCGACGGTGGCCAGCATCTGGAAGTGGCGGTCGAAGCCGTTGCCGGACTTGCAGCGCTTCACCCAGCCGCGGTGCGCGTTGATCGCGGACTCCAGGTCCTCGCTAGTGGCCTTGCCAGCGACGAGCTTCTTGGCAAAGTTCACCGCTTCCGGGGTCGCGGCGCGCAGGCACTCGGTACGGCCGGCGCGGAACTCGCGCATATCCACCGCTTCGTAGACCGCGCGGACGCGGCCGTAGGTCAGCTCCTGCGCGATCGACATGGTCAGCTGGGCGGACGCGTCGCGGGAGACCTTGAACGGCATCTCGGCCGGCTGCTTATGCGGCACGGTGATGATCTCCACGTCGAACTTATCGGCCTGCGCGAGCGTCTGGTCCAGCTCCTGCTGCAGCTTGGCGCCCAGCTCGTCGCTGATCTCCCAGATCAAAAACTGCGGCTCGATCTCGGTCAGCGTGTTCGAGGCCTCGGCGGGAAGTACCACGGACTGCATGCGCTTGATTGCGGTGACCAGGGTGGCGCCGTCCTGGCAGGAGTGCTCCACCTGCAGGCCGATCCAGTGGTCGCGCAGCGAGATCTGGTAGCTCATCGGCTTGTACAGCCATGCGCCGCGCGGTGCGAAGGTATCGCGCTTGAAGTGCTCGCGGTCGCCCGCCATCTCCGCGTCGACAATGTCGATGGTGAACAGCATGTTGGCAAGGCGGTCGTAAACCGCCCGGTTGTAGCCCAGCTCGAGCAGATCCGGCAACAGCTCCGCCAGGGCGCCCGAGCCGATGAGCGACGGAACGTTGAAGTCGAACGTGCCCTCCTCGGTCTGGCTGGCTGCAAGGATCTTCTCCAGCGCGTCCGCAATGGCCTTATCGGAGGCGGGCTTACCCTCGTCGTCGCTGATCTGCAGGGCGAAGAACTGGCCGTTGCAGAACACGCCGATCTCGCGGTTGGTGGCATCGAGTTCGGTCTGGATGATGACGTCCTCGCCGGGCTCCGGGTGGCGGATCGCGCCGGCGTAGGGGAACCACTGGTTCATGGTGATCCGGTTGCCGCGGGCGTCCTGGTCCTCCGGGGTCTCCCCGGCGGCAGCCTGTAGGTGGATCGCGGCGGCGCGCTGGATGAACTCGACCGCGCGCCCCATGCCGACCGGCATGTCCTTGTCCGGCAGGTCAATCTGGAACAGCACGTTGGTGGACAACGCCAGCGGCTCGCGGACGGTGAGATAGCCCGCGTACCACTCGTTGTGCAGCCAGTTGACCCCCTGCTCCTCGCGCTCAGCGGCGCGCTCACGCAGCTTCGCGTCGAGCTCCGGGCCCTTTCCGGTGCGGAAGTCTTCCACGATGCCCTTGGCCCGCTCGAGCCGGTCGCCTTCGAGAACCGCCTCGAGCGCGTGCGAGTACGCGTCGAGCGAGTTGTCGAGTTCCGGGACGGGAAGCGGTTTCAGGTCGGTGGTTGCTGGGTGCGGTGCGATGGTCAGGGACGCCGCCATTTCTCTGCCTTCCGTAGGTAGTCGTGGTCAGCACCAAGACTACCTACTAAATGGCAGGTGAGCAGGCCTTATAGTTCGGGAATGTTGGCCAACAGCTCGCGGGTGTACTCGTGCTGCGGGTTTTCCAAGACCTCGTCTGTTGGGCCCTCGTCAACAATCGCGCCCTTGTTCAGCACCGCGACGCGCGTGGCGGTGTGGCGGGCCAGCGCGATGTTGTGGGTGACAAAGAGCATCGACAGCCCGCGCTCCTGGCGCAGCTCCGCCAACAGGCTCAAGATGGAGGCCTGCACTGAGACGTCCAGCGCCGAGGTGATCTCGTCGCACACCAGCACGCTCGGCGCGTTGACCAGCGCGCGGCCGATCGCGGCGCGCTGGCGCTCGCCGCCGGAGAGATCGCCCGGGCGGCGATCGTAGAAGCTGCGGTCGAGCTGCACCGCCTCCAAGACTTCCTCGATTGCGGCGCGCTGCTCGGAGCGCGACAGCTTGCCCGACATCTGCAGCGGCACCGACAGGGACTCGCCGATGGTGCGCCGCGGGTTCAACGACGAGAACGGGGACTGGAAGATGTACTGGATGTCCTGGCGCTGTTCCACGGTGCGCTGACGGCTGCCGTGCTCGAGTACCTCGCCGCGCAAGGCGACCTCGCCGGTGTAATCCGGGTTCAGCCCCGCAATCGAGCGGGCGAGCGTGGTCTTGCCGGAGCCGGACTCGCCGAGCAGCAGGATCGACTCGCCTTCATCTAGAGACAGGTTGATGCCGTGGAGCACCTTGTTGTCCCCGTAAGCCATCTCCAGGTTGCGCACGTCCAAAAGCGGGGCGGACTCCAAGGTTTCGCCGCCGAACGGCTGCGGGCGGCCGTGCCCGGTTATGTCCTTTCTGCCCTGCAGGTCCGGGATCGAGGCCAGGAGCTTCTTGGTGTAGGGGTGCTCCGCCTCGTAGAGGACGGTTTCCACGGGGCCTTCCTCGACGATGTCGCCGCGCAGCATCACCACGACGCGGTCGGCAAGTTCTGCGACGACCGCCAGGTCGTGCGTGATGTAAAGCGAGGCCACGTCGTTGCGCTCGGTCATCGAACGCACCGTTTCCAGCACGTGCGCCTGCGTGGACACGTCCAGGCCAGTGGTCGGCTCATCCAGGACCAGCACATCCGGGTACATCGCAAACGCCATGGCGATGCCGACGCGCTGCTGCTGGCCGCCCGAAAGCTGGTGCGGCCAGCGCGCGAGGTACTCGTCGGTATCCGGCAGGTCGACGTCGCGCATGACCTCGCGGACGCGCTCGGTGGCGTCGCCGTCGAAGCCGTGGATGCCCAGCACCTCGTGGATCTGGGCTCCGATGCGCATCGTGGGGTTCAAACTGAGCGCCGGGTCCTGCGGGACGTAGGCCACACGCGCCCCGCGCAGGGAGCGCAGGCCGTCCTCGTCAAGCCCGAGCACGTCGATGGTCTCGCCGTCGTGGGTGTGGAGGGTCACGGAGCCGTCGTAAAGCGAAAGTCCCGGGCGGAAGTGCCCCATTGCGGCCAGGCCCGCGGTGGTCTTGCCGGAGCCGGACTCGCCGACCAGGCCGACAATCTCGCCGCGGTGCAGGTCGAAATCGATGCCGTGGAGGATCTCCGTGCCGTCGAGGGTGCCCAGGCGCAGGTTGCGCACCTCGAGCACGGTCTCGCGGGGTGTATCTTGCCCGCCGGGATTAAGGGTTGCGCCGGGGCGGTAAGCGGTGGTCATCAGCGGGTCTCCTTCACCGGTGCGTCGTGGCGGATGGGTTCGGTCTTCGGCTTCTGCTCACCGACAACGCCGCCGGTGCGCTTGACCGGCATTGCGGTGGTCGCGGTGGCGCGCGCGGTGGCGTCGGCGAGCAGGTTGGTGCCGATGGTCAAAAACGCGATCGCGATAACCGGCAGCAGCACGCCCCACGGCTGGATGGACAGGGCGATGCGGTTCTCATTGATCATCAAGCCCCAGTCCGCGGTCGGCGGCTGGATGCCCAAGCCCAAGAACGACAGCGAAGCGATGGAGCCGATCGAGTACGTCAGGCGCAGGCCGGCCTCGACGGCGAGCGGGCCGGTGATGTTCGGCAGGATCTCCTGGACCAGGATCTTCCAGTGCGGCACGGAGTACATCTGGGCGGCGCGGATGTAATCCTCGTTGGTCACGTCCAGCGTGGCTGCGCGGGCGACACGTGCGATGCGCGGCGCGTGGGTAAGCCCAATGACCAGCACGAGCACCGTCGCGGACGGGCCGAAGATCACGATGGCCAGCATAGCGAAGATAAGCTGCGGGAACGCGAGGATGACGTCGTTTAAGCGCATGAGCACCGAGTCGGTCGCCCCGCCCGCGTAGCCGGCGATCATGCCGATGATCGTGCCGACGATCATGCCGAGCAGCGTGGCCAGAAACGCCGTGACGAGCAGGACCAGGCCGCCGGCGACGAAGCGGGAGAGCACGGAACGGCCCAGGTTGTCGGTGCCGAACGGGCCGGTATCGCTAAACGGCAGGCCGATGAACTCGGTGGTGGAGTAGCCGGTCAGCGGTTCGGCGAAGAAGTAGCCAACCAGGGTGAGCAGCAGGATCACGCCGGTGATGATCATGCCGACCTTGCCCTCCGGCTGCGCCCAGATGCGGCTCATGATCGGGGCCGGTTTGGAGGCGGACGCCTTGAGCTCGTCTCTGGCTTGCTGGGTGTTTTCAGGAGTAGTCATGAGTTGCTCCTTAACTTCGGGTTGGCCAGGATGCCGATGATGTCGGCGAGGAGATTCACCACCACGTAGACCGCGGCGATAAGCAGGGAGACGGCCTGGACGACTTGGACGTCGCGGTAGTTCACCGCGTCGATTAAAGCCACGCCGAGGCCGGGGTAGCGGAAAAGGTACTCGACGACCACGATGCCGCCGGCGAGCCACGCCAGCTGGATCGCCACCACCTGCGCGATCGGGCCAACAGCGTGCGGCAGCGCGTGGCCGAAGATCACGCGGCGCTCCGGCACACCCTTCAGCCGCGCCATCTCGACGTAGCCGGAGTCGAGCGTTTCGATCATCGTCGCGCGCGTCATGCGCGCGATGTACGGGCTGACCACCAGCGTGAGCGTCAACGTGGGCAGCACGAGCTGGGAGGGGTACTCCCACACGTGGCTGCCCGGCGGGTTCATCGTCACCGCCGGCAGCACCTGGAAGACCGAGGTGGCGAACAGGGTGATCAGCGCAATACCGATGACGAATTCCGGCATCGCCGCCAAGATCAGCGTGATCCACGTGATCGTGGTGTCGCGCTTGTAGCCGCGCCACCAGGCGGAGTAGATACCCACGAAGATGCCCAGCGGGATGGAGAACAGCGCGGCGAGCGCCATGAGCACCAGCGAGTTGACCAGCGGCTCGCCCAAGAGGTCAGAGACCGGCCCGCCGGTGGATGTGGAGGTGCCGAAGTCGCCGGCGAACACGCCGCCGAGCCAGAGGAAGTAGCGCTCCACCGGCGGCTTGTCCAGGTTCATCTCGGCCTCGAGCGCCGCGATGCGCTCCGGGGTGGCCTGCTGGCCCAGGATCGCCTCGGCGGGAGAGCCGGGCAGCAGGAGCGTGGCGCAGAAAATGATGATGGACACGGCGAAGAGGATGAAGATGCTCACCGCGAGTCTGCGAAGAATGAACTTTCCCATCGTTGGTTAAACCTCCGCAATCCAAACTTTTTCGAACATGGCTTGGCCTAGCGGCATGCCGCCAGGGTGGGGGCCCAGGCCGACCACGTAGTTGTGGTACGCGTCAATCTGGTTGGCAAAGCCCCAGACGATGTAGCCGCCTTCGTCGTATAGCTCGCGCTGCAGCTCGCGGATCATCTGGCCGCGCTGTTGCTCGTCGACGATCGTGCGGGCCTCGTTCGCCTTGGCGGTGAACTCCGGGTCGTCCCAGTGCGTCTCGTTGAACGGGGAGTCCGCGGTGGCACACTGGTTGACCTGCTGCAAGAAGTTGCGCGTGTAGTAGAAGGTCAGCGCGAACGGGTACTCGAGGTAGTTGCCGTCGGCGAAGAACGTCGAGGAGTCGACCTGTTCGATCTTGACCCGGATGCCGGCGGGGCGTGCCTGCTCGGCGAACACCTGCGCGGAGCGGATCGCGCCGGTCTGGATCTCGGCGGCGGCGAGCGTGACGTCGATACCGTCGGGATAGCCCGCCTCCGCGAGCAATCGCTTGGCTTCCTCGATGTTCTGCTCGCGCTGCGGGAAGTCGTGCGGGTAGGTGGGGTCGTAGATGGCGAACATGTCGTTGCCGATCTGCCCTTCGCCCGAGTAGACCTGATCCACCAGCTGCTGGCGGTTGGCCGCAAGCCGCATCGCCTGGCGCACGCGCACGTCGTCGAAGGGTTCGACGTCGACGCGCATGGTCAGCGGCAGCCACATGCCGGTCTCGGAGTCGAGGATGTTCAGTCGTGGATCGGATTCGATGACGCGCGCCAGCGAGTGGTTCAGGCTACCGATCGCATCCACCTGGGAGGACAAAAGCGCGTTGAGCATCGCGTCCTCCTCCTGGAAGTCGATGAGCTCGAGGCGCTCAAGGTAGGGCGCGCCACCCCAGAAGTTGTCGTTGCGTACCAGCACGGTGGATTGGCCGGGGGAGAAGTACTCCAGCTTGAACGGGCCCGCGCCGATCGGGTTTTTGGGGTCGTAGCCCTCCGGCACGATGCCTATCTGGTACTCGGCGAGCGAGTCGACGAGCGTCGCATCGGGGGTGGAAAGGAAGATTTTGAGCCTTTGCTTATCGACGACTTCCATCGACGCGATGTGGTTAATCGAGGCCGCACCGGACTTCGGATCGTCCGGGTCCTTGATGCGGTTGAGCGAGAAGATGACGTCCTCGGGGCGCACAGGCGAGCCGTCGGAAAACAGCGCGCCCTCGCGCAGGGTGATGGTCCACTCGTCGGCGGAGTCGTTCGGCTCGATGGCCGTGGCCAGGCGGTACTGCAGCTCGTAGTTCTCGTCGCGGCGGGCGAGCGCGTCGTACATGTTGATCAGGCGCGCGCCGTCGGACTGGCTGGCGGGGATGTGCGCGTCGATCGTGTCGGTAGCGGACCCGCCGACGAGTCCCACGCGCAGGGTGCCGCCGGAACGCGGCGGGCCGGAGGTGTCGACCTGCTCGACCGGGGCTTCGCCCGAGCACGAGGTCAACGCGAAGGCTGCACCGCCAAGCGCGGTGGCCTGCAACAGTTGGCGTCTGGTGAGTTGAAGCATGTTGAGCTGTCCCTTTCCTAATAAGCCGCCGCGGGCTGCTCCTGTGGAAGCAGCCAGGTTCGCAGGTAGGCGGTGACGGCGTCGCGGGCTTGCTGGGCGGTGAGCACGCCAGAAAGCATGCGTACGCCAAACCCGTCGAGCATCGCGGTGACCGCGTTGACCATGTCCTCCGGGTTGCCCTGGTAGAACCGGCCTGCGGCGATGCCGTCCTCGACGATGTCGCGAAGCCCCTGCTGCCACTGGGCGTAGGCGGCCGCGGTGGCCTGCTGTGCGTCGGAAAACGCGAGTGCGGAGGCCCAGAACTGCGCCCAGGTGGTCCACTCGCGCATGGATTCCGGGGAGCCGTCGAGCTGCACTTCGGCGAAGCGGAGCAGGCGTTCGGCCGGGTCAGCGATGTCGTGAACGAACGCTCGTCGCAGAGCAGCCCGCTGCACGCACACGCCGAGCGTTTCGATAAACACGTCGTTCTTGGCCGGGAAGTAGTAGTGCACCGCCGAAGTAGACATGCCCGCCGCGGCGGCGATGTCCGCGACGGTGACGGCGTGGTATCCGCGGGCCGTAAATAGTGGCCAGGCGGCGTCAACGATGTGGCGCTTGCGGCGGGCGTGCTCCTCCCCGCTGGTGCGGGGGTTGGGGTGCGCCTGCTCGTCGGAGCCCGGGTAGGTCGGCGGGGATTGCAGGCACTCCGCGTCCACGCCGGTGATCTCGGCGAGACGGCGCAGCTCCTCGGGGTTGAACTTGCGCACCCCAGACAGCGACTTGGACAGCTTGCTCGCGTCGATGCCGAGTGCCGCCGCCACGTCGCGGTGCTTCAAGCCCGCGGCCTGGATTGCGGCGCGCGCGGTGAAATGGGGTTGGGACGAAACCATACGTAAACCGTATGGTCAGCTGTGAACGATCGCAACAGTTTGACTGATTTGTAGTCAAACTATCGCAATTTTCCCCTATTGGGGGAGTGCTTCGAAGACGCGGTTGAACACGTCACCGTGGCGGTAGATCGCGTCGTGCTGGTACTCGGGGTGCGTGACCAGGTTCATGTTCGGGATCTTCTCCACGATGCTGCTTGCGAATTCGAACGGGATGAACATGTCGTCCTCGTAGAGCAACACCGCAGCCGGAACCTCGTTTTGCAGCAGCTGCTCTTGGTTCGCAACAGCCTGCCAGTCGGTCTTCTGGAAAATTTCGTGCACCACATCGCGGAACGGCTGTTGCGCAGGGTCCTCGTCGAAATGGAAGCGGAAAAACGCGTTGCCGAACGGGTAGAACGTCTTGCCACCCGGATCCGCGTCCAGCTCGAAGCCCTCGCGCTGGTTGTAGACGCGCTCGCAGGACCAGTCCACAGAGCCCTCGGTAAACCCACCGAAGATCTGCTCGTGGACGACCGGCCACATTGGGTTCGTCTCGGTGCTGACGGTCATGCCGACGGTGGCCAAAAAGTCTGGGCGCAGGTGCTTCCTGCCGCCTTCGCGGTGGAACGGCTCCTCGAGCAGGATCGCCAGCTTCTCCCAACCGTGTTCTTCGCCGAGCATGACGCCCACGAAGCGGAACCGCTGGGAGGTCAGGCGCTCGCCGGTGGGCAGGAACTCCTCGTTGTGGTTTAAGTACTCGCTGACCTCGCGGATGCGATCCTCGATCCAGGGGGCCTTTTCGTAAATCTTCTTTACGCGGCGCTCGAGCAGGTCGAGGATCTTGTCGTTGTAAAAGTCGGCCGAAATACCGAACGGTGGGATGGAGCCCGTCAGCATAGCTCGGCCGATGCCCTCCGGGTAGTAGGACATGTACGAGCCGATGCAGATGCCTCCGAACGAGTTGCCCAGCAGATCCCACTTTTCAAACCCGAGGTGCTTGCGCAGCTCCTCCGCATCCGCCGCGATGTCCGGTGGGCGCAGGCGCGACAGGTGAGCGACGTCGATCAGCTCCGGGCGCGATTTGTCGATCGGGGTGGAGCGGCCGGTGCCGCGCTCGTCGATAAGAAAGATGCGGTAGTGCTTCAGCGCCTCCGGGATCCACGGCATCATGGAGCGCGGGCCGGGGTTGCCGGGGCCACCCTGGAAGTAGGCGAGCGGCGGGGCAGACGGGTCTGCGTAAATTTCCCGAGCGAACAGCTCAAGGTTGCCCAGTGAGGGATCACTGCGGTCCCACGGGACCTCGATGGTGTGTTCTTTTACTTCAAAGCCATCCGGCACAATCGTGGAAATCATGCCGACCATTATCACGCGTGTCACCCACAAGTGGGTGAGATTATGTCAGGTTGTGCAGGTGCGCGCGGCTACGAGCGAGAGGTCAACAGTGGCATCTCCTTGCCCGCGCCGAAGCGCTTGGCAAAGCCCATGAGCACGAACATCATGAAGCTGTTGATGAACACGAACGTGATAAACACCAGCGCGTCATCGAACGCGAACGCGGTGATCACGCCGGCGGCGGTGTTGCGCTGCGCCGAACCGAGCGCGCCCAGCTGGGACTTCGGGCCGCCGCCGTCCAAGCCGGTGCCGAAGCCGACGTAGAACGCAACGGTCAGCGCGAGCATGCCGAGCAGCACCGCCTTCCACAGGTGGCCGTCGGTGAAGTACGGCGCGAACGCGATGACGGAGAGCACCAGGAAGATCAGCATGATGATGTTGGCGGTCTTGGAGACCACCGGCCGGATCTTCGCGGTCATATCGGGGGAGAAGTACAACAGCACCATGCCGATGACCATCGGCAGCACCATCTGCAGCAGCAGCGAGCGGATCAGCGGCCAGACCGAAAAGTCGTTGATGCCGATGAGCGCGGGCAGAAGCAGCGGCATGATAATCACCGTTGCCACCATGAGCACCATCTGTACGGTCGCGCCCAGCGCGATGGAGTTCTTGCTCAGCTGGGTCAGCGCCATGATCAGCGGCGCGCCGGCCACGCAGGCGTGGATAAGCATGCCCGTCGAATACGGCTGCTCGATGTTAAACAGGCTGATGAACACCAGCATGATGCCCGGCACCGCGAGGAAGTTCACGATGAGCAGCCGGGCGAAGTAGCGCCAGTCGGAGATAGTCTCCTTCAAATCGCCGACTTTTAGCGACAGCCCCGTCGAGAACATCATCGCCACGACGAAGAGGACGGAGGCCGGACTCATGATGCTCTGCAGGAAATCGAACATAGAGTCCACGCTACTCCAAGGTTTTCGTCACCTAACGAAAGATCGTCGATAAGCAAAGGCCCGATTTGCCCGCGCAGATAGACTGAAACGCATGGCGTTTGCTGCTGAACACCCCGTCCTCGCCCAGTCCGAGTTCCGCCCCGTCGGCGAGATCGAGCGGCGGGAAAAGCCCTTCGAGGTCGTCTCCGAGTACCAGCCCTCGGGCGACCAGCCACACGCGATCAAGGAGCTCGACGAGCGGCTGCGCCGCGGCGAGCGCGACGTCGTGCTCATGGGCGCAACCGGTACCGGTAAGTCCGCTACCGCAGCGTGGCTGATTGAAAAGCAGCAGCGGCCCACGCTCGTGCTCGCGCCGAACAAGACGCTCGCGGCCCAGCTCGCCAACGAGCTGCGCCAGCTGTTGCCGAACAACGCCGTCGAGTACTTCGTCTCCTACTACGACTACTACCAACCCGAGGCGTACATCGCGCAGACGGACACGTACATCGAGAAGGACTCCTCCATCAACGACGACGTGGAGCGCCTGCGCCACTCCGCCACCTCCGCGCTGCTCTCGCGGCGCGACGTCGTCGTGGTCGCGTCGGTGTCTTGCATCTACGGCCTGGGTACGCCGCAGAGCTACCTCGACCGCTCGATCGTGCTGCGTGTCGGCGAGGAGGTCGAGCGCGACCGCTTCCTCCGCCTGCTCGTGGACGTGCAATATGAGCGCAACGACATCGACTTCAAGCGCGGCACGTTCCGCGTCAAGGGCGACACCGTCGACATCATCCCGGCCTACGAGGAGGTCGCGGTCCGCGTGGAGTTCTTCGGCGATGAGGTTGATTCGCTCTACTACATCCACCCGCTCACCGGGGACGTGATCAGCCAGGAGGACGAGGTGCGCATCTTCCCGGCGACGCACTACGTAGCCACCGACGAACGCATGGAGAAGGCCGTCGAGGCCATCAAGGAGGAGCTCGCCGACCGGCTCGAGGAGCTGGAGAGCAAGGGCAAGCTGCTCGAGGCGCAGCGCCTGCGCATGCGCACGGAATACGACCTCGAGATGATCCAGCAGGTGGGCTTTTGCTCCGGCATCGAGAACTACTCGCGCCACATGGACGGCCGCCCCGCCGGCTCCGCGCCGGCGACGCTCATCGACTACTTCCCAGAGGACTTCCTCACCATCATCGACGAGTCCCACGTCACCGTCCCGCAGATCGGTGGCATGTACGAGGGCGACATGTCCCGCAAGCGCAACCTCGTGGAGTTCGGGTTCCGCCTGCCTTCGGCCGTCGATAATCGCCCGCTCACCTTCGACGAGTTCGAGGCGCGCGTGGGCCAGACCGTCTACATGTCCGCCACCCCCGGCGACTTCGAGCTCGAGGCCGCGCAGGGCGAGTTCGTCGAGCAGGTGATCCGCCCGACCGGTCTCGTGGACCCGAAGGTGACGGTGAAGCCGACGAAGGGGCAGATCGACGACCTCATCGACGAGATCCGGCAGCGCACCGCGAAGAACGAGCGCGTGCTAGTGACCACCCTGACCAAGCGCATGGCCGAGGACCTCACCGACTACCTGTTGGACAACGGCATCAAGGTCCGCTACCTCCACTCCGACATCGACACGCTGCAGCGCGTGGAGCTGCTGCGCCAGCTGCGCCTCGGCGAGTACGACGTGCTCGTGGGCATCAACCTCCTGCGCGAGGGCCTCGACCTGCCCGAGGTCTCGCTCGTGGCAATCCTCGACGCGGACAAGGAGGGCTTCCTCCGCTCGACGAAGTCGCTCATCCAGACCATCGGCCGCGCCGCCCGCAACGTCTCCGGCGAGGTGATCATGTACGCCGACCAGGTCACCGAGTCCATGCAGGAGGCCATCGACGAGACGGAGCGCCGCCGCGAGAAGCAGATCGCGTACAACGAGGAGCACGGCATCGACCCGCAGCCGCTGCGCAAGGCCATCGCCGACATCCTCGACCAGGTCTACGAGGACGGGGACCCGGACGCGTCGCCGAGCCTCGCCTCCGACGCCGCCGTCGCGGATCGCCCCGACGTGGCCAACATGGCCTCCGACGAGGTGCAGCAGCTTATCGACGACCTCACGGTTCAGATGCGCGACGCCGCCGGCGAGCTGAAATTCGAGCTCGCGGGGCGGCTGCGCGACGAGATTGCCGATCTCAAACGTGAGCTGCGTGGTATCAAGGACACAGGGAATTAGCGAAAGGACCGAAGCAATGTACACCTACAACTCGATCGCGGTTGGCACCGACGGCTCGGACACCTCCATGGTCGCCGTGCGCGCCGCCGCCAGCCTGGCCCGCGTCTACGGCGCGGAGCTGACAATTATCTGCGCCCACTACACGGCCTCCGGCTCGATGCTGAACTCGACGAACGCCGAACTCAGCCGCGTGGACATCGTCACCGAGACGAACGCCAGCGACATCCTGCAACGCGCCGAGGCGATCGCGAAGGAAGAACAGGCCGGCAAGATCAACCTTGTGTCCAAGGGTGGCCAGCCCGCCAACGTGCTCATCGAGTCCGTCAATGAGCACGGCGTGGACCTGCTCGTCGTGGGCAACAAGGGGATGCGCTCGATGGCCGGCCGCATCTTCGGCAACATCCCGGGCAACGTGGCCAAGAAGGCGCCGGTGGACGTCATGCTGGTGGATACCCGTGCCGAGGGCCACAACTGATTGGGAGTACACTTCGTACTGCTGTGACCTCATGTTCTGAAAGGTGATCCCACCATGGCCGATTCCCCGTACAAGACCATCGTCGTTGGCTCCGACGGCTCCAAGTCTTCGCTGCTCGCGGTCGAGCGCGCCGCGAAGCTGGCCGCCGCGTTCGGCTCCACGCTCGTTATCGGTACCGCGTACTACGAGAACGAGGAGGACGCCGCGAAGACGCTGCGCCAGGACTCCGTGACCATCCTGGGCGACCAGAAGGCGCTGGAGAACCTCGAGGGCGCCGCCGAGCACGCGCGCGCCGCCGGCGCCCCGGAGGTGCAGACCGCGACCCGCCCGGGCACCCCGGTGCAGGCCCTCATGGCCATCGTCAACGACAACAACGCCGACCTGCTCGTCGTGGGCAACCGCGGCATCAACTCGCTCACCGGCCGCCTGCTCGGCTCGGTGCCGGCAGACGTCGCCCGGCAGTCGGACTGCGACGTGATGATCGTGCACACGGTCAACTAATCACTCGCCAACCACCGTCAGCGTCTGTGTGGCGCGGGTGACGGCGACGTAGAGGTCTTGCCACCCCTGTGGCGAGGCCTCAATTATTTTGTGCGGCTCCACCACAACGACGTGGTCAAATTCGAGTCCTTTCATGTCTCGGACGTTGCCCGCGTCGATCACGGCGGTGAGCCCGTCGTCGCGCCGCTCAACCTCGGTGAGCTCGCGGACGTGGCGCACAGGCACGCCGGACGCGCGGATCGCCTCGGGGACGGTCGCGTCCGGATCGATGTGGGCGAGCACGTCGGCGGCGTAGTCCGAGACCTCCTTCGGCGTGCGGTAGTTCACCGTGAGCTCGTGGAGGCGGAAGCGCCCGCCGACGAACGGCTCGAGTGCCGCGGTCCAGTCGTCGACCCCCGCCGGCGACGAGGTTTGGGCGGTGTCGCCCACAAGCGTCATCCACCGCGACGGGCAGCGGCGGAACACCATGCGCCATTCCATCGGGGAGAGCTCCTGGGCCTCGTCGACGATGACGTGGCCGTACGCCCACGTCTGGTCCTCGCGGGCGCGCTGGGCGGTGGAGCGGGTGTCCGTTTCCCGCTGCCGGCTCGCCAGCGTCTCCGCATCGATGACGTCGGCGGCGGAGAGGATCTCGGCCTCGAACTGGTCGTCGTCGTTGTCGGTGGACTCGGACGAGGACAGCACGTCAAGCGCGCCCTCGGCCTCGGCGACGAGCTCGCGCCACTCCGCCTCCTCCTTGCGGCGCTGCTCCTCCGGATCGATGGTGCCAATGAGCACCGCGAGCTCGTCCACGAGCGCGGTGTCCGAGTCCGTGAACGGCGAGCCGGGGGAGCGGTACAGCGCGGCGCGGGTGTAATCGTCGTAGTCGTGCGCGGCCGCGGCGATCGCCTCCTCGCTGGTGAGCAGCGCGTCGAGCACCTCAACCGGATCGAGCTCGGGGAAGTGCGCGTCGATGAGCGCCTGCACCTGGGGCTCCTCCGCGAGGTCGTCGTGCAGCTGGTCCACGTCCGCGGCGGAGAGCAGGTTCGCCCCGCCGAGCGGGTCGGCGCCGATGCGCTGCGCCAGCGCCTCGGCGAGGAGCTGGGTGAGGTGCTCCGCGAAGACGGGCCGGGCCTGGTTGTGCGGCTTGTGGCTGCGCCGCGCGCGGGTGCGGGCGGCCTTGACCATGGCCGGGGTGGCGGCGACGGGGACGCCGTCGAAACGCAGCTGCACCGCCTCGGCGGGGACCGTTTCGTAGGCCTGCACCGCGCGCTTGAGCACGGTGACCATCTCCTCGGAACCCTTCACCTCGCGGGCCTCCGGCGTGTCCGCGCCCGTGGGGGTGAAGCCGGGGACGAGCTGCCCGACGGTGGCGAGCACCACGCCCGTCTCGCCGAGCTCCGGCAGCACGCGCGAGATGTACTCGAGGAACGTCGGGTTCGGGCCGACCACGAGCACGCCGGTGCGCGTGAGCTGCTCGCGCCACGTGTACATGAGGTACGCGATGCGGTGCAGCGCCACCGCGGTCTTGCCCGTGCCGGGGCCGCCCTGGACCACCATGACCCCGCGCGTGGGGTCGCGGATGATCTTGTCCTGTTCGCGCTGGATCGTCTCCACGATCGAGCGCATGTGGCCCGTGCGCGCCTCGTTCATCGCGCGGCGCAGCGCGGCCTCCGAGCCGACGCCGGCCGCCGAGGTTTCCGCGCCGTCGCCGGAGAGGACCTCGTCGTCGACGGCGGTGACCGCGCGCCCGCGCATCCGGATGTTGCGCCGCTTCTCGACGCCTTCGGGGTGCGCCGTCGTGGCCAAGTAGAACGGCCGCGCCAGCGGCGCGCGCCAGTCGAGCAGCAGGGTCCGGTAGTCGTCCTCGCGGTCGTCGATGCCCATGCGGCCGATGTAGCGCCGCTCCAGGTCCGGCCGGCCCGGCACGGGGTTTTCCGGGTGGTCCTCCGTGACGTCGATGCGCCCGAACACGAGGCCGGTCTCCGCGACGTTGAGCGCGTCGAGCTTGGCGTTCAGCGAGTGGTACTCCGTCTCGCGGCGCACGAGCGCGTCCGCGTCCGGGTTGTCCGGGTCGACGTCGCGCTGCACGGCGTCGAGCCGGGCCTGCGCCTTCGCCACCTCCGCATCGAGGTGGGCGAAGAGCGTGTCCACGTACTGCTGTTCTGAGTCCTGCATCCCCACAACAAACGGCCCCGGGGCGGGGATTATTCCCTGCCGCGGGGCCGTGTAGCCGCTCGAGCCTTAGCCGAGCTTCTTCTGCGCCTTCTTCACCAGCTTCTTCGCGCGCTTCTCAGCCTTCTTGGCCTTGCGCTTCCACTTCAGCTTGGTGTACCAGGACGGGTTCGCGTCCAGCTTGCCCCAGGCGTGCTGCAGGTCGTTGATCGCGTCCTGCGCCTTGCCCTGGGCCTTGGAGGTGGCCTTGTTCACCTTGCGCTTCGTCTTGTACTGCTCGAACTTCGACGGCTTGAGGTCGTCGAGCTGATCCTGCAGGTCGCCGACCAGGCCGTTGACCTTGCGCTTCGCCTTGTACTGCTGCACCTTGGACGGCTTGAGGTCGTCGACCTTGTCCTCGGCCTTATCGGCGGCGTCGTCCAGCCAGTCGCCCGCGTCGGAGAGGAAGTGAGAGGCCTGCTTCTTGGCGTCGCCGAACCAGTCGCCTGCGGTGTCGCCCGCCTTCGCGGCGGCCTTCTTCCAGTCGCCCTTGTTGTCGTCGATGTAATCGGTAACGCGATCGGTCTGGTCGGAGAACCAGTCGCCGGCCTTGTCGAAGGCCTTCTCGCGCTCGGACTTGCCCGGCAGCGCCTGCTGGATGTTCTTCTGCGCGGTCTGCGCGGCGTTCTGCGCGCGCCACTTCATGTCGGGCTTGCCCGCCGTATCGACGGTAGCGAGCAGGACGCCGCCGGCGAGGCCGAGGTCGGTCAGCGCGCCGTTGCGGCGGCGTGCCTTCTCCTCGTCGTCCTCAGCCTCCCAGAACGCGTGGCGGCCGAGGATGGTCGGCAGCGCCGTCGCGGCGAGGAGGGAGGCGGACAGGCGCGGGGCCTTGCCGATGGCGAAGGAAGCGCCGGCGCCGGCCTTCGTGGCGCCCACGATCTGCGCCGCGGTCTCCGCGTCCTTCGGCAGGAAGTTGCGGTACTCGCGCGGCGTCATAGCGCGGACCTTCTTGAGGACGCTCTCGGCGCTCTCCTTGTGGCCTGCCGGGTTCAACAGGGTCTCGACACCGTCGATCACGTAGACCGAAGCGAGCATCGGGCGTGCGATTTTGCGGATCATATCTCTACCCAATCCTTACATTTTCGTAGCTGTATGTGCTTCCCCCGAGTGTAACCACTTTGCCGCGGCCCGGTCGCAGGATTGGCTCTACCAGCGACGCTCCCACCACTCGTCGAGGTGCGGGCGCTCCGTGCCGACGGTCGTCGGCTTGCCGTGGCCCGGCCACACGACCGCCTCGTCGGGGAAGACGTCGAACACCTTTTTCTTCACGTCGTTGAACAGGCGCACGAAGTCGCCCTCGGACTGGGTCTTGCCCAGGCCGCCGGGGAAGAGCGAGTCGCCGACGAAGAGGTTGTCGGTGCCGTCGATCGTTGCTACGAGGCACGCCCCTCCCGGAGTGTGGCCACGCAAAATCGTCACGGGGAACCGGTGGCCCGCGAGCTCGACGACGTCGCCTTCCGTCAACTCGACGTCGACGCGGGCGGGCAGCGCGGGGGCGTCCAAGAACGGCGCGTAGTGCGTCGCCCCGGTCGCCGCCAGGACGTCCGCGAGCGCGCGCGTGTGGTCGTGATGCCGGTGCGTGGTGAGCACCGCCGCGATCTCCACGCCGGCCTCGCGCGCCATGGCGAGGAGGGCGTCGGGGTCGCTGGCGGCGTCGATAAGCAAGCCCCGCCCCTCGTCGCAGAGGAGGTAGCAGTTGTTGTCCATGCTGGAAACGGAGATGTGGTGCAGTTCGAGCATGCGCCCCAGGCTAGCGAGGAATGCTCGCCGCCCGCCCGGCGTTGGTAGCTTCTTGGGGGTACGCAACGACGAAAGGCGAGACAGACGTGGCAGACAAACTCACCGTGCGCGGCGCCCGCGAGCACAACCTCAAGGGCGTGGACATCGAGCTGCCCCGCGACAAGATGGCGGTGTTCACCGGCCTGTCCGGCTCGGGCAAGTCCTCGCTGGCCTTCGACACCATCTTCGCTGAGGGGCAGCGCCGCTACGTTGAATCGCTGTCCTCCTACGCGCGCATGTTCCTCGGGCAGATGGACAAGCCCGACGTGGACTACATCGATGGGCTGAGCCCGGCGGTGTCGATCGACCAGAAGTCGACGAACCGCAACCCGCGTTCGACGGTGGGTACGATCACCGAGATCTATGACTACCTGCGCCTGCTCTACGCCCGCGCCGGCACCCCGCACTGCCCGGTGTGCGACGCCGTCATCGAACGCCAGACGCCGCAGCAGATCGTCGACCGCGTCCTGGAGATGGAGGAGCGCACGAAGTTCCAGGTGCTCGCGCCGATCGTGCGCAAGCGCAAGGGCGAGTTCCAGGACCTCTTCGCGGACCTTGCGGCGCAGGGCTACTCGCGCGTGAACGTGGACGGGGAGACGTACCAGCTCACGGACCCGCCGAAGCTGGAGAAGCAGGTCAAGCACAACATCGACGTCGTGGTGGACCGCCTGACCGTGAAGGCGAGCCAGAAGCAGCGCCTCACCGACTCGGTGGAGACGGCGCTCAAGCTCGCGGACGGGCTGGTCGGCTTCGACTTCGTCGACCTCGACGCGGACGACCCGGACCGCGTGCAGATCTTCTCCGAGAAGATGGCGTGCCCGAACGGGCACAAGCTCGGCTTGGAGGAGTACGAGCCGCGCGCGTTCTCCTTCAACTCGCCGTTCGGCGCCTGCCCGGCCTGCGACGGTCTGGGCGTGCGCAAGGAGATCGACGTCGACCTTGTCATCCCGGACCCCGACGCGCCCGCGGTGGACGCGTTCCAGCCGTGGAACTCCAGCCCGAACAAGAAGTACTTCACCAAACTCATCGAGGCGCTGGCGAAGGAGGAGGGCTTCGACGCGCACGCGCCGCTGAGCTCGCTGACGAAGACGCAGCAGAAGCACCTCATCCACGGCTCGTCGACGCAGGTCAACGTCAAGTACAAGAACCGCTACGGGCGCCAGCGCTCCTATACCGCGGCCTACGAGGGCATCGTCGGCTACCTCGAACGCAAGCTGGAACAGGCGGAGTCCGACACGCAGAAGGAGCGCCTGCTCGCCTACACCCGCGAGGTGCCGTGCCCGACGTGCGAGGGCACGCGCCTCAAGCCAGAGATCCTCGCCGTGCGCCTCGCGTCGACGACGCACGGGGAGAAGTCCATCGCGGGGCTGACGGAGCTGTCCATCGAGGAGGCCTCGGAGTACCTGGACCACCTCGTGCTCGGCTACCGCGAGGAGATGATCGCCGGCGCCGTGCTGCGCGAGATCCAGGCCCGGCTGCACTTCCTGCTCGACGTCGGCCTGAACTACCTCACGCTCGCGCGCTCAGCGGGCACGCTCTCCGGTGGCGAGGCGCAGCGCATCCGCCTGGCCACCCAGATCGGCTCCGGGCTGGCGGGCGTGCTCTACGTCCTCGACGAGCCGTCGATCGGCCTGCACCAGCGCGACAACCAGCGCCTCATCACCACCCTGAAGAAGCTGCGCGACCTCGGCAACACGCTCGTCGTTGTCGAGCACGACGAGGACACGATCCGCGAAGCGGACTGGCTCATCGACATCGGCCCGCGCGCCGGCGAGTACGGCGGCGAGGTGGTCTACCAGGGCGAGCCGGCGGGCATCCTCGAGGCGACGGGTTCGCTCACGGGCGACTACCTGTCCGGCCGGAAAAAGATTGAGGTGCCGGAGCGCCGGAGGCCCGTCGATACGCAACGCAAGCTCAAAGTGGTCGGCGCGCGCGAGAACAACCTCGACAACGTGTCGGTGGACATCCCGCTCGGCGTGCTCGTCGCGGTGACGGGCGTGTCCGGCTCCGGGAAGTCGACGCTTGTGAACCAGATTTTGGCGAAGACGCTGCAGAACCAGCTCAACGGCGCGCGCCAGGTGCCAGGCCGGGTGAAGAAGGTTGAGGGGCTCGAACACCTGGACAAGCTCGTGCAGGTGGACCAGTCGCCGATCGGGCGCACCCCGCGGTCGAACCCGGCGACGTACACCGGCGTCTTTGACAAGATCCGCAATCTCTTCGCCGAGACGCAGGAGGCGAAGGTGCGCGGGTACAAGGCCGGGCGCTTCTCCTTCAACGTCAAGGGCGGGCGCTGTGAGGCGTGCCACGGCGACGGCACGATCAAGATCGAGATGAACTTCCTGCCCGACGTGTACGTGCCCTGCGAGGTCTGCCACGGCGCGCGCTACAACCGCGAGACGCTCGAGGTGCGCTACAAGGGCAAGAACATCGCCGAGGTGCTCGAGATGCCGATCTCGGAGGCGGCCGAGTTCTTCGAGCCGATCACCTCGATCCACCGGTATTTGCAGACGCTTGTCGACGTCGGGCTTGGCTACGTCCGCCTCGGGCAGAGCGCGACCACCCTTTCCGGCGGCGAGGCGCAGCGCGTGAAGCTCGCTTCTGAGCTGCAGAAGCGCTCGAACGGGCGGACCATCTACATCCTCGACGAGCCGACGACGGGCCTGCACTTCGAGGACATCCGCAAGCTCATGCTCGTGCTCAACGGGCTGGTGGACAAGGGCAACACTGTACTGGTCATCGAGCACAACCTCGACGTGATCAAGTCCGCAGACTGGATTATCGACATGGGTCCGGAGGGTGGCTCCGGCGGCGGCACGGTGGTCGCGCAGGGTACGCCGGAAGACGTCGCCAAGGTCGAGGCGTCCTTCACCGGCCACTTCCTGCAGGACATCCTGGCGAAGGGGTAGCGCGGCGCGATTTGGTCGCCGCGCTGTGGTGCGTGTACAGTGCCACCTACACCGCCCAGCGCGCCCGCTTCCGGGTGCGGGGCCGCAAGTGGAGTGAATCCCACCCCAAGCCGCTCGCTCCGGCGAGCTGGATACGGGTCAAGAGTGCGCCGGCGCAAGACCGGCGCGTTTTGGACGATCTCCCGCCACCGACCACGGTGCGCGGGAGTTTCGCGTGGGATGAGCTCGGTTGGGGCTCGAGTGCGGCACACATTGTTTCTCGAAGTCTCTAGGAGTTCTCATCAGCGCTGAAGCTCGGATTAACGAACGAATCCGCGTCCCTGAAGTTCGTCTCGTCGGCCCGTCCGGCGAGCAGGTCGGCATCGTCCGCACGGACGACGCCCGCAAGCTGGCGTACGAGGCGGATCTCGACCTGGTCGAGGTTGCCCCGAACGCGAAGCCGCCCGTGGCCAAGATCATGGACTACGGCAAGTTCAAGTACGAGCAGGATCAGAAGGCCCGGGAGGCCCGCAAGAACCAGCAGCAGACCGTGGTCAAGGAGCAGAAGTTCCGCCCCAAGATCGATGAGCACGACTACCAGACCAAGAAGGCAAATGTAGAGCGCTTCCTGGAGAAGGGCAACAAGGTCAAGGTCACCATCATGTTCCGCGGCCGCGAGCAGTCCCGCCCCGAGCTGGGCTACCGGCTGCTCGAGCGCCTCGCCGACGACATCGGCGATCTCGGTGTGGTCGAGTCCCGCCCGAAGCAGGACGGCCGAAACATGACGATGGTCTTCGGACCCGCCCGCAAGGGCAAGAAGTAGTTCACGAAATCGACACTCTGAAGGGCTTTCACCATGAAGCAGAAGACCCACAAGGGCACCGCTAAGCGCATCAAGGTCAACGGCAACGGCAAGCTCCGCCGCGAGCAGGCCGGCAAGCGCCACCTCAACGAGAAGCTCTCGTCGAAGCGCCGCCGCAAGCTCTCCGGCACCACCGACGTTGCCGGCTCGGACGTCAAGCGCGCAAAGCGCCTCCTGGGCAAGGCCTAAGCACGGCCCGATCAATCAACCGACCACCACAAAGAAAAGGAAGTTTGACTCATGGCACGTGTGAAGCGTTCAGTCAATGCGAAGAAGAAGCGCCGCGCGATTCTCAAGTCCGCGAAGGGCTACCGCGGCCAGCGCTCCCGCCTGTACCGCAAGGCCAAGGAGCAGTGGCTGCACTCCCAGACCTACGCCTACAACGACCGTCGTAAGCGCAAGGGCGAGTTCCGCAAGCTGTGGATCCAGCGCATCAACGCCGCTGCCCGCATGAACGGCATCACCTACAACCGCCTCATCCACGGCCTCAAGCTGGCCGAGGTCGAGGTCGACCGCAAGATCCTCGCCGAGCTCGCGGTCAACGACTTCGCCGCGTTCTCCGCGCTGTGCGAGGTTGCAAAGAACGCCCTTCCGGAGGACGTCAACGCGCCGAAGGCCGCCTAAGCGCATTCCGGCTTAGCGACGCCCCGTCCCCGCCGCATCGGCGGAGGCGGGGCGTTGTTGTATTGCTGCACCTCAGACTCGGTCAAGGCGTAGATGCGAACTCGAGGCTGCGAACTCTCTACATGTGAATTCCTAGGTGTAGATTCGTCGAGTAAAACTGGCCCAAACAGCCGCTGGGGACTGCATTACTCGGCCGATATGCATCCTAGAGTTCGCGTCCTGGGGACGGGGCGACCTCAGCGAGGTTAGGTTTCGACGAACGCCACGTGATAATCGCGCCGGAGAGCGTGACAAGTACGATGCCCACCACCATTCGCCCGGTAAGCTCGTCGCCCGCCCACCACCAGCCAAGTACTGAGCCGACTACGGGGTCGAGGGCGAATAGAGTCCCCACCACTTGGGCAGAGGAGAAGCGCGCGGCGAGCGTGTCAGCGATGTAGGGAATGACTACGCCTACGACGGCCGCAAGAGTGAGCACCAGCCACGCACGGACGTTCAGCTCGCTCAATTTTGGCGCGGTGAGCGGCAACGTCAGTAGCGCGGCTACCGAAACCGAGATGGCGAGATCGCCCAATCCGCTCTCCGACTTGCCCACGCGTTCCGCAAAGACCGTGTAGGCCGCGAAGAATGCTCCTGCGAGCAATCCAAACACGACACCTAACGGGTCCAGCCCTGAAGACGGCCCAGCGATCAGAACTACGCCCGTAAAAGCGCACAC
This sequence comes from Corynebacterium jeddahense, assembly GCF_028609865.1. NCBI lineage: Bacteria > Bacillati > Actinomycetota > Actinomycetes > Mycobacteriales > Corynebacteriaceae > Corynebacterium > Corynebacterium jeddahense. The sequence goes on from NZ_CP063194.1 coordinate 1,270,391, forward strand.
AGCCCAGACTCGGTCCTTTCCTCGCCGTAGTCCAAAAAACGACACCAGACATGGTCCGAGGAAATCTAGCGTGACCGCTACACCGAGTGGTAAGCGCGCCACCGCCGCAAAGAAGAATTGGTTCATCGCAGCCATTGCTGTGCCGTAGATACAGGCGTTGATCCACCTTTGCCGAGTCAGTCTGCGCAGCGAGGGGCGGAACACGATGAGGAGCAGGGCTGCTGCGATAAGGAGGCGGAACGTTGACACGGCTACGGTTCCGTGCTTCGCAAACAACGTGGAGGAAATGACTGCGGAGGATTGAATCCCCAGCGAGCCGATGAGCACGAACACCACTGGCCGCATGGCCGACCTAATTTCCATCAAGTTTTTATAGCACCCAAACTGTCTCCAAAGCGTGCGGGTATCGTTGCGCGCATGGCGTTGGATTTCGGGCAGCCGTTTACAGAGCGAACCCCCCGTGTGGTGAATGCGGGGAAGTTGAAGCGTGGACCGGGGCGTCGTAAAGCAAAAGCTTTTTTGGCGGAGGGGGAAAACGCGGTGGAAGCCGCGGTGGCCACGGGGGCGGCGACTGACCTCTTCGTCACCGAGTTCGCCGCCGAGCGCTTCGAGGAGATCGTGCGCGCGGCGGGATACATGGACGTCTACACCCACGCGATCACGGATAAGGCCGCCGACGCGCTCGCCGACACCGTGACGCACACCGGCATCTTCGCGGTGTGCAAGCCGGTGCTGTGGTCGGTCGGCGCCATCCTGAAGGGTAGGCCGAAGTTGGTCGCGGTCTGCGTGGAGACCGCCGACCCCGGCAACGCGGGCACGATCATCCGCATTGCGGACGCGGTCGGCGCTGACGCGGTGATCTTCGCCGGCGACACGGTCGACCCGGAGTCGCCGAAAGTGGTGCGCTCGACCGCGGGATCGCTCTTCCAGATCCCGGTGGCGCGCGACCGCGACGTGCGCCGGGTGCTCGGGGAGCTTCGGGCAGCAGGCTTATCGACGCTCGCGACCGCCATCGACGGCGACACCTCCCTCGCCGCACCCGGCGACCTGCTCGACCGGCCGACGGCGTGGCTGTTCGGCAACGAGGCGCACGGGCTTGACGAGGACGTCGAGGCCGCGTGCGACGCGCGGGTGACCATCCCGATCAAGGGGTCGGCCGAGTCGTTGAACCTCGCCACCGCCGCGGCGATCTGCCTGTGGGAATCCTCGAAAGCGCTGGGGGAGTAGGCGCTAGTAACTTGCCGGCGGCTGCGGCATGCCGGTCGGGGGCGTACCGCCGGGGCCACCCGGCCCATCCTGCCCGCCGGGGCCGCCACCCGGGTTCGGGGCCGCGCCGCCGCCGGAGTTGGGGGTGGTGGTGTCGATGGGCACGTCGATGGTGAACGAATACCCCGCCTGCACATCGCCGGTGAAGGACGGCAGCTGCTGGTCCCAGCCGTCGGAGAAGACGTTGTCGTTGGCCAGGGTGATGTGGGAGAACGGCGAGACGGAGTCCGCGTAGTTGTCAGTGGCGTAGACCGCCGTATCCACCTCCTCCGGGACGGCGATTTGGGAGGTGAGGATGGCCTTCGACGCTTCGGCGATGTCGTCGACGGAGGAGAAGACCTCGAAGTGGATGTGCGGCCAGCGCCCCTCGTAGCAGCCCGGGACGATGGTGGTGAACTCGACCGACCCGTCGTCGCCGGTGACCTGCACGCCGCGCAGGTACGTCTCGTCCTCAAGGCCGGTGGAGTACATCGAGTACTTGCCGGCGGCGTCGCAGTGCCAGACGTACACGGCCGCGCCCGCCATCGGGGCGTTGTTGCTCACCATGTCGATAATGTTCATCTTCAGGGTAAGCGGCACGCCGCTCGCGGTCGCGCCGCCGCCGATGGACCCGCGGATGTCCCTGCGTTCCACACCGACCTTCTCCAGCACGTCGGGTCCGTTTGAGCCGTCGCCGGGGTAGGGGCCCGCGGTTTCGGTCTTCATCTCGGTGAAGGAGGATGCCGCGGCGGCGGTAGTTGTCGCGGCGCCGCTTGAGGTGCTGTTCGCAGTTGAGCTCGCCGTCGAGCTCGCGTTTGAGGTGCCGGATGTGCACGCGGCGAGGGCCGCCGCGCCGGCGCCGACGCCGAGCATCCCGAGCAGTTTGCGGCGGGAGAGGCGGTTTTCGATGGTGCCGAGGTCGAAGGCGAGGCCCTGGTCCTCGACGTCGTCGTCTGGGCGGTGGAGGGCGCGGCCCTCGAAGAATCTGGTCATGGGACCTTCCTTTCCTAATGCACGAGAAAGGAAGGTACCGGCACACTTTGGTAATTGCGTTCGCGGACGTACCGGGCAAGCTAGTAGGTACCTGCACGTTTGCTTGGCCTGTAAACTCGGCCTGATTTGTCAGTGACCTGGGGGTTTGCGGCTCGCCTGACAGATTCTGGCGGAATGCGTCAGGCGCGCACCCGCTGCCGCGCGCAGCCCGCCCTGCGCCGGCGCCGGTCGGGCCGCTGGGTATGCTTGTCACCGTTTTCACCGCGCGAGAAGAAAGGCACAACGTGGCCGAGATTGAACTGACCGAAGAGGCCTTGAACCAGGCCGCGGAGGCCGCCATCGCAGCGTTCGAGGCGGCGCCCGACCTTGCCGCACTGGAGGAGGCGCACCGCGCGCACCTGGGGGAGAAGGCGCCGATCCCGCAGGCGCGCCGCGCCCTCGGCACGCTGCCGAAGGACCAGCGCAAGGACGCCGGGCGCTTCGTCAACATGGCGCGCGGCCGCGCGGAGAAGCGCTACGCCGAGCTGCGCGAGGTGCGCGAGGTGGAGCACCGCGAGCAGCAGTTGCGTGAAGAAAGGGTGGACGTGACGTTGCCGACGGCTCGTCGTCACGCGGGAGCCATGCACCCGATCACCACCCTGAGCGAGCACATCGCCGACATCTTCATCGGCATGGGCTGGGAAGTAGCCGAGGGTCCCGAGGTGGAGGCCGAGTACTTCAACTTCGACGCGTTGAACTTCATCCCCGACCACCCGGCTCGTACCTTGCAGGACACCTTCTATATCGGTGAAGAGGGTTCCAAGCAGGTGATGCGCACCCACACCTCGCCGGTGCAGGTGCGCACGATGCTCGAGCGCGACGTGCCCATCTACATCGCCTGCCCGGGCCGCGTGTTCCGCACCGACGAGCTCGACGCGACGCACACCCCGGTCTTCCACCAGGTGGAGGGCCTCGCCGTGGACAAGGGCCTGACGATGGCGCACCTGCGCGGCACGCTCGACCACCTGGCCAAGGTGCTCTTCGGCCCAGAGACGAAGACGCGCATGCGCACGAACTACTTCCCGTTCACGGAGCCGTCCGCGGAGGTGGACGTGTGGTTCCCGAACAAGAAGGGCGGAGCCGGCTGGATCGAGTGGGGCGGCTGCGGCATGGTCAACCCGAACGTGCTGCGCGCGGTGGGCATCGACCCGGAGGAGTACTCCGGCTTCGCGTTCGGCATGGGGCTGGAGCGCACGCTGCAGTTCCGCAACGGACTGTCGGACATGCGCGACATGGTCGAGGGCGACGTCCGCTTCACCATCCCGTTCGGCGTGCAGGCGTAACCAGGCGTAACCAGGCGAAAAGGAGAACCGAGAATGCTGATTTCCAAGAACTGGATCACCCGCCTGCTGGCCAACGCGGGCAACGAGGGCTTCAACCCCACCGACGAGGAGCTCGACGCGGGCTTCGTGCGCGTCGGCTTTGAAACCGAGGGCTACGCGCCGCTGCCGGAAACGACCGGCCCGCTCGTCATCGGCCGCGTGAAAGAGATCGAAGAGCTCACCGGGTTTAAGAAGCCGATCCGTTACTGCCAGGTCGACATCGGCCAAGCGAATGGCACGGGCGAGCCGCAGGGCATCATCTGCGGCGCGCGCAACTTCAAGGAGGGCGACCTCGTCGTCGTCTCGCTGCCGGGCGCGGTGCTGCCGGGCGGCTTCGCCATCGCCGCGCGCGAGACCTACGACCACATCTCGAACGGCATGATGGCCTCCGCCGCCGAGCTCGGGCTCGCCCAGAAGAGCGAGGGCATCATCACGCTTGACGACGCCTCCCTGCCGGCCGGCACCGCCCCCGGCGACGACGCCCGCGCCATCCTCGGCTCGGACGACACCGTCTTCGACGTCAACGTCACCCCGGACCGCGGCTACGCGCTGTCCGCGCGCGGCCTGACCCGCGAGATCGCCTCCGCCTTCGACCTGCGCTATACCGACGTCGCCAGTGACCCGTCGGTGGCCGGCATCGACGTGAGCGTGGTCCCGGCGCCGAGCGGGGAGACCATCGCGGTCACCGTTGACCCGGCGACGAAGGCGAAGCGCTTCGGCCTGCGCACCGTCGAAGGCATCGACCCGCACGCCGCCGCGCCCTTCTGGATGCAGCGCGAGCTCATGCTCGCCGGCATCCGTTCCGTCAACGCCGCGACTGACGTGACCAACTACGTCATGCTGCTCACCGGCCAGCCGATGCACGCCTTCGACGCCGACAAGATCGCCGGCGGCCTGCACGTGCGCAACGCCGCCGACGGCGAAGAATTCGAGACCCTCGACCACGTGAAGCGCACGCTGAGCGCCGAGGACGTGGTGATCAGCGACGACAACGGCATCCAGTCGCTCGCCGGCGTCATGGGCGGCACGACCTCCGAGATCTCCGGCGGGACGGTGAACGTGCACTTCGAGGCAGCGACGTGGGACGCGCTCACCGTCGCCCGCACCGCGCGCCGCCACAAGCTCAGCTCGGAGGCGTCCCGGCGCTTCGAACGCGGCGTGGACCCCGCGCTGGTGGAGGTCGCACTCGACATCGCCTGCGCGCTGCTCACCCAGATCGCCGGCGGCACCGTGGCGGCGGGGCGCACGCTGGTCGGCGGCGTCGAGACGCGGACTGCGATTGCGATGCGCGCCGCGCGCCCGTCGGAGCTCGTCGGCGTGGAGTACCCGCGCGAGACCGTCGTGCGCCGCCTCGAGGAGGTTGGCTGCGCGGTCGAGGGCGACGGCGAGGAGCTGCAGGTCACCCCGCCGACGTGGCGCACGGACATCACGGTGCCGGTGGAGCTGGTCGAGGAGGTCGTGCGCCTCGAGGGGCTCGACGAGATCCCGCTCGTGCTGCCCACCCCGCGCGGCGGCCGGGGTCTGAGCCCGCTGCAGCGCCGCCGCCGCGCCGTCACGCACGCGCTGGCGTACTCGGGCTACGCGGAGATCATCCCGACGCCGTTCATCGCCAACGACACGTTCGATACCTGGGGCCTCGACGCGGACGACCCGCGCCGCAAGACCGTGAAGGTCCAGAACCCGCTCGACGCCGATTACGGCGTGCTGGGCACGACGCTGCTGCCGTCGATGCTCGAGGCGGTGGGGCGCAACGTCGCGCGCGGCCGCGCCGACGTCGCCGTCTACTCGGTCGCGCAGACCTCCGAAAAGCGCGCGGACGTCTCGCCGCTGCCGAGCGTCGCCGAGCGGCCGTCGGCAGAGGTCATCGCCGAACTCATCGAGTCCCTGCCCGAGCAGCACCTCCACGCCGCGACCGTCGCGGTGGGCAACGCCGAGCTCGCTGGGCCGTGGGGTGCGGGCCGCGGTTACGACTGGTCCGACGCCGTCGACGCCGCCCAGGTCGTCGCCCGCGCCTGCGGCGTCGAGCTGGCCGTTGCAGCCGCCGAGTACTTGCCGTGGCACCCGGGCCGCTGCGCCGAGCTGTCGGTCCGCGGCGCGGATGGCGCGAACGTCGTCGTCGGCCACGCCGGCGAGCTCCACCCGCAGGTTCTCGAACGGCTCGGGCTGCCCGCCCGCACGTGCGCGATGGAGATCGACCTCACCGCGATCCCGCTCGAGGAGCGCTTCCCGGCCCCTCGCCTGTCCGCGTTCCCGCTGCTCAACCAGGACATCGCGCTCGTCGTCGACGAGGCGGTCGCCGCCGAAGACGTCCGCCGCACCCTCGAGGAGGGCGCGGGTGAGCTCGTCGAGGCGGTGCAGCTTTTCGACGTGTACCGTTCCGACGCCCTCGGCGAAAGCAAGAAGTCGCTCGCGTTCGGCCTTGCTTTCCGCGCCCCTGACCGCACGCTCACGGAGGAGGAGGCGTCCGAGGCGCGCCTCGCCGCCGCGGAGCTGGCGAAGCAGCGCCACGGCGCGGAGATGCGCGGCTGATCCGCACCCGTTTCGGGTGAATAACTTCCACTCGACTGTATAACTGATATACTCGCCGGTATGTCAGACAGCGTGTGGAAGGTCGCGGTCGCGGGTGCGTCCGGGTACGCGGGTGGGGAGATTCTCCGCCTCCTACTCGGCCACCCCGCCTACCTCACCGGTGAGCTCGAGATCGGGGCGCTCACCGGCGCGTCGAGCGCGGGCGCCAGCGTGGGGGAGCTCATGCCGCACCTGCCGCAGCTCGCGGACCGGGAGATCGAGGACACGGCGCTGGACACCCTGGCCGAGCACGATGTGGTCTTCTTGGCCCTGCCGCACGGGCACTCGGCGGAAATCGGGGCCGCGCTGCCAGACGATGTGGTGGTGATCGACTGCGCCGCCGACTTCCGGCTCCGCAACGAGGACGACTGGCTGGCCCACTACGGCCCCGGATACGCCGGGTGCTGGCCGTACGGGCTGCCGGAGCTGCCGGGCCACCGCGATGAGCTCGCCGGGGCGCGCAGGATCGCGGTGCCGGGGTGCTTCCCCACGGGGGCGACGCTCGCCGCGTGGCCGGCGCTCGAGGCGGGCCTCATCGAGCCAGACCTGTCGGTCGTTTCCGTCAGCGGTGTTTCCGGGGCGGGTAAGAAGGCCTCAGTGGCTACGCTCGGCGCCGAGACGATGGGGTCGCTGCGCGCCTACAACGTCGCCGGCGCTCACCGCCACACCCCGGAGATGGTGCAGAACCTGCAGGAGGTTGCGGAGGACGACGTCCGCCTCACCTTCACCCCGGTCCTCGCGCCGCTGCCGCGCGGCATCCTCACCACGGTGGTTGCGCCGCTCGCCGGGGATGTGAGCACCACGCAGGCCCGCGCCGCGTACGCGGCCGCCTACAAGGGCGAGCCGTTCCTGCGCCTGCTCCCAGAGAAGCAGCAGCCCGAAACGCAGCACGTGCTCGGCTCGAACATGTGCCACGTGCAGGTCGCGGTCGATCCGGCCCAGGACAAGCTGGTGGTGACCTCCGCAATCGACAACCTCACCAAGGGCACCGGGGGAGCGGCGGTGCAGTGCATGAACCTCGCGCTCGGGTTCGAGGAGGCGGCGGGATTGCCGCGAGCCGCGGTGGCTCCGTAACCGCCGCCCCGCCCCAGAACCTCCCCGTCGAAAGGACCGAACCCCAATGAGCGAGACTGGAGTCACCGCGCCCCAAGGATTCTCCGCCGCCGCGACCCGCGCCGGCATCAAGCCGTCCGGCAAGCCGGACGTGGCCATCGTGGTCAACGAAGGGCCCGAGTACGCCGCAGCCGCTGTCTTTACCCGCAACAAAGTGTTCGCGGCGCCCGTGAAGGTCAGCCGCGAGGCCGTTGCCGGCGGCGCGCTGCAGGCCGTCGTCTTCAACTCGGGCAACGCCAACGCCTGCACCGGCGCGCAGGGCGAGGCGGACGCGCGCGAGATGCAACGCCTCGCCGCGCAGGGCGTCGGCGCCGACCCGGTAAGGGTCGCGGTGTGCTCGACGGGCATTATTGGCGACGCGCTGCCGATGGAGAAGGTGGCGGCCGGGATCGGGGCCGCTGCCACGCAGCTCGGTGATCACGGCGCGGCGGCTGCCGAGGCGATCATGACCACGGACACCGTGGCGAAGCAGGTCGTAGTCCGTGGCAGCGGGTGGACGCTCGGCGCGATGGGCAAGGGTGCGGGCATGATGGCGCCGTCGCTGGCGACGATGCTCGTGTGCGTGACCACGGACGCCCAGGTGAGCAGTGCGGCGCTGCAGCGGGCCGTCGAGGCCGCCGTCGCCGATACCTTCAACACGCTGGACATCGACGGCTCGACGTCCACCAACGACACGGTGATCGCGATGGCCTCCGGCGCGAGCGGCGTGGCCCCCGCGCAGGAGGAGCTCGACGCGGCGGTGCACGAGGCGTGCGCGCAGCTCGCCGCCCTGATGCAGTCGGACGCGGAGGGCGTGACCAAGCGCGTGTCCATCACCGTCGCCGGCGCCGCGGATGACGCGCAGGCGCTCGAGGCGGCGCGCACGATCGGGCGCGACAATCTGGTGAAGACGGCGATGTTCGGCTCCGACCCGAACTGGGGCCGCGTGCTCGCGGCCGTGGGCATGGCGGATGCGGAGATGGACGCGGAGAACATCACCGTGGCCTTCAACGGCCACACCGTGTGCGAGCGCTCCGCCGGCGCGCCCGGGGCCCGGGACGTGGACCTCAGCGGCGCGGACATCGACGTCGTGGTGGATCTGGGCACCGGCGGTGCGGGCCGCGCGACGGTGCGCACGACCGACCTTTCACACGCGTACGTCGAGATCAACTCCGCGTACACGAGTTAGGGGGATGGCCAATATGATGCCCAACCTCACCAACGAGCAGCGCGCCACCGTGCTCGCGGAGGCCCTGCCGTGGCTGCAGCACTACCGCGACAAGATCGTGGTGGTGAAGTACGGCGGCAACGCCATGATCGACGAAGACCTCAAGGCCGCCTTCGCCGCGGACATGGTCTTCCTGCGCACCGTCGGCGCGAAACCGGTGGTCGTGCACGGCGGCGGCCCGCAGATCAGCGCGATGCTCGCCCGGCTGGGGCTCGACGGCGGTGAGTTCGTCGGCGGGTTCCGGGTGACCACGCCGGAGATCCTCGACGTCGTCCGCATGGTCCTCTTCGGGCAGGTGGGCCGGGACCTGCTGGGCAAAATCAACTCGCACGGCCCGTACGCCGTCGGCACCTCGGGCGAGGACGCCGGGCTATTCACCGCCGAGCGCCGGACGGTGGAGGTGGACGGCGAGTCCCGCGACATCGGGCTCGTGGGCACCATCACGGACGTCAACCCGGCGGCGGTGATGGACATCATCGAGGCCGGGCGCATCCCCGTCGTCTCCGGCATTGCACCGGGCCGCGACGAGGAGGTCTACAACATCAACGCCGACGAGGCGGCCGGGGCGCTCGCGGCGGCGATCGGCGCGGAGCGACTCGTGGTGCTCACCAACGTCGAAGGCCTGTACACCGACTGGCCCAACAAGGACTCGCTGCTGTCCAAGATCGAGGCGGCGGAGCTCGAGCGCATGCTGCCGAGCCTGTCCACTGGCATGATCCCGAAGATGCAGGCCTGCCTCCACGCGGTGCAGTCCGGGGTGAAGGCCGCGCACGTCATCGACGGCCGGGTGGCCCACTCGGTGCTCTTGGAGCTGCTCACCACGGGCGGGGTGGGCACCATGGTGCTGCCCGACGACTACGACCGCGCCCAGTACCCCGACGGCAACATCTTCAGAAAGGACGACGCATGAGCGACTTCCAATCCCGCTGGGGCGCCGCGCTGCTGGACACCTACCCGGCCCCGCCGGTGGAGCTGGTCTCCGGCAGCGGCGCCACCGTCACCGACGCGGACGGCAACACCTACATCGACATGCTCGCCGGCATCGCGGTTAACGCCCTCGGCCACGCGCACCCCGCCGTGGTGGAGGCCGTGACCCAGCAGATGAGCACCCTCGGCCACGTGTCCAACCTGTTCGGCTCCCGGCCGGTTATCGAGGCCGCCGAGGGGCTGTGCGCACGCGTGGGGGACGACACGGCGCGCGTGTTCTTCTGCAACTCCGGGGCGGAGGCCAACGAGGCCGCCTTCAAGCTCGCCCGCCTGACCGGGCGCCGCCGCATCCTCGCCGCCGAGCGGGGCTTCCACGGGCGCACGATGGGCGCGCTCGCCATGACCGGCCAGCCAGACAAGCGCGCGCCGTTCGAGCCGATGCCCGCCGGGGTGGAGTTCTACCCTTACGGCGACATCGACGCGCTCACGGCCCTCGTGGCGCAGGATCCGGCGGGCACCGCCGCGATCATCCTCGAGCCGATCCAGGGGGAGACTGGCGTCGTGCCCGCGCCCGCCGGCTTCCTCCCCGCGGTGCGCCAGCTGTGCGACGCCCACGGCATCCTCCTCATCGTCGACGAGGTCCAGACCGGCGTCGGCCGCACCGGCGACTTCTTCGCCTTCGAACACGAGGGCGTGCTGCCCGACGTGATCACCATGGCGAAGGGCCTCGGCGGCGGTCTGCCCATCGGCGCAACCATCGCCCGCGGGCCGGCGGCCGGCCTGTTCACGGCGGGCAGCCACGGCACCACCTTCGGCGGCAACCCCGTCGCGTGCGCCGCCGCCGGCGCGGTGCTGCGCACGGTCGACGACGGGTTCCTCGCCGAGGTGCGGCGCAAGGGACAGTTGCTTCGCGACGAAGCCTCGCGCATCCCCGGCGTCAAGGACGTCCGCGGACGCGGGTTGATGCTTGGGGTGGTGTTGGACGCTGAGGTGGCGAAGCTCGTCGTCACGCATGGGCTCGAGCGCGGCGTGATCCTCAACGCGCCGAGCGACACGGTGATCAGGCTGACGCCGCCGCTGGTGATCAACGATGAAGAAATCCGTCAGGCCGCCGAGCGACTCGCCGGGGCCATCGCGGACGCAACAGAAAGGAGCTAACACCATGGTTCGACATTTCCTCGCCGACGACGACCTCACCCCGGCGGAGCAGGCGGAGGTGCTCGCGCTCGCCGCGGAGCTCAAGCGCGCGCCGTTCTCGCGCCGCCCGCTCGAGGGGCCGCGGTCGGTCGCCGTGCTCTTCGATAAGACCTCAACGCGCACCCGCTTCTCCTTCGACGCCGGCATCGCGCAACTCGGCGGGCACGCCGTCGTCACCGAGACCGGCAACGCGCAGATGGGCGAGAAGGAGAGCTACCAGGACACCGGGGCGGTGCTCTCGCGCTACGTCGAGGCGATCGTCTGGCGCACCTACGCCCAATCCAACCTGCTCGCGATGGCGGAGACCGCGACCGTGCCCATCGTCAACGCCCTGTCCGACGACCTGCACCCGTGCCAGATCCTCGCGGACCTGCAGACGATGGTCGAGGAGTTCTGCCCCGAGGAGGGGCCGGCGGGGCTGAAGGGCGTGAAGGCCGTGTACCTCGGCGACGGCGACAACAACATGGCCAACTCGTACCTCATCGGGTTCGCCACCGCCGGGGTGGATATCACCGTCATCGCCCCGGCTAGCTTCCAGCCGCGCGCGGAGTTCGTGGAGCGGGCGCGTCGACGCGCCGCCGAGACGGGGGCGCGGGTCGAGGTCACTGACGACGTCGCGGCTGCCGCCGGGGCGAACGTCGTGATCACGGACACCTGGGTGTCCATGGGGATGGAGGGCGACGGCAAGGACCGCCGCACGCCGTTCCTGCCGTACCAGGTGAATGCGGACCTGATGGCCGCCGCGGCGGAGGACGCCATATTCTTACACTGTCTCCCCGCATACCGCGGGAACGAAGTCGCCGCGGACGTTATCGACGGCCCGCAGTCGCGCGTCTTCGACGAGGCAGAAAACCGCCTGCACGCCCAGAAAGCGTTGCTGGCCTGGCTTCTGGAGCATCAAGCATGACCCAACCCGTGTCCCGCACCGCGCGGCAGGCGAGAATCCTCGAGCTGCTCGACCAGACTCGCGTGTCCTCCCAGGTGCAGCTGTCCGAGCTGCTGCTGGACGAGGGGATCGACATCACGCAGGCGACCCTGTCGCGCGACCTCGACGAGCTCGGCGCGAAGAAGGTCCGGCCGCGCGGCGGCGGGCGTGCGTACTACACCGTCGGCGGCGAGGCCGAGGCGCTCGACGTCGCGCACTCCGGCCCGCGGGAGAAGCTGCGGCGGATGATCGAGGAACTCGTCGTCTCGGTCGACCACTCCGGCAATATCGCGGTGCTGCGTACCCCGCCGGGCGCGGCGCAATACCTCGCGAGCTACATCGACCGCGTCGGCCTCGAGCAGGTCGTCGGCTCCATCGCGGGTGACGATACGATTTTCGTGCTCGCGCGCGATCCGCTCACGGGAGAAGACCTCGCCCGCGAGATCTTCGGGATGCACGATTAACCACAAAACCAACTTTCCAAGAACTCAACCTCAAGGAGATATACCGTTATGACTAACCGCGTTGTGCTCGCCTACTCGGGCGGCCTGGACACCTCTGTCGCCATCCCGTACCTCGCCGAGATGACGGGCGGCGAGGTCGTCGCCGTCTCCCTCGACCTCGGCCAGGGCGGCGAGGACATGGAGTCCGTGCGCCAGCGCGCGCTCGACTGCGGCGCGGTCGAGGCTGTGGTGGTCGACGCGAAGGACGAGTTCGCCGACGAATACTGCCTGCCCACGATCAAGGCCAACGGCATGTACCAGGGCCAGTACCCGCTCCTCTCCGCGATCTCGCGCCCGCTCATCGTCAAGCACCTCGTCGAGGCCGGCCACCAGTTCGGCGGCACCCACGTCGCCCACGGCTGCACCGGCAAGGGCAACGACCAGGTCCGCTTCGAGGTCGGCTTCCTCAACCAGGACCCGAACCTTGAGATCATCGCCCCGGCCCGCGACTACGCGTGGACCCGCGACAAGGCCATCGAGTACGCCGAGGGCAAGGACCTGCCCATCGAGCAGTCCGCCGCCTCGCCGTTCTCCATCGACCAGAACGTGTGGGGACGCGCGGTGGAGACCGGCTTCCTCGAGGACCTGTGGAACCCGCCGACAAAGGACCTCTACGCCTACACCGAGGACCCGGCGCTGGGCAACGCCCCGGACGAGGTCATCATCTCCTTCGAGGCCGGCAAGCCCGTCGCCATCGACGGTCGCAAGGTCACCGTCCTCGAGGCCATCGAGGAGATGAACCGTCGCGCCGGCGCCCAGGGCATCGGGCGCCTCGACATGGTGGAGGACCGCCTCGTGGGCATCAAGTCCCGCGAGGTCTACGAGGCCCCGGGCGCGATCGCGCTCATCACCGCCCACAAGGCCCTCGAGGACGTCACGGTCGAGCGCGAGCTCGCCCGCTACAAGCGCCTCGTCGACGCCCGCTGGTCCGAGGAGGTTTACGACGGCCTGTGGTTCGGCCCGCTCAAGCGCTCCCTCGACGCGTTCATCGAGTCCACCCAGGAGCACGTCACCGGCGACATCCGCATGGTGCTGCACGCCGGTACAGCGACAGTGAACGGCCGCCGCTCCAACCACTCGCTCTACGACTTCAACCTGGCCACCTACGACACGGGCGACACCTTCGACCAGACCCTGGCGAAAGGCTTCGTGCGCCTGCACGGCCTGTCCTCCCAGATTGCGAACAAGCGCGACCGCGAGGCCGGCAAGTAAATGGAGCAGCACAAGACCAACGAGGGTGCCCTGTGGGGCGGGCGCTTTTCCGGCGGACCGTCGGAGGCGATGTTCGCCCTGTCCGTGTCCACCCACTTCGACTGGGTGCTCGCCCCGTACGACGTCCTCGCCTCGAAGGCGCACGCGAAGGTGCTCAACAGGGCCGGGTTGCTTGACGACGACGACCTCGCGGTGATGCTCGCCGGC